>JASGFZ010000205.1:0-5916 GCA_047605345.1 Flavihumibacter sp. | reverse complement strand
AACCATGTACCGGGCTATCGCTAACAGTGAAAAATACAATGTTGGTACCAATATCAAAGCCTGGCTCTACACCATCATGCGGAATATTTTTATCAATAATTATCGCCGCAAAGCCAAGCAGAACACTATTTTCGACAGCACGCCCAATGAATTTTTACTGGATTATAACCAGGTAACCACTGCCAATGCGGCGGAGGGGGTGCTTAAAATGAAAGAAATCCAGGCAGCCATCCACCAGCTGCCCGAAATATTCCGCAATCCCTTCCTGCTCTATTTCGACGGTTATAAATACCATGAAATTGCCGATATGCTGAAGGAACCGCTGGGCACCATCAAAAGCCGGATACACTTTGCCCGGAAATTGCTGAAATCGCAGCTGGATCGGTATTGAAGCAACACCAAAGTCATAGGCGGCCTTCCTGCAAGTGCCGCCTGTTATTTTTGCCTGAATAAATCGCTTTTCCCCCTCGCCATTAACGAAAAGCCGGTTGAACGTACGCCCCTTTTTCAGGCAATCTTTCCCCTTTAATTAAATGTCTTCGTTTCGCCGGCACGACCGTTGAAACCAACTCCCAGTCAATTTATAAAAAACTGATTTTCAGGGTATTACCTTGCTGTCATCGCTTCCCAAATGGGATTTGAATGGACCTGTTAACTGTAGCCATAACTCCTGTACGCTGTAAAGTGCGGAGGGGAGGACTGGTCTGCAATAATGCGAAAGCGACCGCTACAATTGCCGGTTTTTGCGTATTTGATGTTGATTTCTGCCGGTTTTTGCGTTTTTAAAGCGTTTTTCCGTAACTTCCCCTAACGGGTACGTCCCAACCATGAACTGTTTATGCTGAAAAGAGAACGGCAGGAACTCATTATCCACGAGGTTAACCTCCACAATAAGGTGTTGGTGACCGACCTCAGCGCTAAAATCAGCGTGTCGGAAGACACGGTGCGGCGCGACCTGATCGAGCTCTCTGACGCCGGCCGCCTGGTAAAAGTGCATGGCGGCGCCATCTCCAATTCTTTCCGGAATTCCTACAAGCATACCGACGTTTACTCGCTCGACCAGAAAAAAGTGGTGGCGCAAAAAGCAGTGTCCATTATCCAGGACGGGATGCTCGTGTTTACTACGGGTGGTACCACCCTGCTCGAAATGCTGCGCATTTTACCGCAGTCGCTGCGCGCCACCTTTGTCACCGTGAGCGTGCAAGGTGCTTTTGAGCTGATGCAGCATCCGCATATAGAAGTGATCCTGGTTGGCGGAAAGCTGTCGCACAATGCGCAGATAGCAGTGGGCGGGGAGGCTATTCACCGGATCAGGAAGTTCAATGCCGACCTCGCTTTTCTGGGCGTTAACGCCATCGATACCGAAAGGGGCATCACTGACAACGATTACGAGGTGACCCTTATCAAGCAGGCCATTATCGAATCGAGTGCGCATGTGGCGGCTTTATCAATTGCCGAAAAGCTGAACACCGTACAAAAAATCCAGGTATGTGCGCCCGAAGGTTACCATACACTGGTAACGGAATTGACGCCTGATGATCCGCTGCTGGTTCCCTATAAACACAAAAACAAAACGATCTTATAACACACACCTGTATTCATTAGACAATTAAAACAACGCTTATGACTGCTGCACTGCATGAAAGTCCGCCGAAATCAGTTAGAAGCATACTGATGGCTTTTTTTCTACTCGTTTCTGTTGCCGTTGCGGGCCAGGTTCGTTTGACCGGCACCGTTAAAGATGCACAGGGCAATGGTATTCCCGGTATCACCGTATCGGTGCGGAATACATCATTCAGCACCGCAACCGGTACCAATGGCGCCTACGTACTGAATGCTGATCTGAAACCCGGCCGGTACACGGTAAGCTTTACCGGTGTTGGCTTTAAAGCTGCTGATGAAGTGCTGCAGGTAACTGCGGCAACTTCGGCGTATGAGCTGGTCGCTTCCCTGGATCGTTCCACAAAAGATCTTGATGAAGTGATCGTAACCGGCACCACCCAGGGTACTACCCGTAAACAATTGGGTAGTTACATCAGTTCTGTGCCCGCTTCAGAGCTTACCAAGGGCGTTGCCACCAATGCGCTGCAGGCCCTGCAGGGAAAAACAGCCGGGGCCCAGATCACGCAAAACAATGGTGACCCCTCGGGAGGTATTTCGGTGAGGCTGCGTGGTATCAGCTCCATTTCGTCTTCGTCGGAACCGCTGTATATCGTTGACGGGGTAATTGTGAACAACGCCACCAACCGGGTAACCAACACATCGAGCAACTATGATGGCAGCAATTTTGTGGGTACTGTTGGCCAGAACCGTATGTCTGATATCAACCCGGCTGATATAGAACGTATTGAAGTGCTGAACGGTGCAGCAGCTGCGGCGATTTATGGTTCGCGCGCTAACGCCGGTGTGATCCAGATATTCACCAAACGGGGAAAAAGCGGCGCTCCGCAGGTGACTTTCTCTACCAATTTAATGGTAAGCAAGCTGCGTAAGAGTGTGCCGGTGAACCAGAGCCCTGTGAAGTTCGGCGGCTCGCCTGATGTGTTTACACAAGACGTGATAAGCACTGTCGGCACCCCGGCTGCACTGCCTACCAATACTACCGAAGTAACCCGTTACGACTATAACGATTACATTTTCCGCACTGCACTGGGAACCGACAATAACCTGTCGGTAAGCGGCGGCACTGATCTGACCAAATATTTTGTATCGGCTTCTTATTACAAAAATGAGGGTATTATCAAGAATACCGATTACCAGCGATACAGCCTGCGGGCAAATATTGACCAGACTATCAATAAATGGATGAGTTTTTCAGCCGGGCTCAACTATATTAACTCGGGTGCCAATGAGAAGCCCGACGGCAACTCATTCTTTTCACCGATGAACTCCATAAATATCATCGGCAATTTCCATAATATATGGGAGCGTGATGCATTGGGTAATTTGAAAGCCGTGGGTGAACGTGGCCGGGTAAACCCTGTGTCTGTAATAGAAGATATCAAGCAACGCAACCAAACCAGCCGTGTGCTGGCCAATGCGTCGCTGAAAATCAAGCCGACCAAGAACCTGACCATCAATTATACCATCGGGATCGATAATTATGCGCAGAACGGAACCACTTTTATTCCGCCCTTTGCCTATAACGTGAACACTTTATTCTATGGTGGCGCTTTTGCTCCCATCAACGATTCGCTGAACGGGTATGCAAGTGCCGCCACTAACAATTTTTATCAGATCAACCATGACCTGACGGGCAACTATGAAGCCAGGCTCAGCGATAACCTGGTTTCGGTTACACAGGTCGGATACTCATTGCAGTACGAGAAGAACCATTATGTGATGGCGCAGGGACGGGGTCTTGCACCGGTGGTGCAAACAGTTGCGGGCGCCAGCACCATCCTTGCACCCGCTGATGACCGCAGCGAGATGTCTATTTCAGGCGCTTACCTGCAGCAAACCTTCCGCATTGCCAATAAATTGTTCCTTACGGGAGCTGTACGGATGGATGGATCTTCGGCATTCGGTAAAGACCAGCGTAACCAGATATATACCAAGGCCAGCGGCAGCTATGTGATCTCCGATACCAAATTCTGGAACCTGGATTTCTGGAACCTGTTCAAGCTGCGTGCCGCCTACGGCCAGTCGGGAAACATGACAGGCATCGGACCCTATTCCCGTTTTAACAGTTACACCACCAATGCTTACCTCGGTAAGACAGCGTTGACCTCTTCAACCCAGCAGGCAAATACAAATGTGAAACCCGAACGCCAGGAAGAGCTGGAATTTGGTACCGATATGGCCTTCTTTAAAAGCAGGCTGAATTTCACATTCAACTACTATATCAAGAAGGTAAATGACCTGCTTATTTCCCGCATTATTGCGCCTACTACCGGGTTCTCAAACCTGCTCGACAATTTTGGATCGCTTGAGAACAAAGGTTTTGAGGTGGTGATCAATGCCACCCCGGTACAAAAGAAAGACTTCACCTGGGATGTAACGGCTATTTATAACCACAACCGCAACAAAGCGCTTAAGATCGGTCAGGCATTGACGTTATTGAGCACCAATGCCGGTGCACCGGTGCCATTATTGAAGGACAGCCGATCGGCGTATTCTATGGTACTTTCTTTGCGCGCGACAATAGCGGAGCCGAAGTGAAAACCGCTACCGGTATTCCACTGATAGAAAAAGGCGTTCAGAACGGCGTGCTTGAGTACACACCCAGCGCGATGCCAATGGCGTACCCTCGGGCACTACACTGCGTAAAGTGCTGGGCAACCCAATCCTAAATACACAGCCAGCCTCGTGAACGAGTTCAGCTACAAGCGCCTCGGACTGCGTGTGCAGCTCGATGCGGTACAGGGTGTGGAGTATGGAATGCCGACTGGCGTACCCGCCAGGGCGTGGGTAACGGTAAAGTGGCCGAGCAGGAGCAATGGGACTGTTGCCCCGCGGTTATTCAACGGCGTGTACGCTATTGAAGAATGGCGCATTGATGACAGATCGTTCGTAAAACTGCGTGAGATCTCACTGTCTTACAACACAGGACCCATCGGCGAAGCGTTCAAGGGACTCACCATCTCTGCAAGCGGTCGTAATCTGATTTCGTGGGATAATTACAAGGGGTACGATCCGGAAGTCAATTCCGGCGGGCAAAGCACCATTTTGCGTGGCGTTGATTTTGGATCTGTTCCCATTCCTGCTTCTTTTAGTATAGGTGTAAGCGCCAAATTCTAATCGTTAAAAAGAAAATTATGACAAGTAATAGATATTTCCCGCCGACATGGATGCTGGTTCTGGTGATGGCGTTTGTCGCTTGCAAGAAGGACTACACGAACCCTAACCAGCCTACAACAGATGAGGTATTTGCCAGCGACAGGGCCGCAACAGCGGTGGCCGGCGGGTTGCAGCGTGTGTATTCGCTGGGTGCAGGCGGTTCGTTGTATTGTGTCATCGACGCCAACGGTTTCACCACCAACGAGCTGATCCTGCGTAATGCCGGTAATACCGGTGAATTACAACTGAGCACGGGCGGATCGGCTGTTGACGCCACCAATACTGTGCTGTTGAATATCTGGACAAAGAGCAACAAGATCATTTACGACGCAGATAACGTGATCAATTTTGCTGCTACTATGCAGGATGGAAATTATGCCAGTGGCATGATTGGTTTTGCTTCTATTTACAAGGCCCTGTCGATCGGTAACATGGCAATGTTCTGGGAAAAAATACCCGATACCACTGGTGCCACCGTTGGGTTTATCGATCGTATGGATGGATTCCGCAAAGCCATGAAGGTATTGGATTTCGGTATCAGCAGCGTAAAAGCGAACGAACCTAATTCAGCTGTTCTCGGCCGCCTGCCCACAGAGGTTAATATCATCAACACGCTGTATGCACTGAAAGCGCGTTACGCTGTCTTCAGCGGTGATAACCAGGGTGCGCTTGCAGCAGCCGAGATGGTGGACCTCAGCAAAACCAGCACCATTGCCCACAACGCACTTGGCCTGAATGCGGTATATGAGTCAGCTACGTCTACCAACAACGTGTTCCAGCCGGTAGATTCCACGCTGGGCTTACCGGCTGCGTTGGCGCCCGATCTCAGCGACAAGCGCATACCCTTTTATATCGGTATCAACACCAGCATAGACCCACGTTACCGTATTGCCGGTTTTTTTGCTTCGTCCTCTGCACCGGTGCCCCTGTACCTGCCGGGTGAAATAATGCTTATCAAGGCAGAGGCCCTTGCCCGCCTCGATCGCCTGCCCGAAGCCCTCCAGGCCCTGAATGCAGTGCGTACCAAAACGCCCGCAACGGATATCTACGGCGTAGGTGCGGGGCTTGCCGCATTTGCCAGCACCGACAAAGACGAGATACTCACCGAGATTTACCGCCAGCGATGCATCGAGCTGT
>JASGFZ010000204.1:0-5981 GCA_047605345.1 Flavihumibacter sp. | reverse complement strand
CCCGCCTTGCCCTAACTTAGCGATCTGATAACGGTGTTATGGCAAGGCGGGTTATCGCGCGGGAGGAATCCCCCTTTAATTCGGGAAAAATACCCTTTCGGAAGATCCATCTGCCAGGTATTTTCACATCAGCATCCCTATTCATTCATCACAAATCAAACGCCATGGAAAACATCGTTGCGCCCCAGCCGGCTTCGTCCATCAAGCTCCGCGCTGTTCCGCGGCCTTATCCCGCTAACCTGGTTACGCAATTCGAGCTGACAACCGACAGCGTTGTCGCCACCCTGATCCTGCGCGTTACCGCGAACACCCGTTTTTTCAGAATGGATTGGGGCGACGGCAGCTTTACTGCAGTGAACCCCCAAACTTCCATCGAACTGAACAGGGAGGCGGCGTATACCAGCCTGCTGCCGGATGGCAGCTACCGGCTACAGCATCCCTATGCAGAACCGGCCGACAAAGAAGCTTTTCAGCACACTGTCTTTTTCCGCGCCTATGACGGCAATGGCAACGACGACCTGCGTGTGCAGAATATCACCCTCACGCCCACCTACCTGGTGAGCCACGGCAATATCAGTATGCAACTCATGGATGAGGTGGACGCGGCACAGGTTATTTCGGAATGGGATATCAGCTACACACAGGTACGCCTCGAAAACGGCGTTGGCAGCACCGTGCTGAACAGCAAAGCCTGGGAAATGGACATTGCTGAAGCCATTATCCCCACTCCACTGATACTGCTTCCTGATACCCGGCTATCGGGCCAGATCAACCGGCAGCAATCTTTGAACACCTATTTTCAGTTTATCGACGACGACTGGGATCTGATCGGCGACTCCTATTACAGTCACCAGATCATCCTGAACACCGATATACAGCCCGGCTTCCAGGAAAAAACAAACGGCCCTGTGCGGATCAGCTATTTTCAGCAGATCAGGCTAAAAAAGGAGCTGTTCAACACCACCAGGCCCATACTGGAAGTATAGCGGGTCAAATTCTGTTATTCCTGCAGTTCAACCAGCCGTATGTCGCTCAGCATAAAAACGCCGGCACCCGTCACCATTTCGCCCGAAGTGAAAACGGTTGCTATTGTTGACAGAACGGAAACCGCGCCGGAATCAAAGGTCATCGATATTTTGCACAAAGGCATGTCGTTCGAAACCGGCGACTCCAGGCGGCGGGTGCGCAATCCACTACCGATATTCTTATTTCGCCGGAGCTGTTTGACGCACTAACGCAGGTTTTGTGAAGGGCACCTCCAACTTCAAAACGGCGGAAAAACGGGCGCAATCAGGAAATCGGGATGGAGCGGGCGACCTGTGGAAACAGGAAAGCGCGAGCAGTGACCGGACCCTTGCGGGACGGGGCTATTATAACATGGCCATTATCTATGAAATCAACGGCGATTTATTGAAATACCAGATTGCCGGACTGAACTAACCCTCGTACAGCCACTCCCACACGAGGCCGTCGTCATTGTCCCATACTTCATCCAGCAACCTGAAATTATTTTTCTGCAGAATACGAACGGAATAATTCTCTTCAGGCAGGGTACAGGCCGTAATGATGACACCTGGCTTGGTGCGCAGGGCAAGCGAAGGCAATATGGGCCTGAATTCAACCATTGATATATTCATCTTTTCTTACCTGGTCTTTCAAAGCATAAGACAAGACCGTAGTAGCTGCTGTTTTCCTCGTAACATTTACATCAGCCCTCAAACGTCCAGTCAGTGGGTTTTGCCACCGGCGGCGACTGAATCAAAGCCCAAATGCCTGTCTGGCTTTATGATAATACACCAGCCGTCCATCCAACCCGGTTAAAGCGCCATTAATGATTCGTGTTATCTTTTTAAAATTTTCCTCGTCTGCCAACTGGTTCAAATTGGATTCAGTCCATTCTTCGCAGGCGGAAAGAACAGCAAATTTTGCTATCGCCATATCATCCGGGTTGTTTATAAAATCATGGTGAGTCAGATCAGTCATACGCTGATAAAAGTCTTTGCCCGTTCCATTGAACCAGCCTCGTCCTCTGTATTTAAATCCGTCACCGCTTTCAACGCTTCCATTCCCAAGGCGATTTGCATAAACAAAATTGCCTAACTTTTCAGGATTCTTTAAATAAGGAAGTGTACTTTCCACTGTCGGAAAACGTTTAGGCCAAACTGTCCGTAAACGTTCAGACGTAGTATAATACATAATCTCCACCAGTTCCCTCAGTTCTCCGCTTTCATAAGCGCCCTGGGCAAGAAAAGCAGCAAGTCTTTTGGCTGTGTCAATTTTATAATCAGGGAGTTGCAAATTGAACTCATCCAAAAAATTCTCAAGCAGCCTGGTTCGCGCCTGGGGCATGATTTTTTTTAGTTGTTCAATAGTCAGCATCATAAATATGTTTTTGCTATCTGATCGTAGGCGGCATATCCGTACAAATGAAAATCTGTTCGAACAGATGCTGACTACAGGAAGGAAAAAGATATTTTCTTGTACTTACACCTACCTTGATGAACCAATGACATGCGTTGTTAATACCACCTAATGATAGTGAATATTTCTATAATATTAAAAAATTATTTATCATAAGAACTGCGTGATAGGCCACAAAAAAAGCCACCCCTGTCGGGAGTGGCTCAATGCTTTGAACGGTACAACGGCTGCTGCATTTCAATGGATACCGGATTAAACAATGATTTTTCTGCCTGGACTTCTTTGGCTTAACAAGGGTTGGATCGGGATGGTTTCTATGGGATCGGCGGCTTTCGCAGGATGGGATTTCGTTCGCCTGGCAATACAAAGATCAACATTCCCCCTGCTGCAAAAGAACCTCTTCGACAACCAGCCTCTTTCCTTCGGTTTTTGGTCTTATACGGCGATGAATGATTCCCATACGAGCATTATCTTCGCTTTACCACCGCCGGCAGGCACATAAACATCATGACTGTAAAAAAAAGCATCCGCGCGTTCGCAATACTTGCATTATTAGCTGCATGCAACAAGGGCGGTAACAAACCCGCACCGGGGCAACCAACAGATCCACCCGCAACCACCAGCCATTTTGTGAAAGGCGCCGATATCAGCTGGGTAACTGAAATGGAAGCAGCGGGAAAAAAATTTTATAACCACAGCGGCACGGCAACCGATTGCTTCAGCCTGCTGCAATCGCTGGGTTTTAACAGCATCCGCCTGCGGGTTTGGGTAAAACCCGCCGATGGCTATAACAACATTGCCGACGTTCTTGCCAAAGCAAAAAGAGCGCAGGCTCTCGGCATGCGGCTCCTGATCGATTTTCACTACAGCGATACCTGGGCCGACCCCTCCCACCAGGAAAAACCCGCCGACTGGGCAGCCCTCTCGTTTATCGAACTGAAAGCCGCCCTCGCAGCGCATACCAAAGAAGTATTGCAGCAGCTGAAAACCGCCGGTATAACCGTGCAATGGGTACAGGTGGGCAACGAAACCAACGACGGACTCCTCTGGCCCGACGGACAAGCCTCTAAAAACATGGCCGGCTATGCAGCACTCATCAGCGCCGGCTACGATGCTGTAAAAGCAGTGTACGCAGCGGCTAAAGTGCTGGTGCATGTTTCCGATGCATGGAATAATGAGCTGTTTCGCTGGAATATCGGCGGACTGACAGACAATGCCGCCAAATTCGATGCAATCGGCATGTCGGTCTATCCTTCTTATGCGCCCTCCGGCTGGGCGGCGGCGAATACATCGGTGCTCGCCAATATGAACGATATGGTTACCCGGTATGATAAGGATGTGATGATTGTAGAGGCTGGCATGCCCTGGGACCAGGCCGACGACTGCAAGGCATTTCTTACCGACCTCATTGATAAAACCAAATCCGTATCCGGCAACCGCGGCCTTGGTGTTTTGTATTGGGAGCCCGAATGTTACGGTGGCTGGAAAGGATATACCCTCGGCGCTTTCGACAACAGCGGCAAGCCCACGGCGGCGCTTGATGCATTTAAAAACCAACCCACCCCCTGATCATGCGCATCCTTCTTTTTCTGCCGGCATGCCTCCTGCTTTTGCACACCATGCTGCCTGCACAGCCGCTGAACAAAAACAACCTGGTGTACATGGACAAACAGGGTGTGCTGCGCTACACAGCAAGCAAACAGGAAGCTTCTTTTTTCGGGGTGAACTATACCACGCCCTTTGCACATGCGTACCGGGCGCAGAAGGCCAAAGGTATAAACCTGGAACAAGCCATCCGCAACGATGTATATCATTTCTCACGGTTAGGGCTAAACGCTTTTCGCGTGCACGTATGGGATACCGAAATCAGCGATACCACGGGTAACCTGCTCAACAATGAGCACCTCCGGCTCTTTGATTTCCTGCTGGCCGAGCTGAAAAAGGCAAAGATCAGGACCATCATCACCCCGATCGCTTTCTGGGGAAACGGTTATCCCGACCCCGACGAGCCTACACCGGGTTTTTCGCGGTACTACGGCCGCGGAAAACTCACCACCGATGAAAATGCCATCCGCGCACAGGAAAACTACCTCAAACAATTCTTCACGCACGTCAACCCTTATACGAAGCTGCGGTATCAAAACGATCCGGATATCATTGCCGTGGAAATCAACAACGAACCCGCGCACAGCGGCCCTAAAGAAGGCGTTACGCAATACATCAACCGGCTGGCGGCGGCCATACGGCAAACCGGGTGGAGCAAGCCCCTGTTCTACAACATCGCGCAGGGACCCGGTTACAGCGATGCCGTGGCCGCCTCGACGGTAGACGGGTTCAGCTTCCAGTGGTACCCCACCGGGCTGGTAGGCAACCGCACCCTTCCGGGCAATTCCCTGCCGGCCGTGGATCAATACCGTATTCCCTTTCGCGATACGGTTCCGGCCTTTGCCAGGCGCGCGCTGATGGTCTATGAGTTCGATGCCGCCGATGTAATGGCGCCCTATATGTACCCGGCCATGGCCCGCAGCTTCAGGAGCGCCGGCTTCCAGTGGGCAACACAGTTCGCTTATGACCCCATGGGCATTGCCGATGTCAATTCTGATTACCAGACGCATTATCTTAACCTCGCTTATACGCCGGCCAAAGCCATTTCGCTGATGATCGCGGCAGAAGTATTTCACCGCGTGCCGCGGGGAAAACAGTACGGTGTTTACCCGGCCGATACCAGCTTCAACGCATTTCACCTGAGCTATCAACAGGCGCTGAGCGAGATGAATACCGACAACCGGTTTTATTATTCCAACAACACCCGTACCCGGCCGCGCAGCCTTTCATCGCTGCAGCACCTGGCGGGTGTACATAATTCGCCGGTGGTGCAGTACGAAGGCGCTGGCGCCTATTTTCTCGACAAATTGTCGCCGCATGCCTGGCGGCTGGAGCTGATGCCCGATGCCGTCCCGCTGCGTGATCCCTTCCGGCAGCCCGAGCCCGGCAGACCGGCTACGGCCATCGCCTGGAAAAAGCATGATATGGTGATCAGTCTCCCGGGGCTGAACGCCGATTTCAGTGTGCAGGGTATCAATAAGGGAAATGACTTCAGGGGAAGCGCCCGCGAAGGCAAAATCACCTTATCGCCCGGCACGTACCTGCTGCTGCAGAAAGGCGCCCGGCAACAGATGCCTTCCGGCACTTTTGTGGCGCCGCCCGCGTCGCTGGTTGATTTCCAGCTGGTGGAGAAGGCCGGCGATACAGCTGTTCCTGCTACCGCCGGCATATCCCTGTATAACCCTGCCACCGACACCTACCCGGCGATATGCCCCGACTGGCGGACAGGTTTCGAAGCGCGGCCGGTTGCAGAAGGGGCCAAATTTCGGTTGTCCATCACCGATATGCAACCGGAAGAGGTAATGGGCCTGCAATATTATATTGGCGACAAGCTGGCTGCAGCCGGCACAGACTCAGAGAAAGGAACCCTGCTGATAAAAGCTGCGGGCGCAGAAAAACTGGTGTTGCGCATAACCCTGGTGGACAGCCGGGGACAAGGCTATAGCAAACTCTTT
>JASGFZ010000203.1:0-5993 GCA_047605345.1 Flavihumibacter sp. | reverse complement strand
CTGTCAACCGATTTACCGGCAGCGCTAACTTTCTTGCTCATGCTATAAATTGAACCATTATTATCGTATAAAAAATGGGTTAAACAACGGTTTTTTGTGAAACCGCTGTATCGATGAGGGCATCCACGGCCTTTTTAATTTCCCCGTTCAGGTCCTCCTCCAGGCTGAATACATCTTTCAGTTCGGCAAAAGCCCATCGACCATAATGACCGGCATTGTTCACACCGGGTATCCAATAGGTATCCATCGTTTTCTTTTTATCGGCAGCATCCTCGCGCCTGTAGCCCTTTATTTCCACCACCAGGTGCAACAGGTCTTCTTTCCCGTGGCCATCATCTACCAGTACAATAAAATCGGGCAGGTAGCGGCGCATCTCGCCATGAAACCGGTAAGGCACTTCCAGTCCCAGGTTCTGGTTCTTTACGTACGATACTACCCGGGGGTGCTGTTCCACTACCCGGCAAAATTCAGCTTCCCAATCGCTGTCGGTGATAACCCAATTGACAGGGCACTTACCAGGCGCCGTTTGCCAGCGGCTGGTTTTGGTGGTATGAAATTGTAAGTGCCCGGTAGAGCCCTCCGGGTTGAACGGGTCGGGAATGATCTGCACCAGCCTGGTATCGTCGTGGGCAGCAATAATGCCGGCCATGATCTGGTCGGTTGCTTTATCGGCCAGTGCCTTGTATTTCAACTGTGCGGGATAAGTACCCCCCTTGCAAACCAGGTAACCGTCGAGCCATTGTTTGCAAATCCGCTTCAACTGGCCAAACAGGTGCAGCTTCGGCGGCTCGTTAGGATCGCGCCATTTATTAACGAGGTGCGTGGTCAGTTCAAACAATACCTGCGAAGTGCGTACATCGGCAGTATGCCCCAGGTCGAGCCGCACCTGCTCGCCGATAATGGCGGCATTTTCTGTTTGCGTAGCGCCTACCAGGTCTGGTGTTAACAGCAACCGGGAATCTTCATCAAAGGTTGCCTGTAGCACATCGTCTGGTTTTTCAACCCGGTAACCAGCCACTTTGGGAAAACGTATCTCCAAATGATCCCGTTCGGGCCTTACTGCCTTCACGGAAATGGTTTCTTTGGGTGGCTGCGGAGTGGAGATCACCGGCTTGGCGGTGAAGTCGAAAGGAATACCCAGTATATCGGCATATTCCGTATTAAACAATCCTTCTTCATTCAGTTCATAACTCTGCCGGCGCAAGGCGCGGCCTATCACCTGTTCGCACAATAACTGCGTACCAAAAGCACGCACGCCCAGCACATGGGTAACGGTATTCACATCCCAGCCTTCGGTGAGCATGGAAACCGATACCACGCATCTAACCGATGAACCCAGCCGGTCGCGGCGCCCCACGGTATTCATTACCTCCCGCAGCAGGTCTTTGTCGCTGAGCGTGGAAGCCGCCTGTACATCGCCCGTTCTTTCGATCATTTCCTTTCTGAACTGTTCTATTTCGCTGGCTGCCATCTTGCGGAAATTATCATCGAGCGCTTCGTCTGACTCCAACTGGCTGCTATCGATCAGAATGGTGTTGGGACGGGCGAAAGGCATATCGTTTTCATCGTAGTTGCGAAACAAGGCAAGGCGGCCATTGTTGATGGTTGTGCTGCCGTCTTCATTTTCCCGCTCAAACCCGGCAATAAAATCATATACCAGCTTCGACGTGGCCGTGTTGTTACATACCACGATAAAGCAGGGCGGCACCTGTATGCCCGCCGACTCCCACAGGCGAAATGTTTTTTCATAGTGGCCATACAATGCTTCCAGGGCTGTTTGCAATGGCGGCGGAATGCTAAGCGGATCAAGATCGCTCCCTTTACTGCGTCCTTTTTTCGGCATCTTTTTACCGATATGCTCCCATAGGTTGCGGAACATAGGCATTTCACTGCCGGGTATATTGTCGGCCACCGGCACCCGCGGCAGCTTCACAACACCGCATTCAATAGCATCCATCAGCGAGAAATCGGAAACGACCCAATGGAATAGGGTGCCTTCGGGATAACCGGAACCACGCAGGAAAAAGGGAGTGGCCGACAAATCGATCACGCGGGTGATACCAATAACGCGCTGCAACGCTTCCAGCCCCGAGATCCATAAACGCGCCGCTTCGCGGTTGGCTTTGGACTCTTCTTTCTCTTCACCCTTTAAATCTGATTCCTCGTCTTCGGCTTCAGGCCGCTCGCGATAGCAATGGTGGGCTTCGTCGTTGAGTACCATGATACGCTGCATACCCATCAGCTCGGGCATGACCCGGCGAACCATTTCACCTTCTGTTTCCTGGGTTTGCAGGGCTTCCCCGCGACCCTGCAATAAAGAACGTCCGCCTTTCGATAACTCTATCTTCTCTTTGAGCTTGAATGCGTGATAGTTGGTAATGATGATCTTTGCTTTCTGCAGGTCGGTCGCATATCGGGTGGCACCAGTTCCCGGTTGGCATAGTAACTGTCGGGGTCATTGGGTTGTAACACCCGCAACCGGTCTTTGATGGTAAGTCCGGGCGCTACCACCAGGAACCCGCGCGTAAACCGCCTGCTTTGGGGGTGCCTTACTGCATTGACCGTTTGCCAGGCAATGAGCATGGCCATCACGGTCGTTTTTCCGGCGCCGGTGGCCAGTTTCAGCGCAGTGCGCGAAAGGCCGGGATTCGCATCCAGGTTTGCTCTTTCGAGGTGGTCGAGAATGCCTGCTGCCGATTTACCGGCATTCGGCGCCACCTCGGTTAACCAGATGGCGGTTTCCACTGCTTCCACCTGGCAGAAAAAAGGACGGGCGCCGCTGAAGTGATGGTGCCGCCAGTGTTGCAGCAACCGGGCGGTGTCAGGGGTAACGCCCCATTTCGAGGGATCAGGAACTGATCGCCATTTATTAACTTCTTCTCTTACACGGTTGATAATCGAAACCGTATCGAACTGTTGCCGGTCTGTGGATAATCCGTGCCCCTCGTCGAAAACCATGGATTGCTGGTCGCCGGCTGATTTTCTCTTTTTCGGTTTGGGAATGGGCGTCACAAATTTCGCCGGCCTTCTTTTTTCAACGATGGCCATGGTCGGCTGCCCGGAGTCATCCAATTCCCAGTGACGGTTCGGTTGGTAATAAGGCGAATTCAGGATAGGTTTTTCGAAGAATACATCTCCCATTGCAAGGCGGTATTAGGTATATCAAACTTAAGATTATGAAGCCGGGCATTTTCATCACAATTTTCAGAATTTACACGGCAAAACCGCTTCCACAAAATAACGATTTGCCGGTATTCTTCCCATTGCCAATCAAATAGGGCCAAAATCGCCAAATCCCCGCATACAACATCGCGCATTTTCCAATATATTTATCGAAACCATTTGCTAATCATATAAACAAATCATCATGGGAAAATTTGTTGTCTCAACCACCGCTAACGGCGGTTTCCGCTTCAACCTCAAGGCCGACAATGGTCAAACCATCCTAACCAGCGAATCTTATACCAGCAAGGCGGGCTGCCTGAACGGCATCGAATCAGTAAAGAAGAATGCCGGCGACGATAACAAATACGGCAGCCTGGAAGCGGAAGACGGCCGCACCCTATTTCAACCTCAAGGCGGGTAACGGAGAAGTGATCGGAACTAGCCAGATGTATGCCGATACAGCCGGGCGCGACAACGGCATCGAATCGGTAAAGAAAAACGGACCCACTGCCGATACAGTAGAAAAATAATAAAAACACGAAAAAAGGCAGCCCAGTTTCGCCAGTCTGCCTTTTTTAACTTTTTGACTTTTAATTTTTGCCTTCCCCCACTCACTTCACCACCGAAAACCTGTACTGCGTCTCCGTTTCGTACTTCTTACCCGGCTCCAGTAAAATAGAAGGGAAATTTTTGTGATTCGGCGCATCGGGATAATGCTGTGTTTCCAGGCAAAACGCCGTACGGTATTCGTCTTTCGCACCTGTTTTGAAGGTGTTCTTGCCGGCCATAAAATTACCGCCATAGAACTGCAGGCCGGGCTCTACCGTCCACGTTTCCATAACAATGCCGCTCTGGTCTCCGGTGGCGATCGCCGCCTGGCGCAGCGCGCCCGCTTTACCGTTCAATACAAAATTGTGGTCGTAGCCGCCACCGAATTTCAATTGCTGATCGGCCGCTTCAATACGTGAGCCGATGGTCACCGGCTTGCGGAAATCAAAGGGCGTTCCGGCCACAGGCGCAATTTTCCCGGTGGGGATCAGCGTACTGTCTACCGGTGTAAACGAAGCCGCGTTGATCTGCAACAAATGATTGTTGACACTGCCGCTTCCCTCGCCGTTCAGGTTGAAGAAAGCATGGTTGGTAAGGTTCACCACCGTTTTCTTGTCGGTGCTGGCCTCGTATTTAATGTCAAGCGTGTTTCCGGGTAATACGGTAAATGCAACGGTTGAGGTCAGCGCACCGGGATAGCCTTCTTCCCCGTCGGGCGATACATAGCTGATCACCAGGCTGCTGTCGGTAGACGACTTTACATCCCATACTTTGGAGTCGAACCCGCTTTTACCGCCGTGCAGTGAATTCGGACCGTTGTTGTTGAACAGGCTGTAGGTGGCGGTATCGATTTTGAACGATCCCTTCGCAATGCGGTTGCCCACGCGCCCAATGGTAGCGCCGAAATATTTTTCTGTGGTCGTCAGATAGTCGTTGATGCTGCCGAAGCCGACTACCACATCACGCAGCTTACCGTCTTTTCCGGGCACTTCGAGTGATACGATACGCCCGCCATAATTGGTAATGCTCACTTTCATACCATTTTTACTGCTGAGGATGTACAGCTTTACCGGCTTGCCATCGAGGGTCGTGTCAAAAGGAGCATGTATGCCGGCCTGGTCCGGCACCTGGGTTACATCCAATCCCCTGTGTTGGTCGGCGGGACCCTGGCAGGCGGCGGCGGCCAGGAAAGAAAGCGCTGCAATAGTTTTTTTCATCGAGCTTATTATTTAAATGATACTGGTTCCGTTTCCGATTTTGATCACATAAGCGGGCATCAGCTTGCCGGTATGTTCCAGGTACCGGGCCGATACATCGGCGATCAGCTTTTCCACCGCTTCTTCCTTTACCAGGTTGATGGTACAGCCGCCAAAGCCGCCCCCCATCATTCTCGCGCCCAGCACGGCATCGTTGCCCCGCACCTCGCTCACCAGGAAGTCGAGCTCGTCACAGCTTACCTCGTACAATTTACTGAGTCCCTGGTGGGTCTGGAACATTTTTTCTCCAAAAGCCTTCATATCGCCGCGCTCCAGGTCTTCGCAGGCGCCCAGCAACCGATCCCTTTCCTCCACCACGTAACGGCAACGCTGATAAACAAGTCTGTCGTTCGGCAGCACATATTGATCGAGCATGGCCATATCCACATCACGCAGGCTGTGTACGCCCTCTCTCTGCCGACTGATCATCGCCACACCGGTTTCACATTGTGTACGGCGCACATTGTATTCGCTGGAACCGAGATTGTGCTTTACGGCGGTGTCAAGTAATACAATGCGAAAGCCGTCCATATTGAAAGGCTTGTATTCGTAATCGAGGCTGCGGCAGTCGAGGCGGATCACATGGTTTTCTTTACCGAACATGCTGGCGAACATATCCATGATACCGCAGTTGACGCCCACGAACTGGTTTTCGGCCGCCTGCGCCAGCTTCACCATCGTTAATTTGTCGAGGCCCAGCGAGAATGTTTCGTTCAGCGCAAAAGCCACGGCACATTCCAGGGCGGCCGACGACGACATGCCGGCACCCATCGGTACGTCACCGCCGAAGACCATATTGAACCCCTGCAGGTTCAATCCCCTGCGCTGCAATTGCTGTACCACGCCGAGTATAAAATCGGGCCACTGCATGGGTGAGGGCTCTACCGTTTGCAGGTTACCCTGGTAAAGGGTCTGCAGGTCGTACGAATAAATATGGATTTCCTGGTCGCTGCGCGGCGTGATCGCTACCGTAGTGGCTTTGTCGATCGCGGCGGGCAATACAAATCCTTCATTGTAATCGGT
>JASGFZ010000202.1:0-6021 GCA_047605345.1 Flavihumibacter sp. | reverse complement strand
GCGGCTCATACTGAACGACACCAATTTTTGCAATGCGGGTGATTCTTCCATGCAACCGTATAACGTGAGCCCGCTGGTAAAGGCCGATTTCACGATCGAAGACGGCTGCGCTCCCTACACCGCCATTATCACGAACAACAGCATAGCGGGTGACACCTGGTTATGGGATTTTGGCGATGGCACCACTTCAACCGACAAGAACCCTGTAAAAGTGTATAACGTGCCGGGCACCTATACGGTATCGCTGACCGTTACCGATCCCAATACCTGTAATGTAACCGACCGCACCTTCCGGCAGGTATTGATACAGTTGAAGCCCACCGCAGCGTTCACTCCTTCACCCACCATTCCGGTTACCAATACACCGCATCACTTCAGCAATGGATCATCTGCCGATGCCGTCAGATTTATTTGGGAATTTGGTGATGGCGACAGCCTGTCGACCAGCAGCCGGGCTGAAATAACGCACCAGTTTAATGAATCCGGCCAGTACGAGGTTTGCCTGCAGGCAATCAACCAGGCGGGCTGTATTGATACAAGCTGTCAGACGGTAGAAGCGATCGTGTCGCCGCAAATTGATTTGCCGAATGCGTTTACACCCACCGGCCCTGCACCCAATAACATCGTTTTTGTGAAGGGCTTCGGTATCAAAACCATGCGGTTCCTGGTCTTTAACCGGTTGGGGCAAAAAATTTTTGAATCGAATTCGCTCAAGTTTGGCTGGGATGGCAAGGTCAATGGCGTGGTACAGCCGATGGATGTATATGCCTATGTGCTGGACGTACAATTTGTTGATGGCACCAGAGCAACAAAAAAGGGTGATATAACCCTTATCCGTTAACCTTTAACGCGTGTAAGATGAATCATAAGAATGGTAGCGCGCCGATTTTGATGATGTTGTTTACAGCCATTTGCTGCTGCGGAAAGCTTGCTGCACAGGACCTGCATTTTTCACAGTTTTTCAATTCTCCCCTCACCACCAACCCGGCCAATACCGGCTTTATTCCCGATGCCGATTACCGCATCGGGGCCAATTACCGCAGCCAGTGGGTCAACGTAATGTCGGTGCCTTATAAAACCATCAGTGTGTACGGCGATGCACAGGTGCTGCGCGACAAAATCGAGAATGGATGGCTGGGTCTTGGAGGGGTGATTCTGCGCGACTTAGCCGGCAGTGGCAACCTCACATCTACGAAAGTATATGGCTCCATTGCTTATCACCAGATGATCGGATACGCCAGCCTGCTGTCGGCCGGTTTCAATGTGGGCTGGGCCAATAAACGCGTTGATCCTTCCAGGTTGAAATTTCCCGATCAGTTCAATGAAACCACCGGCTTTTTTGATGCGGGCATTCCAACCAGTGTTGTTTTCAATGCCAACAGCATCAGCTATGTTGACATACAGGCCGGTATGAACTACGCCTATTTCCCTACCGATAAGCTGTACCTGAATGGCGGCTTTTCGGTGCACCATATCAACCGGCCCAAAGAAACCTTCTTCACGCAGTCGGGTTTCGACAACCGGCTCTCCATGCGTTATATCGGCTTTGTAAACGCAAGCGCCAAATTGAACGACCGGGTTATCTTAAACCCGATGGGTTATTATTCAAACCAGGCCACGTCGCATGAGCTGGTGCTGGGCGCCAGCGCCAATTATAACCTGAGCGGCGATGGCGAAACACAGGTGATCGGCGGCGCCTTCTACCGGGCTGGCGAATCTGTTATACCTTTGATCGGATTCCAGTGGAAACAGTTCCGGATGAGTTTCACCTATGATGTCACCACATCATCGTTGTCGGCCTATAACAATTCAAGAGGCGCTATTGAATTCTCCCTGCAGAAACCGGGCTTTTATAATGAATACAATACCGACAGGCAATCGCTTTGCCCGCGGTTTTGAGCGCGCGCGTTCCTTTAAAACTACTATATGAACAAGAATCTGTTGCTCTCCCTTCTGTTGTTGTTAAGTACCAGTACCCTTTTTGCACAGGACCCCGGAAATGAAGGGGAGCCGGTTAAAAAAGGCTTTGACCGCAGCCGGCTTTTTGCGGGTGGTAATTTTGGCCTGAGCTTTGGCGACTATACATTTGTTAATATATCCCCCCAGGTCGGGTACCGGTTCACCAATATGTTTGCCGCCGGTATCGGCATAAACGGCCAGTATACACAGTACCGGGTTCGCTACGGCAACCAGACCTTGTCAAGGTCCAATTACGGTGTAGCCGGTATGAACATCTTTGGCCGTTTTTATCCTATCCAGCAGGCATTTATACAAGCACAGCCCGAAATGAACTATATCTGGGGAAGTGTAAAGAACTATGATACCGATACCAAGTATTCGCTGAACGGTAAGATCATGCCCAGTTTTTTGGTGGGTGCCGGCGGTGTTTTGCCGATGGGCAATGTAGGCGGGCTGCTGGTTATGGTTCAATACGATCTGCTGAACAAAACCGGTTATGGTTCAGATCCTTCCACACCCTACGGGAACCGTCCTTTCGTGAGCATCGGCTTTAATTTCGGGCTGGGGCGTTAAAGAAGCCTGCCGCTTGCTGCAAAGGCGCTGGATACCGGCGATTGGTCTAATCTTCCTATTATTGTACCCAACTAACTCGTTAACAAGAAAAAGACCGGTATGTCGCCTGTACTCCTGTTCAGTTTTGTGATCATATATTTCCTGGTACTGCTGCTTGTAGCTTATATCACTTCCAGGAATGCCAATAATGAAAGTTTTTTCATCGGCAACCGGAATTCAAACTGGATGCTGGTTGCTTTCGGCATGATCGGCACTTCGCTCAGCGGTGTCACTTTCGTGTCGGTGCCCGGCACGGTTGCCGTGAACGCTTTCACCTATATGCAGGTGGTTTTCGGTTATTTTATCGGCTATTTCGTTGTAGCCTATATGCTGCTGCCCCTCTATTACCGG
This sequence comes from Flavihumibacter sp., assembly GCA_047605345.1. Taxonomy (GTDB): domain Bacteria; phylum Bacteroidota; class Bacteroidia; order Chitinophagales; family Chitinophagaceae; genus Flavihumibacter. The sequence continues at coordinate 3,099 of JASGFZ010000202.1, read as the reverse complement.
CTCAACCTGACTTCCATATACAATTACCTGCACCAGCGTTTTGGCGTCATCACGTATAAAACAGGCGCGCTTTTTTTCATCATCTCCAGAACGGTAGGCGCCACTGCCCGGCTGTACCTGGTGATCAATGTGATGCAGCTGTTTATTCTCGATAACCTGGGTATCCCTTTCGCCGTAACAGCCATCGTCATTTTGCTGATGATCCTGCTTTACACTTTTGAAGGCGGGGTAAAAACCATTGTGTACACCGATACCCTGCAAACCAGCTTTATGCTGCTGGGCCTGGTGGTTTGCGTTTTTTACATCATGAACCACCTGGGCTTCAGCTTCTCCGGGTCGATGAGCGCCATCTCTGCAAAGGGATTCACCCGGATGTTCGATACCGATATAAACAGCAAGGGGTTTTTCCTGAAGCAGATCATCGGCGGTGCTTTTATCACCATTGCCATGACGGGTCTTGACCAGGAAATGATGCAGAAGAACATCTCGGTTAAGAACCTGAAAGATTCACAGAAAAACATGCTCACTTTCAGCACGGTAATGGTGCTGGTGAATTTTCTTTTCCTGTTGCTCGGCGGCCTGCTTTACCTGTTTGCCGCGCAGAACAATATCCCGCAAACCGGCGACGATCTGTTCCCCACGGTGGCGCTTAATAACCTTCCGCCCGCTATCGGGATCATATTTATTATCGCGCTTATTTCGGCGCTCTTCCCCAGCGCCGATGGCGCCCTCACCGCCCTTACCTCGTCTTTCTGTATAGACATCCTGGGCATTCGCCGCAATGCCGGCCTGAACGATCAGCAGCAGAAAAAGATCAGGCGGATAGTGCACCTGAGCTTTACCGTTATATTCCTGCTTTGCATCCTGGTATTCAAATGGATCAATAACAAATCGATTATCGGCATCATTCTCGATCTGGCGGGTTATACCTATGGCCCGCTGTTAGGCCTGTTTGCTTTCGGGATGCTTTCAAAAAGGAAGTTCCCCGATACCCTGCTGGTTACCGTTATCTGCCTGCTGTCGCCGGTGGTCTGCTACCTGCTCAGCAAGAGCTCGGCAGCTTTGTTCGGTGGTTACCAGATTGGTATTGAGCTGCTGGTTATCAATGGATTATTTACGTACCTGGGCCTCCTGGTGATTTCGAAAAAAGAACTGACCACGTAAACTAATTTGCGGAAAAATACGTTCTTAACCAGGCAAATTATACGATGCCATCTGCATAAGAGCGGGTGGCATCTTCGTCTTAACCCTTAAAAAGGAGTGTTTATGAACGATACGATTCGTATGACCAAACAACGCCGGTGGAGTGAGTCCAAAGCCCATTCAAGCTGGCAGATTTTCAAGATCATGGCTGAATTTGTAGACGGATTTGAAGCGCTGGCCAAGATCGGTCCCTGCATTTCCATATTCGGATCGGCCCGTACGCAGCCCGGCCATGAAGCCTATGAACTCACAGTTGACATTGCCAAAAAACTGGCGGGTGAAGGTTTTGGTATCATCTCCGGCGGCGGCCCCGGTATAATGGAAGCGGCCAACAAGGGCGCCCAGCTTGGCGGCGGTAAGTCGGTGGGCCTGAATATCGAGCTGCCCTTTGAACAGCACCCGAACCCCTATATTGATCGCGATTCCAACCTGCATTTTGACTATTTCTTTGTTCGCAAAACCATGTTCACCAAATATTCGCAGGCCTTCGTGATGATGCCGGGCGGCTTTGGTACGATGGATGAATTCTTTGAAGTGGCTACGCTCACCCAAACAGGTAAAATGTCGCAGGTGCCGCTTATCCTGGTCGGCAGCACTTACTGGAAGGGCCTGATGGACTGGCTGAAAACGACCATGCTTACCGAAGAATATATAACGGCCGTTGACCTCGATTTGCTGAAAGTGGTTGATAGCGCCGATGAGGTGGCAGAAGAACTTTTGCAATTTTATAGCCGTAACCCGCTGCAGCCGAACTTCTAATTGGCGTAATTTTGCCGCAAATCCAGCCAGTGGAGCTCATCGCAACCGCCATAGAAGAATATGCAGAAAAGTACAGCTCGCCCGAACCGGCCTTGCTGAACGAGCTTGCGGTGCATACACGCTCGGTTCATCCCGAATCGCATATGCTGAGCGGCCACCTCCAGGGGCGTTTGCTGGCAATGATCAGCCGGCTGCTGCAACCCCGCTTTGTATTGGAGATTGGTACGTTCACCGGTTATAGCGCTGTTTGTTTGGCGGAAGGGCTGACTGCCGACGGACAATTACACACCATCGAGCTGCGGGCGGCAGAGCAGGAAACCGCTAAAAAATATTTTCAGCAGAGCAGCAAAGCCGCGCAGCTCTTTTTACACGCCGGTGATGCAGCCGCTATTATTCCTGCATTGCCTTTTACCTGGGACCTGGTGTTTATCGATGCAGACAAAACCGGTTACCTCAACTATTATGAACTGGTAAAGCCCCGGTTGCGCCGTGGCGGCCTTATTATTGCCGATAATGTATTGTTTCATGGCAAAGTGCTGGAAGCGCCGGTTACCGGTAAATCAGCCACAGCCATCCAGGCGTTTAATGAGCATGTTGCCAGCGATTCAACAGTGGAACGCCTGTTGTTACCGTTGCGCGATGGCTTGTTCCTGATACAAAAAAAATGAGCCGATGACCCGGAAAACCATTTTTGTTTTTTTTGCTTTATTGATTTTTATCGCAGCTGCTGCGCAACCGGCGGCTGTTATCAATGATTACATAAATACCTACCGCCACCTCGCTATTGAGGAGATGAAACGCACCGGCGTGCCGGCTTCCATAACGCTGGCCCAGGGCATCCACGAAACCGAAGCCGGAAGAAGCGAGCTGGTGCGTAAATCGAATAACCATTTCGGCATCAAATGCAAGTCGACCTGGGTGGGCGAAAAAGTGTACCACGACGATGATGCCGAAGGGGAGTGCTTCAGAAGCTATAACGACCCGGCGGTATCTTACCGCGATCATTCCGATTTCCTGCGCGCAGGCGCCCGCTATGCATCTCTTTTTAAGCTGGACCCCACCGATTACAAAGGATGGGCGCATGGACTGAAAAAAGCGGGTTATGCTACCAATATCTGCGGGTAGCGGATATTGGTA
>JASGFZ010000201.1:0-6026 GCA_047605345.1 Flavihumibacter sp. | reverse complement strand
GTGAATGATCCTTCGCTGATCCTCGCTGATGAGCCCACGGGTAACCTCGATACCAAGACCTCGATCGAGATCATGGATATATTCGGCAAAATCCAGTCGGGCGGCAACACCGTAGTGCTGGTCACCCACGAAGAAGACATCGCCAACCACGCGCACCGCATCGTACGCCTGCGCGACGGCGTAATCGAAACCGATCGCCGGAACGAACACCCGGCCATCGCAATGGTGCATTAATGGCTTTTAAGATTTATACCAAAACAGGCGATAAAGGCAGCACCGGACTGATCGGCGGCACCCGTGTTTCGAAAGCCCACCTGCGCATCGACAGCTATGGAACGGTAGATGAACTCAATTCACATATCGGCTACTGTTGCGACCAGCTGAAAGACGCTGAATCGGTGGTTGCCCTGAAAGAAATCCAGGACCGGTTGTTCACCATCGGCGCCTCCCTGGCAACAGACCCCGAGAAGGAGCCCAAACTAAAAATACCCGATCTCCACGATCATGATATTGAATACCTGGAAAAAGAGATCGACCGGATGAATGAAGTATTGCCGCCGATGAAGTTTTTTATCCTGCCGGGCGGTCACCTGCTGGTGTCTTCCCTGCATATAGCGCGCTGTGTTTGCCGGCGGGCCGAACGCCTGGCCGTGCAGCTGCAGGAAACCGGTAGCTTTGTGGAACCTAAGGTACTTCGTTACCTCAACCGGCTGAGCGACTATCTTTTTGTGCTGGCCCGTTACAGCGGCCACCTGCTGCAGGTGCCCGAACAACCCTGGCGCCCGCGCACTAGCTGATCAACCCGTCTTTCATATGCACCAGCCGGTCGCTCATCCGGGCCAGGTCTTCGTTGTGTGTAACAATCAGGAATGTTTGGCTGAAGTCTTTCCGCAGCTGGAAAAAAAGCGAATGCAGCTCCTGCGCATTGGCCGAATCGAGGTTACCGGAAGGTTCGTCGGCAAAAACGATCTGCGGATCGTTGATCAATGCCCGGGCCACCGCCACCCGCTGCTGCTCGCCGCCCGACAATGCAGCCGGCTTGTTATCGGCGCGGTGCGACAGCCCGAGGTGCTCCAGCAAGCCGCCGGCTTTTTTCTCCACCTCCTGTTTGGGCCGGTTGGCGATCCAGCCGGGAATGCAAATATTTTCCAGGGCGCTGAATTCAGGCAGCAGGTGGTGGAACTGGAAAACAAAACCGATGTAGCGGTTGCGAAAGGCAGCCAGCTGTTTATCGTTCATGGCCGTAAGGTCGGCATCGTTCAATTTGATATAACCGGCATCGGGCTTATCGAGGGTACCCCGAATATGCAGCAGGGTGCTTTTGCCGGCGCCCGACGAACCGACAATGCTGACGATCTCGCCGCGGCTGACCGAAATGTCGACCCCTTTTAATACTTCCACGCTGCCATAGCGTTTTTTTATACCCCCGGCTTGCAACATGGCGCAATATTAAGCGTTGTATTTGAAAGGATTTGGAAATTTCGTTTTAACCTTTACATTTGCCGGAAATTTAAAACCAGTAACCATGTTTTGGACCCTAGAATTGGCTTCCTACCTCGAAGACGCCCCCTGGCCGGCTACCAAAGACGAGCTGATCGACTACGCCATCAGGAGCGGTGCGCCTATAGAAGTGGTTGAAAACCTGCAGGAACTGGAAGACGAAGGAGAGATTTACGAGGGCATTGATGATATCTGGCCCGACTATCCTTCGCAGGAAGACTTCTTCTTTAACGAAGACGAATATTAATCGGGCTGCATTTTATACAAGATATACCCGCTTTCCCGGCGACGTAAAAGCCACCTGTTTTTTAGCCACATTATCCAGGAGGGATTTCCCTGAAATACCGGCCTCAACCCTAACCGGTGCAGCCGCGCCGCAAAGCCACGCACAGATAATTCATACTTTCTGATAACCAAAAACTGTACGGTATCTTTTGACTTTTTCAGGTCTGACTCCAGGTTGTTGTAGTCAGCCAGCAAAACAGGTTTAACATTCTTCTCCATGTAAAAGGACTGATTCAATGGTGGCAGAGGCACATAAGGGTTCGCATCTGGCTCATCCAGCGAATAAACCTTACAGGTTTTATCACTATAGTTGTCGTGCAAATATTTAACGATGGCTATTCTGCCATAAGCAGGACTGCCGAAAAGTACGGCCATCAATCCCAACAGGTTAACCAGAAAAAGAAGGCAGGAAAACACCAGTACATACTTTCTCCAGCGGCCGACCTGAAATCCGGCAAACGATTTTTCAATGCCCTGAATACCCAGCACAATAATAATCGGCAAGAGGTTCACTATAGGAAACAGGAACCTGACTTCTTTGTGCGGCACAATAAGATGCAGTATCAGAAACGGCAAAACGCTCCATACAATATTGCTTTTGGGGTAGTTCAGCATCAATGACAAAAAACCAGCGAATACCAGCAGACCGATGGGAACAGCCAGGTACGCCGCTACGATAAGCATATACAAATACCAACTCATACTGCCAAAATGCGAAGAGACCCCTTTGATTATGTTCACATTAAAATAATTCCACGGGGCAAAAATCCACACTCCATAAAACAGCCGATCGAGCACAACTTCCAGCACAATGATCAAACAGCATCCCATGCCCCAGAAAAGCAGGGAGTTGAACAATGACCGCCTGATGAGTATCAACCACATGCAAAGGCCAAACACCAGCAGGGCCGATTGAAACCGGCAAATAAATGACAGCCCACAAAGCATACCCAATTTGAACCAGTCTGCTTTTCCCCGCATCGTTGTACTGGCCAGCGCAAGTGCCAACAGAAAAAAAATACCAGACAGGCTTTCACTACTAAAACGAACATTAACAAAAGGCAGAAACCATAAAAAATAGGAAAGGAGCAAAAAAAGCAGCTGGTATTTATCGGCTATTTGCCGGCGATTCGCCTTCACGAACCGGCCGATTGCATAAATAGCCAGCCAGCCAGTTGTGATACGCAATATGAATGATAGCAGAAATGGGCTGTACAAGCCGGTAATGGTTAGGATTTTTGCCAGAAGAAAAACAATCCATGGCTGAAATGACGAGCGGATGGCCTCATTAAATTCCCAGGCCAGGCCTGAAGCAGGGACCCCGCCGATCTTGTAATGGGCAAACTCTATTATTTGAAATTGTTCATCGGCATGAAAATATCCTACTGAAAAATAGGCGCAAATTGCATATGCGGCTATCGCCAGAGCGGTAACACCAAATGAAAAGTCCCGTTTATTTATCCAACGTATATCCATTTAAATACGGCGCATTTCCACCACCAGTTCGGTACCCGCACGCGGCGCCACCGAATGCAGGGAAGACTCCATGCGCAGGATCTCAAAATCTTTGCTGAAAAGTACAAGGTATTCCGCTTTCGAGCCGCCGAACGGCGGACCTGCCTTGTCAAAGATTTTATTGAACAACACACCTGCCAGCCGCCCACCGGTACGCAGCAGCTTTTTCATTTGTTGTACATAAGCAGGCCGCAACAACGGATCCAGCGCGCAAAAAAAGGTTTGCTCCAAAATCAGGTCGTATTCAACCGCCAGCGTGAAAAAATCCTGGTGTAAAACAGTCAGCTGTTTACCAAGAAAAGCGGCATACTGTGCCTTCAGCTTTTCTGTTGGCAGCAGCGCAATGTCTATCACGGTGATATTCGTAAAACCCTGGTCAAGCAGGTAACCTGCTTCATAGCCATTGCCGCAACCCGGAATCAGGATGCGGCAATCGTTATCAGTCAGCTGATCGATGATGTGTTTCAGCGGCGGGCTCACCCCACCCAAATCCCAGCCGGTTTCGCCGCGTTTCCAGCGATCGTTCCAGTAATTGTTATCAGGCACCATTATTCCACACCCAGCTTGGTCATCACTTCCATGCTTACGCCGGTAGTGGAATAGCCGCCATCATGGAAGAGATTCTGCATGGTCACCATGCGGGTAAGATCGGAGAAAAGCGTGAGGCAATAGTTCGCGCAATCTTCGGCTGTTGCATTACCCAGCGGCGCAATGGCGTTGGCATAATCGTAGAAGTCGCCAAAGCCCTTGATGCCTGTACCGGCAGTGGTTTTGGTGGGTGATTGTGAAACGGTATTGACACGCACTTTTTTGTTCAGCCCGAAGTGATAACCAAAGCTCCGGGCAATCGATTCCAGCATTGCCTTGATATCGGCCATATCGGTATAGAAGGGATAGGTACGCTGGGCGGCCATATAGGTGAGCGCCACGATACTGCCCCATTCGCTCATGGCATCTGTTTTATACGCTACACTCAGCATCTTGTGCAGCGACAGCGCCGATACGTCGATGCCTTTCTGAAAATAATCGTAGTTCAGCTCGGTATAAGGAATGTTCTTACGGATGTTCACGCTCATGCCGATGGAATGCAGCAGGAAGTCGATTTTGCCGCCCAGTACTTCCTGTGATTTATTGAACAGGTTGGTGAGTTCATCTACATTGGTGGCGTCGGCCGGGATGATCTCGGCATTTATTTTTTCGGCCAGCTTTTTTATTTCGCCCATACGCATGGCAATGGGGGCATTGGTCAATACAATCGTAGCACCTTCTTCGTATGCTTTTTCGGCTACTTTCCAGGCAATGGAATTTTCATCGAGCGCGCCGGTAATGATGCCGCGTTTACCTTTCAACAGGTTATAAGCCATAAGTCGTAGATTGGTTAGGGCACGAATTTAGGAAGATTGTACCATTTCCCTTGCATTCTCCAAAGCAGCGGCGCTGGGGCTGGCGCCGCCCAGCATTTCAGCAATGGCGCGAATGCGGGCTTCTTTTTCCAGTACCCGGATGCGTGTTTGCACCTGCCGGCCATTGGGCTCTTTGTACACGAACAGGTGCATGTCGGCCTTGCCGGCTATCTGCGGCTGATGGGTAATACAGATCACCTGCCGGTTGAGGGCCAGCTCTTTCATGATCTGCCCCACCTGGAGACTTGCTTCGCCCGAAATACCGGTATCGATCTCATCAAAGATGAGGGTAGGCAAATCCATCTTACCCGCCACCAACGATTTGATGGATAACATCAGGCGGCTGAGCTCACCACCGCTTGCCACCTTGCGCAGCGGCGCAAACTGCCCGCTTTTATTGGCATCGAAAAGGAACTCCACCTGGTCCATACCCCGGGCTCCGGGCCCTGCGGGATACATTTCAATCTTCAGCCGCGCATTCGGCATGCCGATGCGCGCCAGTAATTTATTCACCGCTTTTTCTATAGGAGTGAGCTGCGACTGCCTGGCGGCCGACAGCGCTGCGCCTGCTTTTTCGACCGACTCACGTAAATGGCTAACCGAAGTTTGCAGCGCCTTTATTTCATCGTCGCCCTGCTGTACGGCCAGCAACCTGGCGGAAATATTTTCCCTGATCTCCAGCAGTTCCTGCGTTGTTTGAACCCCATGCTTTTTCAGCAGCCTGTAGCCTGCATTGAGCTGCTCCTGCAAACGGCCGGCCCGTTCGGGATCATAACCGATGCGGTCGCCCAGCTGCTCTGCTTCTGCAGCGATATCATTCAATTCTACCTGCACCGATTGCAAACGCGCCCGCAGCTCCTCTATGCCGGCATGTTTGGCTGCATAGGCCTGCAGCAGCTGCTGCATTTGTTTCAGCAGCTGCAAAACAGGTTGGTCCTGCTGCCGGATGGTATGGTCTATAAAAGCCAGCGACTGTTTGATGCCTTCAGCATTGTTCAATAACTGCAGCTCTTCTTCGGCGGTTTCGAGTGCGTTTTCCTGTAACTGTGCAGCTTCGAGTTCATCGTACAGGAACTGGTTGTAATCAAGCTCCTTTTTATATTGCGCCTGGTCGTTTTGCAGCTGTTGCAGCTTTTGTTGCTGTTCCTGCGAGGCTGTGTACAAGGTTGAATAGGCATCCAGCCTTTTCTCATTGCCGGCCATGGCATCCACCACTTCCAGCTGGAATTCGGCCGAGGCGAGGTGGAGCGTATCGAATTGCCGGTGCAGGTCAACCAGCTGGCCGGCCAGCTCCTGCAGTTGCTGCAGCGACACAGGCGTATC
>JASGFZ010000200.1:0-6044 GCA_047605345.1 Flavihumibacter sp. | reverse complement strand
CTTCAGCGCATCAACGGATTCGTTGGGCAGGGGCGCAATGGGCGGCAGGAATTCGATCAGCAGCCGGTGGGGGAGCAGGTAGAATTTTTCATTGGCCGGGTTTACGTACCGGGTGTAAAAAATAACGCCGGGTATGATGGCCCGCTGTGTATCGATTGACAGGCGGAAGGCGCCGTCGTGAAAACCCTTGATCGGCTCGTTGGTTTTGTTGCGGGTACCTTCGGGGTAAATACACATGTGCATGCCATCGTCGAGCACCTGTTTCATCTTCGCAAAACTTTCCTTGCGGCTTTTGTCGCTTTTTCTGTCGACCAGCACACTGCCCAGTTTATAGATTATACCAAAAACCGGCACCTTCGCAAATTCCACTTTGGCGATCGTTTTATTACCGCCGGGAATGGAAGGTGAGGAGATGGGAATATCCATCAGCGAATTGTGGTTGCAGATAACAATGTATTGCCGGCCGGATGCAAAATGTTCGCGCCCGCGGATGGTCAGCGGGCAGCCGGCCAGCGGCAGGAAAATCCCCATCCATATACGGGCGATCGCCAGGAAACGGCGGGTGGACACCGGTTCTTTGGCAGGCAGGGCAAAAACGATGATCGGAACCAGGAAAATGAACATGGTAACCACAAAAACAACCAGGGCCCAAACCGCCCAGAACCGGGCAAAAACTGCTTTCAACACCTGCATGCTGTTAAGTTAAAAGTCAAAAATCAAAAGTCAAAAAAGGGGTCATCCGGGTGGGGTTTTCTGCATTATAGTGACCAGTCGATGGGGTCGATGCCGTTTTTGACGAGGTATTCGTTGGTGCGGGAAAAATGGCGGCAGCCGAAAAAGCCATTGTGCGCGCTTAATGGCGAAGGATGCGCCGCTTTCAGCACCAGGTGTTTGGTGGCGTCGATCAGCGATTGTTTTTCCTGCGCAAACCGTCCCCATAAAAGAAACACTACGTGTGCACGGTGGTCGCTGATGTATTTGATGACGGCGTTGGTAAAATCTATCCAGCCGATTTTCGCATGGCTGCCAGGCTCGTTCATCCTGACCGTGAGCGATGCGTTGAGCAACAGCACACCCTGTTCGGCCCAGCGGGTCAGGTTGCCGCTGCGGGGCATCTGTATGCCAATATCGCTGGCTATCTCCTTATAAATATTGACCAGCGAAGGCGGCGGTGGTGCGCCGTCGGGTACCGAAAAGCTGAGACCGTGCGCCTGGCCGGGATTGTGATAGGGATCCTGGCCCAGGATAACCACTTTTACTTTGGCCACCGGTGTTTTTGAAAAGGCATTAAAGATCAGGGAGCCGGGCGGATAAATGGTTTTACCCGCCATTTTTTCCATTTTCAGGTGAGTGACAAGCTGCTGGAAATAAGGTTTGGTGAATTCCTCTTTCAAGGCGGTTTTCCAGCTATCTTCGATTGCAACCTCCATCTGCTTTTTGTAAAAATAGTAGATTTACAAAACATTAAATCATAAACGATGTTAGAGAACCTGATGAACCTGATCAAGGAACAAGCCGGAGACGCTGTAATTAATAACCCCGCCGTTCCCGATGAACAGAACAATGCCGTGCTCCAGGAAACCGGTGCTTCGATTATCACCGGTCTGCAGCAGATGCTGGCCGGCGGACAAGCCAAAGAGGTGATCAGCATGTTCAGCAATCCCGATAATGTAAACCAGTCGAACCCCGCCGTACAGCAGATTTCCGGCAACCTGCTGGAATCATTGACCGGCAAGCTGGGCCTGGGTAAAGAAGCGGCCGGCGGCATTATCGCGAGCCTGTTGCCGATGATCCTGAAACAATTTGCATCGCGCGCTGCCAACCCGGGGGATAACAGCTTCAGCCTGCCGGAGATTTTCGGACAGTTGAGCGGCGGTAAAACTTCGGGCATTGATATCGGCGGACTGATTGGAAAATTTGCGCAGGGTGGTATGGACCGCGACGGTGATGGGGATGTGGACCTGAACGATCTCACAGCTGCTTTCAGCGGTGTCGGTTCATCCGGCGGCGGGTTGCTCGATTCACTTGCCGGCATGTTCGGTAAAAAATAAATCCCGTGTTTTTATAAGGCGATGTACGTACCCGCTTTTTTTAAAGTAAGCGACCGGCAGGTGCTGGAAGCGTTTGTGAAAGCCAACAGCTTCGCCACCCTGGTTACTAACGGTGATCCCTATCCGCAGGCTACCCATATTCCCGTTGAGCTGGAACTGAATGCAGCCGGGCAGCAGGTATTGTGGGGGCATATCGCCCGCGGTAACAGGCAGTGGAAGGATTTTGAAAAGTACCCGCAGGTGCGCGTGGTGTATTTGTCGCCCGTGCACGGGTATATTTCTTCCTCGTGGTACGATCATCCCAATGCACCCACCTGGAATTATGTATCGGTACAGGTAACGGGGCGCATAAGGGTGCTGGGGGAGGAAGAAGCCTGGGAGCAGGTGCGCCGCCTGGTCAACAAATATGAAAAAGGATCGGAACACCCTGTTTCGCTCGACGGGCTGCCGCCTTCCGTGCAGGCGGAGATGAAGGGACTGGTGGCATTCGAAATCAGTATTGAAAACTGGGAAGCCGCCTATAAATTAAGCCAGAACCGCGACGATAAAAATTTCAACGCCATTATCGCCCGGCTGGAAGCAATGACCGATCCTGCGCCGAAGCTGCTGGCTTCGCTGATGAAGGAAACAAGAAATGCTTCCACCCGGTAACCAACCACCTGCCATGCGATTTTCTTTCCTCTTCGTCATCGTGTTTTTCGCTTTGCGAACGAACCTGCGGGCGCAGCCTGCCATCCTCCGTTTTGATACGCCCGCCGAAGCCGGCGCGCGCGATACAAGTGCCGGTTGGGTGAACGACACTGCCTGGTTAAAAGCATTACCGGTAGGGAACGGAAGCCTGGGTGCGATGGTTTTCGGCGATGTAGACAAAGAAAGGCTGCAGCTGAATGAAAAATCATTGTGGAGCGGGAGTGTAGACGACAATGACAATCCTTCGGCCAAACAGTCGTTGCAGGAAATCCGCACCCTGTTATTTGCAGGCAAATACCGCGAAGCCACTGAGCTGACCAACAAAACGCAGGTGTGCAAAGGGGCTGGCTCAGGGCAGGGCAATGGCGCCACGGCGCCTTACGGTTGTTACCAGACATTGGGCGATCTGTGGTTTGATTTCGACCATAAGGGGGAATACAGCAACTATCACCGCGCGCTTGACCTGGTGAATGGTATTGCCAGCACCAGCTACCGGCAGGGTAACATCCATTTTACCAGAGAGGTATTCGCCAGCTATCCCGATAAAGCGATGGTGATCAGGCTAACCGCCGATAAGCCCGGTGCGCTTTCCTTTGGTTTGTGGCTCGACCGGCCCGAGCGGTTTAACACGGTGGCTGCCGGCGGCCGGCTTACCATGACCGGCCAGCTGCCCGATGGAAAGGGCGGTGGCGGTATGAAGTACACGGTGCATGTGGTACCCCAGCTAAGCGGCGGAAAGCTCACGGCAACCGGTAACCGGCTGCATGTGCAGGGCGCCGATGCGGTGACCATCGTACTGACCGCTGCAACCGACTACCGGTTGCATTATCCCGATTACCGGAACAACAGCTATGCAGCGCAGCTGGCGGCTGCCACAGACAAGGCCTTGAAAAAAACATACAAGACTTTACGCAACGGCCACGTGGCCGATTTTGCCGCAAAGATGAACCGGTCGCGGCTGCGCCTGGGTAACGGTGATGCGCATGCGCTGTATGCATTGTATTACCAGTATGGCCGTTACCTGCTGCTGTCTTCTTCGCGCGAGGGCAGTTTGCCGGCCAATTTGCAGGGGCTGTGGGCCAACAAGATCCAGACGCCGTGGAATGGCGACTACCATACCAATATCAATGTGCAGATGAACTACTGGCCGGCCGAAGTAACCAATTTGTCGGAGTGCCATTTGCAGTTTACGGAGCTGGTAAAATCACTGGTGGAACCCGGTACCAGAACAGCCTCGGTGCAATACGGCATGCATGGCTGGTGTGTGCATCCCATCACCAATGTGTGGGGATACACGGCGCCGGGCGAGCATCCCAGCTGGGGCATGCACGTGGCGGCTACGGGCTGGGTTATGCGGCATTTGTGGGAGCATTATGCTTTTACGGGCGATAAAGCGTACCTGGCGCAGGTATATCCGCTGATGAAAGGCGCCTGCAGCTTTTATTTCGACTGGCTGGTGAAAGATCCGGTGAGCGGCAGGTGGGTGTCGGGCCCGGCAAACTCACCCGAAAATGCTTTTGTGGCGCCCGACGGAAGCGCCGGCGGGGTCAGCATGGGGCCCTCGCACGACCAGGAGGTGATCCACGACCTGTTTGGTTGCACGCAGCAAGCTGCAGCGGTTTTGGGGATAGACGGAAATGATCCGTTTCTCCGCCGGCTGGCGGCTACAGACAGTTTGCTGGCGATGCCGGGTATCGGCAGCGACGGCCGCCTGATGGAATGGGCCTATGAATTTAAGGAGGCGGATCCCCATCACCGGCATGCGTCGCATTTATATGCCCTGCATCCCGGCGACCAGATCAGTTTGTCTAAAACACCTGCGCTGGCGGTGGCGGCGCGGAAGTCGCTCGAGGCCCGTGGCGACGACGGCACCGGCTGGTCGCTCGCCTGGAAGATCAATTTCTGGGCGAGGCTGCATGCGGGCGACCGTGCGCTGAAACTGCTCGACCGGCTGCTGCAGCCGGCTTATGGCCTGGGTGTACAGATGAACAGCGCCGGCGGCACCTATCCCAACCTGTTTTGCGCGCATCCGCCTTTCCAGATCGACGGCAATTTCGGTGCAACGGCCGGTATGGCCGAAATGCTGCTGCAAAGCCATGAGGGCTTTATTGAGCTGTTACCGGCATTGCCTGCCTCGTGGCCCGAAGGGCACATCAGCGGCCTGCGCGCGCGGGGCGGTTATTTTGTGGACCTGGCCTGGAAAAACGGGCGCCCTTCGGCTGTTACGGTTACCGCTACGCAGGCGGGGATGGCGGTGGTTTGTTTTGCAGGTAAAAAGCAGCAGAAGATGCTGAAGCCCGGCGAAAAATGGGCGGTTCAATACAAAATATTCTGATTCAATGCGCGGTGTTTTCACCCTTTTTTAAGCGCGTGATAACCATTAGTTTGCCCTGTCTCAAAATCATTCATTATGAAGGCAGGTCAACTGAACAGCTATTGCGGCCGGTATCCCAGCTGGTTATTGTGTTTGCTGGTGGTGCTGGTCAACTGTTTGCTTTTTTTTCTTTGCCGGTATTTGCTGCCGGCTTTCCATTACCCGTTCGACCGGCCGTCGTTCGGCATGGTTGAAAAATACCTGCTTGCCGGTGTTTTCTTACCGGTGGCTTTTGCCGTGGCTTTCCAGAAATACTTTTTGTCGGTGGCGCTTGAGCTGACCGATAATGCGGTTATTGCGGCGCTGGTCACCGGGCTGCTCTACGGCGCCGGCCATTACTGGTCGCTTCGGTTTGTTTTGCCGGCCTTTGTATTTGGTACGTTGTACAGTTTGTTGTACCAGGTTATTGCGGCGAGAAACCAGCCTGCCCTGGCCTGTGTTGCGGTTACGGCCTGTCTGGTGAACCTGTGCATACTTTCCTTTCCGCAGGCTGCGGTATAGAAACCGTGATTTCACCTGTTGCCAGGTTGGCCGGGTTTACTAGCTTGCCTTATGGTTAGCGCTAAAATGTGAAGAGGGAAAAGAGGAGAATGACCTGATGCCTTGTTCGGAAGTACAACGAGCGAAAGAAGGGTTTCACTTTTAAACTATAAAAAATGAAAACCTTAGTAATGAAGGACTGTGGACTGGTCTCGTTAGATGACAATGAGATAAGTTTCATTGACGGCGGATCATGGTGGGGAAGCGCCAAAGGATCTATATTGTCTGAGTTGGTCAAGGGCGTGATTAACAACTGGGATGAAGTAAAAAGAGAGTTTGTGGCAGGATGGAACATTGACAAATAACCTTTAAAAAAGAAAGTATGAAAAATTACTCAGAAAAAAATACCGCTAATACCTTGGAGTGTTTATCGGTAGCGGAGATAAGCC
>JASGFZ010000199.1:0-6045 GCA_047605345.1 Flavihumibacter sp. | reverse complement strand
AGACAATTGGCGGAGTATCTCTATATCAAAAAAAGGGACCCCAATGCACCCAGATCAAAATGGATCGGTTATATGCATGGCATCAACCGGATTTCCCTTTTCATGTTCCTGGCTGCATTGTTGTTTATGCTGATCCGCTTTCTTTTCTTCCGCCGTTAGGCGCGCAGAAAACGCACAATAATGCCGGCTGCCTGCGAAGAAGCGGCGCCTCCTTTTTGCAGCTCGGTTTTCAGTGCGGCATAATCTTCGAGTATGCGTGACCGGTAGGGGCCGTCGGCCAGCAGTTGTTCCAGCTCCTTTTTGAGGTTGGCGGTATTAAGATCGTCCTGTATCAGCTCTTTCACCACCAGCCGGTCCATGATCAGGTTTACCAGCGAAATGAATTTCACTTTGATCAGCCTTTTGGCAATCTGGTAAGAAATGGCCGAGCCTTTATAACAAACCACTTCGGGTATGCCGAAGAGGGCCGTTTCAAGCGTTGCGGTGCCGGAAGTGACCAGGGCAGCGCGGCTTTGCATCAGCAGGGCATAGGTATTGTTGCTGGCGGCGCCTACATTGGGATAGTTGGCCAGCAGGGGCGCATAAAACTCGTCGGACTGCCCCGGTGCCCGGGCCACTACAAAACGATAATCGGGAAAGAAGGGTGTAACCGACAGCATCACGGGCAGTTTCACCAGTATTTCCTGTTTGCGGCTGCCCGGCAGCAGGGCGATCAGTTGGGGATCGGGTGGCAGCGAAGCGTGTTCGGCCCTGAAACGGTCGATCACTTCCACCAGGGGATGGCCAACATAATCAACGGTATAATCCCATTTATCGTAAAAAGGTTTTTCGAAGGGAAGGATCACGAGCATTTTGTCGATATACCGGCGAATCGATTTCACCCGGTTCTCTTTCCAGGCCCAAATCTGCGGGGATATATAGTACACCGTTCTGTAACCCGCCGTTTTTGCCCATTTTGCTATGCGCAGGTTGAAGCCGGGATAGTCGATGAAAATAACACAGTCGGGCTGGTAGGCGCTGATGTCTTTTTTACAGAAGTCGATATTGCTGAAAATCGTACGCAGGTTGGATAATACTTCTACAAAGCCCATAAAGGCCAGGTCGCGGTAGTGCTTTACCAGCCGGCCGCCGGCAGCCTGCATCAGGTCGCCGCCCCAGCACCTGAAATCGGCAGCGGGATCCTGTTCTTTCAGCGCACGGATGAGGTTGCTGCCATGCAGATCGCCACTGGCTTCGCCGGCGATGAGGTAGTATTTCATGCAGCGAATTTAGCCAACCAGCTTGAGCAATAGCACAGCCAGGCCATATATCAGGGTGGCGATGAAAATTCCTTTGGCGGTTTTATCGCGGCGGGTGTTGATGTACACGGTAAACAATATGGCATTGGCAACCAGTGAAAGGCTGCTTACCGCCGTGAGCAGCGATTTGTAGCTGCGCAGGTAGCCCATAAATTCAGTGAAGGCAACATTGCGTGGAAGAAAGGCCACGAGGTAATACACAAAGAGCCCGATTACCGGCGCCAGGAAACCCAGCAGCATCCCAAAACGAAGATTGTCTCTTTTAAACATGGCTTATTTCCAGCTTTTTTCCAGTTTGGATTTAAGAACGTAATTGGTGAGATCAAATTGTACCGGCACTACGCTTACATAATTGTTCTGGAGGGCCCATACATCAGTGTCTTTACCCTTGTCGAAATTGATGAATTCGCCCGTGAGCCAGTAATACATGCGGTTGTGCGGATCTTTTCTTTCCAGGAAATCTTCCTGGTACTTGGCATAGGCCTGCCGGCAGATCTTCATGCCGCGGATCTCTTCCGGCGGCAGCTTGGGAATATTCACGTTCAGCACCAGGTGCTTGTCGATTTTCTTTCGCAGCACCAGTTCGGTGATGCGGCGGGCGTATGCACGTGCGGCGCTGAAATCGGCTTCGATGGAATAATCGAGCAGCGAAAAGCCGATGCTGGGTATGCTTTCGATGGCTGCTTCCACGGCGGCCGACATGGTTCCCGAATAGATTACGTTGATGGAATGGTTGGCGCCGTGGTTGATACCGCTTACACAGAGATCCGGTTTGCGGTGCAGCACTTTGTCGACCGCCAGCTTTACGCAATCGACCGGGGTGCCCGTACATTGGTAGGCTTCGATGTCTTCATACAGGCTAACGGGGCTCAGGCGCAGGGGCGAACCGATGGTAATGGCATGCCCCATGCCCGACTGCGGCTTGTCGGGCGCTACCACCACCACTTTTCCCAGTCCGCGAACGGCTTCCACCAGGTTTCGGATACCCGGTGCCGTTACACCGTCGTCATTGGTGACGAGGATAATGGGTTCTTCTTTTTTGGACCTGGCGGCGGCTTTCTTCTTCGTAGGCATAATAGTGAAATGGTCCCCAATTTAGTGCAAGTATTCGCGCCACCCCCCAAAAAAAACGTAGAAAAATATTATACGGATAAATTATTTAGTATTTTTGCCTAAATATTTAGCATGTCTTTTGCCGGAAAAAACCTGAAATACCTGCGCAAGCTGCGTGGCTGGACGCAGGAAGAGTTTTCGAATAAGCTATCCATCAAGCGTTCCCTGCTGGGCGCTTATGAAGAAGAACGGGCCGAGCCCAGGCTGGAAGTGCTGGAGCAGGTGAGTGATATCTTCAAAGTAAGCCTCGACGAACTTTTTCTGAAGGACCTGGGCGATACCCGCGGCAGTTATATCGCGAAACGGCGGGCCCAGAAACTGGCCAGTGCGCCTACCGATATCCAGTTTGTGCCGGTAAAGGCTGCGGCAGGTTACCTGGCGGGATATGCCGATCCTGAATTTATCGACGAGCTGAATACGTTTACCCTGCCCATGCTGGCGCCCGGCCATTACCGCGCCTTCGAGATCGTGGGAGATTCGATGCTGCCGACGCCCAGCGGTTCGGTGATCGTGGGCGAAAAGATAGACGACCTCGATGGGGTCAGGAACAGCAATACCTATATCGTGGTGTCGCGGCAGGAAGGCATTGTTTACAAACGGATCATGAAATCGCCCCGGTCGAAAAACAAGCTGACCCTGGTAAGCGATAACCCGGTGTACCAGCCTTACCAGGTGGAAGCCAGCGATATTGTGGAAGTATGGCAGGCGCAAATGATTATTACCCGCGCCAACCTGCAGCAACGATGGGACGTTAACCAGCTGGCTTCGCTGGTGAATAACCTGCAGGAACAGGTGACCTCCCTGAAAAAGAAAATGAATTAAAGCCGGTTGTTTTTTTAGTTTTATGGGTTAGTAAGCCGCCTACTGTTGAGAGGCGGCTTTTTTGTGGTGGGTATTGGGTCTGGGTGTAAAAATGTATTATATAAAATACACTTCTAGTCTAAAAAGTGTATTTTTAAAAATACACTTTTTATTATAAAATGTATTTTGTAAAGTACACTTTTGTTTATAAATTGTATTTTATAAAGTACACTTTTGTGGATATTCTGTATGAATTTCAGGACAATTTGCTGGCGCAGACAGGCGACGATTTTTTCCGTTACCTGATCGACGGGATCAACTGGAACCAGCGTATGCTGGCCATCAAAGGCCCGCGGGGCACCGGTAAAACCACCCTGATGCTGCAATACATCAAGTACCGGCTGCAAAAGCCCAGGGACCAGGTACTTTATATTACTGCCGATCATTACTGGTTCTATACCCATAACCTGGTGGAAACAGCCGATATGTTTTACAAAAACGGGGGGCGTTACCTGTTCATCGATGAAGTGCATAAATACCCCCATTGGTCGCGTGAGCTGAAGAACATATACGACGGTTATCCGCAGCTGCGCATGGTGTTTTCTTCTTCATCGGCATTAGACATCCATCGCGGTGAAGCCGATTTAAGCCGCCGGGTGATCACCTATGAACTACCGGGGCTTTCATTCAGGGAATTCCTGGTATTACAGGGTTTTACCGGTATGCAGGTGTACAAGTGGGCCGACATCCTGAAAAAACACAGCACCATCAGCCGCGAAGTAACCGCGCAGCTACAGCCACTGCCCTGGTTTAAGAAATACCTGCAATGGGGCTACCTGCCTTTGTTTGTAGAGAGCGCCGATACAGACATTCCGTTAAGGCTGAGCCAAACCATTAATACGATCATTGAAACTGATCTCAGTTATGCTGAATCCTATACGGTGGCTACGGCTTTTAAAATCAAAAAGTTGCTGGGGGTACTTGCAGAATCGGCGCCTTTCAAGCCCAATGTGGCGGCGCTTTCCCGTAAAATGGATGTGGGCCGGGAATACATTTACGCCTGGCTGCAGCACCTGCAAAGAGCCCGGCTGCTGAACCTGCTGCATGCCGATAGCAAAGGCGTTTCGGCATTGCAGAAACCCGATAAGATCTACCTGGAAAACCCCAACCTGGCCTATGCGCTGAAAGCGATACCTGAAACAGGCAGTATCCGCGAAACCTTTTTACTGAACCAGCTCATCAACCTGAATTACGAGGTGAGCCTGCCCGATAGCGGCGACTTCCGGGTACATGATACCCTCATAGAAGTGGGCGGCAAAAGCAAAACGGCTGCACAGGTGAAGCACAACGGAAAATACATCATAGCCGCCGACGAAATTGAAACGGGTGTAGGAACCAAAGTCCCCTTGTGGCTGTTCGGGATGATGTATTAACCGACGGTCTGAGATGCTTAAAGAAATGCCTCCCGGAAAGTCTGGCAGTGGGCGTTGACGATATCGCGCAGCTGCGGCGAGTAACCACCGCCCATGGCAACGGCAACGGGTAAGCGCCGTTTTTTCAATTCCCTGAAAACGAAGCGGTCCCTTTCTGCGCAGCCGGCGGCGCTTACCTTCAGCTTGCCGAACTTATCGGTCTGTAATATATCAACACCGCTCAGGTAAAAACAGCAGTCGGGCTGAAAGCTGTCCAGTATCCGCAGCAGGTTGTCTTGCAGCAAACGCAGGTAGGTGGCGTCGTCGCAGCCATCTTCCAGCGGTACATCGCAACTTGATATCTCTTTCTGAAAGGGATAGTTGTGCCGTCCGTGCATGCTGAATGTAAACATGGAGGCATGGTTCCTGAATATAGAGGCGGTGCCGTTGCCCTGGTGAACGTCGAGGTCGATAATGAGTATCTTTTTGACCAGCTGCCTGTGCAGCAGGTAGTTGGCGGCAACCGCAAAATCGTTGAGCAGGCAAAAGCCCTCGCCATGGCCGGCAAAAGCATGGTGTGTGCCGCCCGCCACATTAAGCGCTACGCCGTGTTGCAGGGCGTGTATCGCGCAATTGATGGTACCCTGCACAATGACCAGTTCGCGCATGGTCAGCTCGGGCGATTGCGGGAAGCCCAGCTGCCGTTGTTCCTTTGCACTGAGTGTCTGTTCTTTCAATTTGGCGAGGTAGGCAGGCGTGTGGGTGATACAAACAATATCATCGGCACAGGGAAGGGGGCGATGCAGGTTCGCCGGTGTGATCGATCCTTCAAACAACAGCTGTTCGGGTATCAGCTCATATTTCTGCATGGGAAAACGATGCCCCTCGGGCAGGGGGTGGCAGTATAGGGGATCATAGGCGATATAGAGCGGGTTGTTCATCAGAGGGCGATCAGTTGTTTGTTGCCGATAACGAATACCTGGTCGCCGGGCTGCGGCTGCAAGGCGGCCAGCCCGGTAAAGCCGCCAAAGGCGGGAAGAATGGCATGCTTTTTTCCGAAATAAAAGCAGGGCAGTATTACCTGCTGCCGGCCCAATCCGCGTAAACGAATACCGGGATGTATATGTCCGCTTAAAAAATAGGTGCCCTTATTCTCCGGCGGGTATTCATTCCATTCGTGTACAAAGGCAAAAGGGCCGTCTGTCAAAATATTGTCATGCAGCCGGATGTCCTGTTGCCGGTACCAGTCGGCCGGCAGTATATCGTGGTTACCCCGCACCAGGTCAATGTGCAGTGAAGCATGATCATGGCGCCAGCGGGCAAAGAGATCGGCTTCTTTATTGACCGTGCTGTGAAAAAAATCGCCTACGATAAGGAGCCGCAAAGGCTGTTCTCCCTGCTGCAGTATTTCCAGCCTGTGC
>JASGFZ010000198.1:0-6095 GCA_047605345.1 Flavihumibacter sp. | reverse complement strand
GCCAGCATGCCGTCGTATTCCCAGTTGGCGAAATACTGCTTCAATTGCTGGAACACCCAGGCTGCCGGGCGTTTCTGCGAGGTATCGGCGCGGGTCACGATGCCCGATGCCAGGTATTGAATGGCGGGCGACAGGGTATCGATCTGCCCGTCGGGTGTTGTTTTGGCGTTGCCGTCGTCGGCATACTGGTAGGCGCTGGAGCTGCTGATGCCCAGCTCCATGTAACAGAGTATGGTGCGCAGCAGCCAGTCGGCCTGCCGCTCCAGCCTTCCCTTGCCACCCTGGGCTGCGCGGGTAAGCGCCTGCTGTTTCGAGTTGTTGATGTCGTAGCCGTATTCACCGATCACCAGCGGCAACGGGTTTCCGCCACCTTTGGCAGCGGGCCGGGCCAGCATTTTTATGTCGCGGAAAACAGTGTCGAGCGGAACCGATTCGGGGCAGGCGCCGCGGGTACGTTCATTGGTCTGGTCCATGCCCGCATCGGAAGTATAACAATGAAATTTGATGATATCAAAAGGCAGGTCGATCGAGCCATCGCTTTTGTACCCCCGGTGCCGGGCGCTCCAGCGATAGATCGCCAGCAGGTAACCGGGGTTGATACCCACCATACCCATCATCGCCACCTGCATGGATGAGTCGATCGTTTTGATACCAACGGTATCACCCAGGCGGCCTTTATCGCCGTCGTAACAGGCCGACAGCAGCGCGGCGTATTCTTCAGGTGCGAGGTAAGAATTAAAGCCCGCCCAGTTTCGGTTCAGCTCATTGCCCACTTCGATGGTATGCAGCAGGTCGAGCCCTGCACGCGGCGTATTTTCGCTCAGCGACGGCTTCCATTTGGTAACCGTTCCGCGATACATACGGGTACGGCCGAGCGGCAGGTCTTTGTTTCGCCCGTAGCGGATGGTGAGCTGTGTGAGCAGGTTGGCAAGGTAAATGTAACTGGCCGGTTGCGCCCGGTCAACGGCGTAAGTAGCGGAGTCGTACAACAGAGGCGTAACGTCGGTGCGCTTGCGCGGATAGGTGTTCTTAATATAATCGGGTATATCCTTTACATCGAAGATGACGTCGATCTGGTGGTCTTTGAGAAATTGCAGGCAATCGTCGAAGCGCCAGCCACCATTGTGCGATGACTCGAAGGTATAGCTGTAACCACCGGTAAGCCGCGGATCGTACGGCTCCAGCCAGCGCCAGTCTACATAAAAGCGACCGGTCGTAAACAGGCTGGCGAATAAATTTCCTTTAACTGAATCGATTCCTTCGTTTACCCGCCGGGGTGATTGCAGTGAATAGGGATAAAAATTTTCAGAGAGGTGCCGGCGAAAGCTATTGGCCGGAACCGGCGCGGCAACGGCAGCCATAGACCTTGCGACGGCGTGGTTTTTGGCCTGTCCGAGGAAACGGATCTCGGTAGGCAGTACCACCGATCCGGCGGGCCGCTTCACCACCAGCTCAACTGCCTCCACAACGGTGGCTGCCGGCAGCAGGTATTTTTTCCATTCATTGAAAAGCGAGCCGTTCCATTCGTCGAGGAATATCCGTACGGGGCTTCCTTTTTTATAATAATACAATACACCGGCATGGGCGGGGTCTTTCTCTTCACCGGGCCCGTCGAAAAAATCCACTTCCTTTAATTCAAAGCCGGCGTTGGCGGGGAAAGTGAATACAAAAGAGCTGCTGTCGTTGAGCACCCAGTTGCTACCGAAAAGGGTGGCGATCTTTTTCGATTCGGTGGAGCCGTCGAAAAAATAATCCAGCGCCCGGTAGTTGGAAGCGCCTGTGTGATAGGCCCATTGTTTGGAGTAGGGAAAAGCCCCGTCGGGCGTTTCCGTTTTAGATACGGATAATCCGCTGCAGAGGCAAAGGTAAATGGACACCAGTTCCAGTAAAAGGAAATACATGGCGCGAAGCTAGGCTTATCTTTTGGATTGCCACATCGACATAAAGGCCGCGGGAAACGCGCCGATGGCCAGGTCGGGTTCGGCGATTTCCGGGTGCCATAGTTTTTCCCATTCGAAGCTGTAATATCCCCAGTAACCACCATTTTTCAGGGCTTTTACGGCTTCTGCAGCCGGCCCTTCGCCCTTTCCAAATAGTACATAATTTTCCTGCCCGTCTTTTTTTAACGAATCTTTCAGATGTGTATGCCTGATATAGGGCTTCAGTTGCGCGTACACAGCCGCCGGCGGTTCTTTGGTAACGGTCCACATATTGTAGAAATCCCAGATCAGCCCCACCTGCGCATCGGGCACCTGCTGCATGATGCGCAGCAGGTCGGCGGTCCACACCAGCTGCCCGTGGGTTTCCAGCAAAACGTTGACGCCGGTGCCGCGTGCATGGGCGGCGAGGGTCTGCAATCCTTCCACGATCCGGTTGATGGTAACCTGTTTTTCTTCGCCCGGCACAAAACTGTTGGGGAATACCCGTACGTTAACGCCGCCGAGCGCGGCAGCGAGATCGATGAATCTCTTACCGTTATCGAGGTGTTGGTTGCGTTTGGCAGTATCGGGGTGATGCAGCTCGCAGGAGGAGCCGAGCCCCACGATAGGGATCTTCTTTTCGGCGCAGGCCGCTTTTGCATTGCTGATAGCGGCGGCAGTGGCAAATACCGGTGATTTGGGCAGATCCATTTCTTTCTGGATGCCCCTGATTTCGATGCCCTGGTAGTGATGCGCGGCGGCGAAATCAAGGATCTGCGCAAAGGACCATTCCGGACAGCCGAGGGTGGAAAAGCAAAGTTTCGGCGATGCTTTTTTCCCGGCCAGGAGCGATTGACCGGGAAGCGTCAGCAGCGCGGAAGCGGCGGCTGTGGTGGCGATGAATTTTCGTCTGTGCATGATCGTTAGTATATTAATAATGCGTTGGGCCTTTCCATGGGCGCCTGTTTTGGGCGCTTCCAAATCATGAAAGCGGCCCTGGCCAACCCGGTTACGAGCCCGGCGTTCGTATTATTTGCAAGGCTTCTTCGGGGTTGATAACGGGCATGTCAACATTTTTGAAACCCTTTGGATCCCTGGTCACGATGGCCTGTATTTTTTTATTACGAATGGCTGTTTTTACCTGGATGGCGTCTTCAAAATCTTTAAACGCGGAATCAAGCGCCTCCCCGATAACACTGGCCGGAACATCAAGAGTGGTGGAAACAGACTCAAGGTCTTTCAGAAGTGCAATAACCTGTTTGTGGGTAAGCTGTTTTTTGAGTATAATAAATATTCGAATAGGACAAACTGGATATATAAATAGCTATTTTACCCTTGTCTGCATAGTCAAAAAGCAGGGAAGCCGGCCCGGCAAAAGGCTGCCGGTTGCCGAGCAGATCGAGGATTACATTGGTGTCGAAAAACAAATGCTTCATTGGTTGTACCTTTTGGCAATAGCGTCTCCCAGGCTGGCCTTGTAGTCAAAATCAGCAGGCAGCTTCACGGCACCTTTGAGACGCCTGACCCTGGCGCCCAATATTTTCGCCGGTTGATCTTCAGTAGTCAGCGTTTTTAAATAATTCTCAACCAGCCCCGAAAGGCTGCGCCCTTTCTTTTCGGCATATTTCTTCGCTGTTTTTATTACAGTCTCTTCGATGGTCAGCGTAAGCTTGGTGGTCATACACGTGTGAATTGAGATATAAATATACGTGTGTTTTTCCGGTCGGCCATTATTTTCCTTTGTTCTTGCAAAAAAAATTTAACTTGTAGTACCGCTCCGTTCCCCTCTTACCCGCCCTTCAAACTTCCACCAGACGATTGATCGATCACCCCAACACTAAGCCTGCTATGAAAAGGTCGCGGATCATTCTATTGCTGTTGTTGCTTGTAAGGGGCAGCCTGCAGGCGCAACCCTATACCGACAGCCTTTTTACCTTTTCCTCTCCCCTGCCGCCTTCTGCCATTCAGGGTCATATCCCAACCATCCGTTACAGCGCACACGGGCCGGAAAGAATTGATTTCGGCATCGCCCGGCCCGGCCGGTGGTATTACCTGCTGATAAAAACAAGTGTACCGGCGCAGGAACAATATGTACTGAGCATCGACAATACCAGCATCGACGAAGTGCGGCTGTTTTCTTTTGACAACCAGCAGCCGGGAAGCAATGCCTATACCGGCGGAAACCTGGTGCCCTATCAAAGCGGCCGCAGATATGTTTGGCATACCCTTGCCTTACCGGAAAACCAACGCGAGAACCTGGTGCTGGCCGCTTTTTTTGACCGCGGCAAAAACATCAACCTGGATTACCAGCTGCTGCCCGAAGCGGCGCTGGACCGGCTGCAGACCGTTTATGACCGGCTCATCTGGTTCTACCTTGGCATGGTATCGCTGATCATCATGACCGTTGTTTTCGGCTGGCTGGTTCTCCGGAACATTTCCCTCAGGTATTATGCCCTGTACCTGGCGAGCCTCACCGCCTGGGTATTGGCTCATTATGGCTATCTCTATCCTTTCTTCTATCCGCGGCTGCCGGCATTCAATGCCATTGCCAAACCCCTTATCACCTCCTGCAGCCTGTTATTCATCTGCTGCCTGGTGCGGCATTTATTCAGCCAGCACCTGCGCAGCGACAGGCTGAGCCGGCTGCTGCTTCATTACATGATTGCAGCCGGTATTGCGATGCCTGCCAGTTTTATATTGTTTATGCTGCTGCCGTGGCAGTCGGGCGCCGAAACGGTATTCAATGTAGCCTGGCATATTTGCTTTATGGCTTCCTTCGGCTGCCTTTTACTGGTACTGATCCGCCTTTTCGATAAAAGCAGAACGGCGAAGTTATTTGCACTCGCAATTGCCGTTGTGGCGGCGATGTCGGTTTACCAGGCCGTTTCCAATTCCGGCATCCTCTTCAACCATTCTTTAAACGAGCACGGCATATTGCTATCCAGTATAATCGAAATCCTGGTGCTCAGCTATGCTGTTTTCGTCAGCGTGCGGCAAGAGCGCCAGCAGGTGATGGCGCAGATAAGCCAGCTGGAAGACGCCCATTTGCAAACCCTTACACAGCTGGTGACGGTACAGGACAATGAGCGCAAACGAATTGCCGGCGAACTGCACGACAGCATCGGCCCCATGCTGGCTGCCATCAAAATCAATTTCCAGCGCATCGCCACCCAAAAGCTGCAGGAAAAACCGCTGGATGAGCTGATTGGCAAAACCACCGATATCATCGACAACTCGATGCAGGAAATCCGCAATATTTCGCACCAGCTGATGCCCAAGGAACTTATCAACAAAGGGCTGGCCCTTTCCTTAACCGAATACATCCAGAACTTACAGGAAGTGAATAATATCCCCATCCATTTTACGCATAATATCTCGGTGTCACTGCAAAAAGACGTGCTGTTAAATGTGTACAGGATCATGAGTGAGCTGTTGGTAAATGCCGCCCGGCACAGCCAGGCTGCGCAGATCACGGCCAGCATCGCCACCCCCAACGGCCGGATCGAGGCAATGGTCAAAGACGAGGGTTTGGGATTCGATCCTTTGGAGGCAAACGATTTGTCGTCACTGGGGTTGAAAAGCATCCGAAGCCGGGTAGAGTACCTGAAAGGAAGCCTGCAGATCGCCTCCGCCGCCGGTCAGGGCACCTGCGTTGTCATCAGCATACCGCAAGCCGCGGCACCGCCGGGAACGGCTTCATAATTTTACCAGCCCCATACTGCTGGCTTTTAGCAACAGCCCCACCCTGTTTTTGACTTCAAATTTTTCAAAAAGCCGCGCCCGGTAGGATCTACGGTGATTCGCTCAGGAACATTTTTTCTGCAATCTCTGTATAGCTCAGGTCGGTGCACATGAACTGCAGCAATTCCTTTTCCCTTCCCTTCAGTTCGGGCACTTTGTTGCTGCTCATCTTTGCTACCTGGTTCCCGATCTGTTTTGAGATCAGCGGGGTATAATAAAACCCGTATTTAACGACCGATTGGAGGGCATTGAAAAGTTCTTCGGCGCCGATATTCTTCAGCAGGTAACCCTTCACGCCGAACTGCAGCATTTTGATAACGCTGGCGTCGTCACTTTCCATGGTGAGCGCCAGGATATGCACTTCCGGTTTGTTGTTGAACAGCCACTCCGCCACTTCAATACCGGTTTTTCCCGGCATGTTGATGTCCAGCAAAA
>JASGFZ010000197.1:0-6117 GCA_047605345.1 Flavihumibacter sp. | reverse complement strand
CAGGGCAAAAGCGCGCGACATCAACCGCTTCAACTACAATGCCCGCTGGTTCGACCGGCTCTTTCTTACCGGGCTTGATGCGGGCGACTGGCAGAAAGCGATCGACCGGTTTTTACAGACCGTGACCGACAGTGTGATCGAAACCGCCCTGCTGCAGCAGCCGCCTGCGATACAACAGCAGAAAGCGCCGTGGATCGCAGCCACACTGAAAGAACGCCGCCGGTTCTTTGCCGAAGACGCAATGACATATTACCGGTTCCTGTCGAAAACGATCGATATAACGGGCTCGGATAAGCGCGAATTGTTCTCGCTCGATTACCTTGATTCGGGCAGGTTGCGCGTACGTGTATATAAGATCAATAAAAAAGGAGAACGATCCGACAAAAAATACGATCGCCTGCTGGACCCCGCGGTAACCCGGGAGATCCGGCTGTATGGGCTTGGCGGCAACGATGTATTCCGCACTGGCGGCGAAGGCCGATCACCCATCCGCGTTCGCATTATCGGCGGCGCGGGAACCGACAGTCTTCAGCTCGGAACCAAAGAAGCCAGGCCGGGCCGGCTTCTCTACTATGACCAGAAAACCGAAAACAACAGCGTAACCGGTTCGGGGCAATGGCAACGCCGCTTTTCACGCCATCCTTCGGTTAACGACTACGACCCCCATGCATTCAAATACAATGTGACCGCGCCCTTATTGTCGGTGGCGTATAATCCGGACGATGGTGTTTTTTTAGGCGCGGGCGTCAAAAGCACCCGCCAGGGTTTCCGCAAATCACCCTTTGCTGTTCAACAACGTTTTACCGGCAATATCGCAACGGCCACCGGCGGCTTCAATTTCCAGTACCGCCTCGAAGCCATTGGTATTTTACCACTGCCCGGTTCGGCCACCCGGCGGCTCGACCTGCTGGCCATTGCCAACGCGAAGGCGCCTGATCACATCCAGAACTATTTCGGCTTCGGCAATGAAACCGCATTTCCGAATAAGGGTAACCGTAAGATCGATTATTACCGCAGCGGTTTCAACGTGATAGAGGCGGCGGTATTATTGCGGGCGCCCCTTACACAAAACGTCTCTTTGCTTACCGGTCCGCTGGTGCAGCGTTATACAATGGATGATGATCACAATATCGGCCGCTTTATTACCAGTGCCGAAAGCGGACTGGACCAGGCGACTCTATATGATCGCAAGTCCTATTTCGGCTGGCAGTTCCAGTTAATGGCCGATACGCGCAACAATACCCTGCTGCCGTCGCGCGGTATTTACTGGAACAACCAGGTGCGGCTGGTAAAGGGATTAAACAACGCCGCCCGCGCTTTTCAGCAATACCGCACGGATCTTTCTTTCTATGCCGGTTTCGGTGTACAGTCAAACGTGGTGCTGGCCGCGCGGTTCGGCGCGGGCAACAATGGCGGCGGTTATGAATTTTTCCAGGCGCAATACCTCAGCGGGCCCGACAACCTGCGGGGATTCAGGAAATACCGTTTTGCCGGCCAGCAGATGGCATATAACAACCTTGACCTCCGTATTCGCATGGGCGAGATCAGGGGTTATTTATTTCCCGCCAGCATCGGGGCCGTGCTGTTCCATGACATCGGGAGGGTTTGGCAACCCGGTGAACATTCCGGGAGATGGCACAATGGCTATGGCGCCGGCATCTGGCTGGCGCCGGCGGGCATGTATGTTTTCACCGTCAACTATGCCTACTCAAATGACGGAGGATTGCCGAGCGTGACGCTCGGCTTCCAGTTCTGATAAAGACAGGGGCTGGTCCATATTGATGCCTACCCGCAGGGCCCTGAGGCCTGTAACACCCTGCAACTCTTCCAGGTCAAGCTGCTCCACTTCGCTGGTCAGTATCTGCAGGTTCTGCAGGTATTCGATATAACCCATGTACTCGGCTGCTTCTTTCGACTGGCTGAATACGATCGCCAGCTTACCCGGCTGGGTAAGCCGTTCAGTACTGTCTTTCAGGTGTACTTTATCGATCCGTTTCTTGATGATCTCATAGCGGATATTATACGCGCCTTCCACGTCGAACTTACGTTCTGCCGAGCGGAAGCTGATGGAAATGGGAAGGCTGTGTGCGAGGATCAGCTGGGTGGTTTGCAGCGGCAGCGACAATTTGCTTTGCAGCCTCGATACCATTACGGCACCGCCCGCCAGCGTAGACAGCTGCCACATCTTCAGGTTCTTCAGGTAGAAAGTATCAAACGGCTTATCGGGTGTGATCGACTGGCCGATATACATGTTGAAGTCGATACCATCGGTTACGAAGCGTTCGAAATAATGCGGAAATATTTTCTGTGCCTGTTCCTGCTCCTGGTCGATAAACCGCGCCAGCTCCTGGTTGATCAGCGTAATGCTTTCCTCGAACTCATGCCGGTGCGTTACCTGCAACTTCGCCCTTGGATCAATACCGCTGAAATAGGTGTCGATATCGGCACCCAGCGAGGGAACAATAATACGGAGGTGTTCGAACAGTTCTACCAGTTCTTCTTTCAGGAACTGGTCGATCAGTATCTCATCGCCCGAAAAAAGAATATTCGACACATTGTACCGGAACTTCTCGATGCGATAAGCGATCTCTTTCAGCAAGGGCGTATTCGTGGCGGCCTGCGCTTTTTCAACAATGAGCGAGGCGGCTTTCAACTGCTCCAGCAGATCGAGCTGGATGGCATTGTTCCTGACCACCGATGAATTGCGCACATCGATGGCGCCGTATAACGGGAACACATGGTCGAAAGTAATCGGCGCCATTTTCGCCTTTATACCCTGGCGTTTTTGCAGCACATACTGAAGCGCCGCATCGGTAAATTTCCATTCTACCGACGATTGTACCGCCGTAAAGTGCCTTTTGATCACTTTATCCACTTCCACATCCAGCGCTTCGGCTGCTTTTTCAAGCGCCAGCGAAAAGAGCGGCAACGACAACATGGCCAGCTCAATATGATGGCTGCTGATAATGCCGGGGGTGGGGTGGGCGGCCGCCATGATACCCATCAGCTTCCCGTTGCTGCGCAGCGGAAAAAAGGAAGCGCTGTAAAGGCCGTGATCGGCCAGCGCCTGCAGAAAAGGGTATTTTTTAATGGTCAGGTCGTCTATCACCGGCAGCAGCAGGGGCTCTTCCAGTTCGTTGAACACCTGGCAAAAGTTATCGAACAGCTCCTTGCTGATCTTGCGATCATAGATCGATTTGAGCAGGGTGTTTTTGTACCCCGATTCGTCGGTAGCCGTTAGCTGCCCCGTCACATTCATAAGCGGTGTGATATGCAGCTTCAGCTGTGGTATCCCAAACAGCGAACGCATTTCGTTTTCCAGTTCCTTGTAGATATGCACATCTTCCAGCAGCCGCCGTTCGAGCAGTATGTTTTTGATATTGCTGATCACTTCACGCGGTGTCACCTCTTTGATACGTATAATGGTTATGCCCTCGAAGGTGAACAGGTCGAGCGGCAGCCACTCCTGCAGCTCCTGCGTTTTGGAAAGATCTTTCAGGTTACAGGGCTGGAAGTCACTGCGCCATCCGGGAAGCGGCCCCCTTACTTTCACCTCCATAAAGCTGGTGTCCACTTCCATTTCAAAATGCTGTGTAAGCCCCGTCAGCGGATTTTTATAATGCATAACGGTATTGATATTGCCGGCGATATTGCGGCCGTATGCTTTATCAAGAATGAGCTTATACGCGGTAGCGCATTTTTCTTCTGCCATTGATTTATTGGCAGTCAGGTACTCAAGATGCCGCAAGTTGCCCTGTTCGTCGAGAAACTGGTTCCTGAACCGGTTGCTGGTATAGATAAAGTCGAAGCCAAAGGGTACGGAAACGGCAAAAAGATCTTTATCGTCGGAAGCGGTAATGGGAAAAAGCGTTGTCATCAGCAGGTCAACCCAATCCCGGTGTTCGGCCAGT
Source organism: Flavihumibacter sp. (assembly GCA_047605345.1). GTDB lineage: Bacteria > Bacteroidota > Bacteroidia > Chitinophagales > Chitinophagaceae > Flavihumibacter. The sequence continues at coordinate 2,206 of JASGFZ010000197.1, read as the reverse complement.
ATTTCTTTGTTCTCGATGGGCTGCATCAATTCGGGGTAAACGGCAATTTTATCAAGCAGCGCCCGGTACAGGTGATGGGCGCCGGGCCGTCCCTCACCGGCGCGCTTTTCCGAGGCCGCGAGCAGCGGCGCAAAAGAAAGCTTGCTTCTTGTAAAAAACTGATCCTGCATCATGATGTGGTTGATCTGTTGCCATAATCAACAAGAAAGCCAACTGAAAGTTTTAATGCGCATAAAACTTTCGGCAGTTGGATTATGCGTAATTTAAAAGCAACTTGCCGGCCATGACCAAACCAAACCATCCTACACTTTTTCTTACCATAGACGATTTCCCCAGTGCAACGGCGCAACAGTTACTGCGGCTTCTGCGCGAACGGCAATTACCGGCCGTGCTGTTTTGTGTCGGTAACCTGCTCGAAAAGAATAAAGAAGCGGCGGTAGACGCAATAAAACAGGGTCTTATACTTGGTAATCACTCATTTTCGCATAAGAGTTTTTCATTGATGACGCTCGATGCGTGCCTGGACGATATCAAACGGTGCGACAACCTGCTGCATGAACTGTACGATAAAGCGGGCATAACCTGGCGGTATAAATACTTCCGTTTTCCCTATGGCGACCAGGGTGATGGAAAACGGGGACGGTTATTTACCCGCAAATGGTTTGGATTAACCAGGTCAAAAAAAGCAGCGATACAAAAAGAGCTGGAAAATGTAGGGTACCGTAATCCAACCACCGCCCTTCTTCAATATCCGGGATTCCGTAAAACGGTGGGCGCAGACCTGGACTGGAGCTGGACGCTGGATTCGCTCGACTGGGTACTGGGTAAAAAAGAGTCGGTATTCGGCCTGCGCACCGTTGACCAGTTGGTATGCCGCTTAACCAGCGCCAACCCTTTTGAATGCCGCGGTAAATTTCCCGACAAAGACTACGGACTGCCCGTTGGCCTGAATGAGGTATTACTGACCCACGACCGGGAGAACGGCACAGATGCGCTCTCGAAAATTATAGACGCCTGTTTATCTGCCGGCTACCATTTTACCATGCCTGAAGTTGCTACTCGTTGAAAAAGAAGATTTGTTACCTGGTATATGATGAACAGCTATGGTCGCCGCTGATTAGCCGGCAGGTTATAGAGCTGCTGCAGGTGATCAAATCAAGGGAGCCGGGCACCGGTATAAACCTGTTGTTCGTATTTCCCTGGATATGGTATTTGCGTCACCGAAAAAAACTCAAACGAATAGCCGCATCGCTTCGAAGCAGCGAAATAAAGCTACGCTGCTACCCGGTATTCTATCCTTTCCCGCTACCGCAGCCATTCCCGGTCAAAAGCAGTGCGGGGAAATGGACCATTCCCGAAGCTTTTTCGGGTAAGGCATTCTGGTTGCTGAGCGCAATGGTATTCCCGTTGCTGCTGGCCAAAAGAATGCAGGGTTACCGGTTATTTCATTGCCGCAGCTACCGCGCAGCATCCCTTGTTCTGGCAGCCGGGAAAATCCTGTCTTCCATAAAACTCATTTTTGATCCCAGGTCAGATTATCCCGACGAAAACAGGCTTCATAGCGGGTGGACGCCCACCTCGCGCCCCTATATATTCTGGAAAAAAAAGGAGCGCCTTTTACTGCAAAAAGCAGCCTGTACCATTTGCATTTCTGATGAACACTTCACCGATCTGCAAAGGGAACACGGGGCTTTTTCATACCGGGTTATCCCGAATAACGTTAACTGTGATAATTTTCTTTTCAACGCCGCAGCGCGCAGCAAAGGCCGGCGCGGGCTCTCAATCGGTCCCGACCAGGTTGTTCTATGTTACCTCGGCAGCATGCAGGCGCAATACTGGCACCAGCCTGATATCTATGTAAAAGCAATCAGCCACCTCATAAAGGTTGACCCGAACATGGTATTTCTTTTCCTGCTGCCGCCGAACTCGGCCGACCTGCTGGTTGCTTCGCTTACAGAAGCAGGCATTACGCCTGATCGGTACCGCATTGTATTTCCCAAATACGAAGAAGTAGGCAGCTGGTTGTCTGCTGCCGATTACGGCACCTTGTTCCTTAAGCACAGAAAGCCGGTTTACGGCACCAAAACCATCGAATATTTGTCGGCAGGGCTACGCGTAATCGTCAACGACAATGTGAAAGCTGCGGCCAGCCTGGTAACGTGCAACAGCGGGCTTGGGCTGATTATGAACCTGGCATTGGGAGAGC
>JASGFZ010000196.1:0-6138 GCA_047605345.1 Flavihumibacter sp. | reverse complement strand
CTGGCCTGTAACAAATACGCACGCAGCACATCAAGCAACAGCACACTTAACCCCACCACCCGGTCTTTTTTACCCTTCGCCCGGTTCACCGTGATCTGCATCCGGCCCGAATCAATATCACGTAATTTCAACGCCACTACCTCACTCACCCTTAAACCCGCACTATACGCTGTAAACAACATTGCCTTGTGCTTGATATTGGTAACCGCACCGAATAGCGCCTCCAACTCCCGCTCAGAAAAAACCTTCGGCAACTGATCCTGCTTTTTCGGGCGTGGTATATCTGCAAAAAATTTCTCGCGGCCCAATACCTGCTCGAAATAAAACTTCAACGCATTCAACCGGCTGTGTATGGTATTCTCCTTCAGCTTCTCCTTCACAATCAGGTGATGAATATACCTGCGTACCTGCTCTTCGTGTAAGTCCTCCACCGAATGATTTCCCAATAACTGGAGAAGCTGCAGAAATTCCGCGCGATAGGTTCTGGTGGTCGATGGACTGTAGCCTTTCAACTGCAATTGCTCCACCATCCTTTTCAAGGCGGCTTCATTCCGGGCCGATATCAGCGGCTGCGCTTTTCGCAGCGACCGCTCGAAGGGTATCCCCTGCCGGCTGCGTTCAGGCTCGGAGTAGCCGGCAGGGTCGCTCCACAACCCTCTTTCCCGCCAATAGGAAAGCCGCCGAACATCCAGGTGAACCGTAGCCTCCGCAGCCAGCACCAGACCGGCAAAACGTTGCTCCGTAAATGGAATACAATAAAGCGACCGGCTGATCAACCACCGGACACCAGGCAACCGCCGCACCCAATCGATCAACTGCTTCGACCGTTGCCGGTTAAACGAAAACCCTATATACCTCTTGCCTCCATCCAGCACAGGATACAAATACACTGTTTCCATCTGTTTTCCATTTTCACCGCATCACCCACGGGAATGCTTCGCCTCCTCACTCACAAACGGCCTTTTAACCGGTGTAAATAAGTCCTTTTTATTTCTCTTTAATATTAATATTTTCCATCCAATATAAAAAGCGTGAAAGCACGGTATCCGGACCAAAACAAAAGGCAACTCGCAAAAACTGCAAGTTGCCTTTTGTCTTAAATGCCGCACCCGCGGCAGCACCTCAAACCTCAAACCAACCATAAACCTTAGACCACAAACCATAAACCGGCTTTCAAACCACAAACCATATCCCGGTTTTATCGTGTCGCCGTCGGCACCGGTAAATCCCGTTTCATCATCTCATCCCTATTCGCCATTTCCCACGCAGTGTAAAATACCAGCTGCGCACGCTTGCGAAGCAGGGTAAAGTTGATCTTCTCAATCGTATCGGTCGGCTTGTGGTAATCGGCCTGCAGCATACCGTCATAATAGAAAATAACCGGAACCCCCTTGCGGGCAAAATTGTAATGATCACTGCGGAAATAGATCTGCTGCTGGTCGTTGGGATCATTGAACTTATAATCAAGCGTCATCCGCGTGTACTTCTTATTAACGCCCTCGCTCAAAGGCTTCAGCTCCGTGCTGATCTTGTCGTCTCCCACCACATAAACATAATTCAGCGTATCGGGCAGGCTGCGCTCTGTATCTACCCGGCCGATCATGTCAATATTCAGGTCGGCTGTGGTCTTGTCCATCGGAACAGAAGGGTGCTCACTGAAGTATTCCGACCCCCACAACCCTTTTTCCTCGCCGCTCACAGTCATGAACAACACATTCCGCCGCGGGCCATTACCCGCTGCTTTTGCCGTGGCGAACGCTTCCGCCATTTCAAGCACGCCCACCGTACCCGAACCGTCATCATCGGCGCCGTAATAAATAACATCGCCTCTTTTACCCAGGTGATCGTAGTGGGCAGTAACAATCAGCCACTCGTCTTTTTTATCGGAACCCTCCACATACCCCAGCACATTGCTGCTCTTCAGGCGCAACAGCTCTTTATCGACCGTCAGCGCCACATCAACCGCACAGGTTTTCGGAGGAACAGCCGCTGATTTGCCGGCCTGCAACAGCTGGTCATAATCCGGAACAATCGCCCTGGCAACGGCAGGTGAAACCGTAAAGAAAGCCGGCTGCTGCACCGGCGAATACAGGTTCAGGTACATATTGCCCAATGCGGCAGACTCCTTGCGGGGGAATCCCTGGCCCACCATCAGCACCGCAGCAGCGCCTTTGTTGATGGCGTTTGCGTATTTTCCGTAAATACCGTTGGGCGCACGAAAGCCCCGGCGGCTGGTACTGTACGAAGCAGGACTGCCCTCCAGCATCAACACCGCCTTTCCTTTTACATCGATGCCGCTGTAATCATCATACGCCGAGTCAACAATACCATGGCCCACAAACACCACTTCAGAAAAGTACTGGCTTCCGCTCCGGCAAAACTGTACCAGTGGCTGGAACGCTTCATTCACCGGGAAAGACGTTTCATTCACCAGCAGGCTGGCGCCTTTTAAAGAATCGCGGTAAACAGGATACTCCATCTGGTAGCTGCCGTTATTACCCGGCAACAGTCCCAGGCTTTTGAAATGATTTTCGATATACGCGGCCGCTTTCTTCTGGCCCTCAGAAGCCGTTTCGCGCCCCTCCATCTCCGGACCGGCAATAATTTCCAGGTGCCTGCGCAGGTCTGCTTCAGTAATCGTCGCCGCTATTTTCTGCGGATTGGCTTTTTTCTGGGCCCGCGCTTCCTGCACGGCAACGCTCAAAATACCCGGCACCAATGCCAGGACAATGGCTAGTTGTTTCATGAAAATGCTTTATTGGCCGGCAATGTAAGCAGAAATCAGGCTCAGCCGTCAACTCCATTCCTGCGGAAGCTGGTCTCTCTCCTGCTCCTTGTTCACCCTTGCCGCAATACTGATGCTGATCTCAAACAGCAGCCACAGCGGAATGGTAACAATCAGCTGGCTCACCACATCGGGCGGCGTGATCACCGCGGCAATAACCAGGATGATCACCACCGCAAACTTGCGGCTCTGGCGAAGGAAATCGGCCGTCAGGAGACCTACTTTGGCAAGGAAATACACCACCAGGGGCAACTGGAACACAATGCCCGTACCCAATACCAGCGACACAATATTGTCGATATAATCACTGATGGTGAATGTATTGGCAATCATCGGGCTCAGGGTGTACGCGGCAAAGAAATTGACGGTATAGGGCGCAATCAGGAAATAGCCGAACCCGATCCCCGAAAAAAACAGCAGCGACACCCAAAAGATCACCCCCCGCGTTTTTTTCAGCTCTTTTTGAGTAAGCGCCGGTTTTACAAACCGCCAGAATTCCCAGAAAACATAGGGAAAAGCAATTACCAGCCCGCCGACAAAAGCAATCGTAAAGCTCATCATGAACTGGCTGCTCATTTCGGTGCTGATCAGCTTCAGGTTGATCTCGTCCAGGCACATGGCGTTTCCCAGTCCTACGCGGTGGCTGACGGCGCATAATATCCTGTAGGTAATGAAATCGGCGTGCGCCGGCCCCATGATAACCTTGTCGAAGAAAAAATCCATATAGATGAACACCACGATCGCACCCACCAGAACCGCCAGCAAAGCCCGCATAATGTGCCAGCGCAGGGCTTCCAGGTGATCGATAAATGACATTTCCGCGCCCGATGCCGACTTCCGGTTGAAAAGACTTTTCGCCATAATTAATTTTTCAGACCCCGCCTGATTCTTTTATACAATAAAGATAAAATCCGTTCGTTATAGCCAGTTAACACCAATGTTCAAGGCTATGAAAAACCATGCTGTAACTTATTCCAACAGTGCCATCCGCATCAACCGCGACAATTACCGCCCCGGTCTGAATGTAACCCGCTTTTTCAGGTACCTGCTGTTCGTTTTGCTGAAAGGAGAATCTCCCCTCGAAACACGCCCGGTTTATACCAAACACCGCCTTCGTCACTAACCCAACCCATATACCTAGCGCTTACCTCAGAAACCACTATCGTAAACGCTGCCCCACTTCGGTGGGGCTTTTTTATGCCCGTTTCAGCCCTAGCTGAACAGGTATTCCACGTCTTCCCGGGTCAGGTTCTTCACAAAGCCTTCATCATCGGCAATCAGGTCGCGCGCCAGCACCCGCTTCCGCTCCTGCAGCTGCAAAATCTTGTCCTCGATCGTGTCTTTGCATATCATCCGGTAAGCGAAAATGCTTTTGGTTTGACCGATACGGTGGGTCCGGTCGATTGCCTGCTGCTCCACCGCCGGGTTCCACCAGGGGTCCACGATATACACATAATCGGCCGCCGTCAGGTTCAGACCCACACCGCCGGCCTTCAGCGAAATCAGGAATACCCGGCAGTTTTCATCGTTCTGGAAACGCTGGATGGCCTTCTCCCGGTCAATGGCCGAAGTGCTGCCATCGAAGTATTCATAGTCTACCCCCAGCTCTTTCAGCTTCTCCCTGATCAGCCCCAGCATACCCAGGAACTGCGAAAAGACCAGCGCCTTGTGGTTGCTGATGTTTTCCGTAATCTCACGGCCCAGCTCTTCCAGCTTGATGGAATGGTTCTCGAATTTTTCGGTTTCATTCAGTATCGCCGGACTATCACAGATCTGCCGCAGCTTCATCAGGCCTTGCAATATCGTGAGCTGCGAACGCTGCACGCCCTGCGCTTCGATCGTACCCAGTATCTTATCGCGGAAATCGTTGCGGTATGCATCGTATATCTTACGCTGCTCGTCTTCCATTTCGCAGAAAAGAATGGTCTCGATCTTTTCGGGCAGGTCTTTCGCCACCTGCTCTTTGGTGCGCCGCAATATGAAGGGGAAAAGGATCTTTCTCAAATGCTCTTTTCTGTCCTGCTCGCCGAACTTGTCGATCGGAATCGCAAACTCCTGCCTGAAAAACTCCATGCTCCCGAGCATACCCGGGTTCAGGAAGTTCATTTGCGCAAAGATGTCGAAGGTATTATTCTGCAAAGGGGTACCGCTCATGCACAAACGATGTTTGGCGCGCAGCAGCGATGCTGCCTTGGTAACCTTGCTGGCGGGGTTTTTGATCGCCTGCGACTCATCCAGCACCACTACGTCAAATTCCATATCCACCAGTAATTTGATATCGCTGCGAAGCGTTCCATAAGTGGTGATGATCACATTCTTGCTCTGCAGCAGCTCCCCGGAACGGGAGCGTTCTCCGCCATGGTGAATGTGATAGCTAAGCTCGGGCGTGAATTTGCGGATCTCGTTTTCCCAGTTGAACATCAGCGTGGTGGGGCATACCACCAGTGCCTTCAGGCTGCCCTGTGTGTCGCGGAAATGCTGCAGGAAGCTCAGCGCCTGCACGGTTTTACCCAAACCCATGTCGTCGGCCAGGATACCGCCCCAGCTCACTTCGCTCAAATAATTCAGCCACTGAAAACCGAAGGCCTGGTAGGGGCGCAGCAGCTGGCGGAGGTGCGCCGGTGGGGCCACTTCCCGTATATTTTTGAACCCCCTCAGCCGCTCGTATTTTTCTTCCAGCTGCAGGAACAGCTCTTCCTCATTCCGTTCATTGTACAGCTCATCGATCACCGTCATATGGTATTTCGAGAGTCGCAGGTGCTGTGCCTTGCCTTCCCCGATCCTGAACAGCAGGGAGTATTTCTTGATCCATTCTTCCGGCAAAATGCCCAGCGTACCATCGTCGAGCTGTACAAACTGCTGCTTATTGGCCAGTGCTCTTTTTACCTCGGCCACGGTCACTTTCTGTTCGCCGAACAGGATATCCACTTTCGCATCAAACCAGTCGGTATTGCTGCTGATCTGTATCCTGGTTTGCGGTTTGGCTGTATTGAAGCGGAAATTCTTCAGCGCTTCAAATCCATGTACGGGGATCCGCATTTCTTTCATGGCATCCACAAAAAGGAAAAACCAGTTGTTGCGCAATACATCAACACCTTTCAATACCAGGTTCTGCGATCCTTCGGGGCGTATGAAATTCGAATGAAGGGCCTCGAGCTTTTGTAAAAACTCCTGCTCCACCTCCTTGTTGCGGTGAACGATCATTACCTTATCGCCATCGGGAACAATAATTTCATCTTTGTCGCCCGACCTGGTTTCAAATCCCTTATAAGAGAAGATCGGCTGGAACACCAGGTAATCGCCTTTCTCCTGCAACAGGAGTTTTCGCTCCGGCTCGCCGTCTTTATAAGAAG
>JASGFZ010000195.1:0-6147 GCA_047605345.1 Flavihumibacter sp. | reverse complement strand
TCATCGACGATTTTGAAAAGGCCCTGGGCAACAGCGCCGGGTTTACGGTTGACCTTACCAACCCGAAAGACAGCGCACAGACCAACCAGGTAGTTTTTCAATACCTGCAGCAGCATTTCCAGGTAAAGGTCAATGGTAAGCCGGTAAAATTACAATATGTGGGATATGAAAAAGAGCGGGAAGCGGCCTGGTGTTATATGCAGGTGCAAGAGGTGCCGGCGGTCAGCAGCATAGACATCAATAACAGTATCCTGTACGATGCCTTCGATAAGCAAATCAATATCATGCATGTGATCGTGAACGGCAACCGCAAGAGCACGAAAGTGAGTTATCCCGACAGCAAAGCGGCTTTCAGCTTTTAATTATCTTCTTCGATCTGTGCCTTGACTTCGGGCGGTATGCGCACCAGTATCTTGTCGATCCGCAGGCTGTCCATATCAACGATCTCAAACGTAAAGCCGTTCCATTCCAGCTTGTCGCCGGTTTGCGGAATCCTTTCCAGCTTGTGCAAGATAAATCCCGCCAGGGTATTGAATTCCTGTTCTCCCTCATTCATGTGCTCGGTCATTTCAAAGCGGCTCAGGAAATCATAAAAGGGGATCTGGGCATCTACCAGGAAGCTGCCGTCTTCCCTTTCGACGATCTCATAGTCTTCTATATCGGGCTGGGAAGGTCGCCTACGATGGCTTCCAGTATGTCGTTCAGAGTGATCATGCCCTGTACCGAGCCGTATTCATCTACAATAAAGCAGGAGTGGATCTGGCCTTCCTTGAATCGTTCCAGTATGCGGTAGGCGGTATTGTTCTCGGGCACAAAGATGGCGGGCTTCATAATGTGCTTGAACAGGGTCAGGTCGTTGCTGATGTAAAGGTCTTTGATCGAAACCACCCCTTTGATATTATCAAGGTCGCCGTCGCAAATGGGATAAATAGAATGGGGCTCTTTAACGATTTTTTCCTTGATCGAAATTTCGTTGTCGTTTATTTCGAACCATACGATATCGCTGCGGTGCGTCATCAGCGAGGTAATGCTGCGGTCGCCCAGGTGAAATACGCGTTCGATGATCTCCTGTTCAGCCTCTTCAATGGTTCCCTGTTCGGTGCCTTCGCTGATGATGGCTTTTATCTCTTCTTCCGTAACCTGCGAATCGTTCTTGCGGATATTGAACAGCTTCTGCAGCAGGGCGGTGGAATGGTTCAGCAACCAGATAAAGGGATAGGTGACTTTGCTGATGATGCCCATGGGGCCAGCCACCAGTTTGGCGATTCGTTCGGGTCTGCTGAGGCCGATTCGTTTGGGGAGCAGCTCACCCAGTACCAGGCTGAAATAGGTGATCAGGATAACGATCACGGCGGTGGCAAGCCGGCTGGCGTGTTTTTCCAGCAGGGGGATGGTGCTGAAAAAATCGGCGACCCCCTTGGTAAGGGTTTCGCCTGAATAAATACCGGTTAAAATACCGATCAGTGTAATACCGATCTGGACCGTTGATAAAAAGGTGTCGGGGTTATTGGCGAGCTTCAGCGCTTCGCGCGCTCGTGCATCACCTTTGGCTGCCTGGGCTTCCAGTCTCGCCTTCCTCGCCGATACCAGGGCTATTTCAGCCATCGAGAACAGGCCGTTGAGGAGGATGAGTCCCAGGATGATAAAAACTTCCGTCATTATTGTAGAGGGCCGATATTTTTATTGAAGATAACACTCATTCCGTAACCAATGCCAAAACCGCTGATTCCGCCGGCGGCGACGTCGAGCGGGTAATGCACGCCTACATATACCTGTGAATAGCTTACCAGGAACGCAAAGATGAATAAAATATACGACCAGGGCCTGAGAAATTGCCGGGTGGTGAAAAACACGAAAGCGGCAAACCCGAAATGGTTGCAGGCATGGGAAGAGGTAAAGCTGCTGCTGCCGGGGCAATAACGAATGAAAAAACGAAGCTGATCGGCTATCTGCGGGTCGCGGCAGGGCCTGAGGCGGATGATATTATGCTTGATCAGGTTACTGCTCAGCTGGTCGGTGATCGACAGGGTCACCACGGCTGCCAGCACCCACAGCCAGCCTCTTTTGCTAAAATTCAGGGTGGCAAAAACAGCAAAGAAAAGATACAGGGGTATCCAGAAATAAGTTTCCCGGATGTGCTGGAACAGGAGGTCGAGCGCCGGCAGCCCCCAGTCGCGGTTGATCTTCACCGCCAGGTACTGGTCCCACCCGATGATCCGGTCTATAAGGCCCATAGCGGCAAAAATATTACTTTTGGCGCTATGTTTCGAATGCCGAAAACCCTCCGCTGGATTTTACTTATCAGTTTGTTGCTGCTGGGGCTTATGACAATCGGCCGCCTGGCGGTTTACTGCCGCTTCCGAGTGCCGGGCACCCGAAGCGACCCGGTATTGCCCACGCTGTGGCTGGGCTTCCGCTTCGATTTAAGGCTGGTAGCCGGGCTGGGCCTGCTGATCGGGCTGCTTACGGCGTTCAGGCCGCTGGATCCCTTCCGCAATAAAAAAGCAAACCGCGGCTGGATGCTCTTTTTTTTCTTTTTCTTTTTGGCTTTTGTGCTGTTTTATATCATCGACTTCCTGCATTTTCTTTACCTGAACCAGCGATTGAATGCGAGCGCCCTGAGTTTTTTGCAGGATGCCGGGATTTCTTTCGGCATGGTATGGCAAACCTATCCCGTGGTCAGGCTAACGGCTCTGCTGCTGGTACTGACCCTGCTGCTCTGCTGGTGCGTTCGCCGGTTTTACAAGATCGCCGGCCGTTCGGCGGCCGCTAAAACCCGCTTTGCCAGCGCGCTTTGGTACACCGGCGCTTTTCTGCTGGCTGCGGTGGGCATTTTCGGCCGGGTGGGCCAGTACCCGCTTCGGTGGAGCGATGCTTTTAACCTGGGCAGCGATTTCAGGGCCAACCTGGCATTGAACCCTATACAGTCGTTTGCCAGTTCTTTCAGCTTCCGGAGCTCTGGTTTCAATGCGGCGCGTGTAAAAGAAGCGTATCCTGCCATGGCGGCCTATCTCGGGGTCGACAAACCCGACCTTACTACGCTCGATTTTTCGCGGCAGGTGAAACCTGATAGTGTGTACAACTGGACGGGCAATGGTAAGCCCAATGTGGTGCTCGTGATCTGCGAAAGTTTCAGCGCCTATAAGAGTTCCATGTGGGGCAATCCCCTGAATACAACGCCTTTTTTCGATTCGCTGTGCCGCCAGGGTATTTTTTTCGATCACTGCTTTACCCCGCTTATCGGTACGGCGAAAGGCGTGTGGGCTACGGTGACCGGCATACCTGATGTGGAGCTGGTTAAAACCGCCAGCCGTAACCCGATGATGGTTGACCAGCATACCATCATCAACGATTTCAGCGATTACGACAAATATTATTTCCTCGGCGGCAGCACCAGCTGGGCCAATATCAGGGGCATCCTAACCAATAATATCAAAGACCTGAAGCTGTATGAAGAGGGGAGTTATGATGTACCGCGTGTAGATGTATGGGGTATCAGCGACAAGAATCTTTTTTTGCAGGCCGACAAGATATTGCGCCGGGATACAAAACCTTTTTTTGCAGTGGTGCAAACAGCCGACAACCACCGGCCCTATACCATTCCCGAAGAAGACCGCAGTGAATTTCAGCTGGTCAATGTGGCTGCCGACAGCCTGCACCGGTTTGGATTTGAATCGAATGAAGAGCTCAACGCCTTTCGTTACACCGATTTTTGTTTCCGGAAATTCATTCAGCAGGCCGCCACTGCGCCTTATTTCGACAATACCTTATTTGTATTCATCGGCGACCACGGTATTGCAGGCGATGCGGGTACCATGTTACCGCCCGCTTACACCAAAAACGGCCTGACGGCAAACCATGTTCCCCTGTTGTTTTATTCGCGTAAGCACCTGCCCGCGCTGCGACTGAATGAACTGGCTTCGCAGGTGGACGTATTACCAACCATTGCGGGAATAGCGGGTATTTCTTATCAGAATACCGCGTTGGGGCGCGACCTGCTTCGACAACATGCGGCAGACAGCGGCGCCGGTAACCGTGCCTTCATATTAGATTATAACAATAAACGCGTAGGCAGTATTTATAACAATTGGTATTACAGCCAGTCGTTGCAGGGTAGTCAACCGGCGCTGGTATGGGCAGGCACCGGCAGGAACCTGCCGGCATTCAGCCGCCCGCGGCAGCCGATTACCAATGGTGGTCGGAATCGATTTATGAGACTGCCCGTTATTTGTTATTGCATAATCAAAAGTCAAAAGTCAACAATCAAAAGTCAGAAAAGGAGATTCAACATTGAAAAAAGTCGCAAACGGTTCGTGCGGATGGCATCGTCGGGCTTTTTTTACTTTTGATTTTTTACTTTTGACTTTTAATAAATCTTTTCTTGCGTGGCATTAATTAAAAGTATTTCCGGGATACGTGGTACGATCGGTGGACAAACCGGAGATAACCTCACCCCCTTGATATTGTTCGCTTTGCTTCCGCTTACGGAACCATGCTGGCGGCAACCAACAAACAGGCGAAAGTAGTTATCGGACGAGACGGCCGGATTTCCGGCAGCATGGTAAACCAGCTGGTGATACAATCACTGATCGGCCTGGGGCTGGAAGTGATTGATCTTGGTTTGTCGACCACACCCACCGTTGAAATGGCAGTGGTGTGGGAGAAAGCGGATGGCGGTATCATCATCACCGCCAGCCATAACCCGAAAGAATGGAATGCGCTGAAGCTGCTGAACAACGAAGGTGAATTTATATCGGCCGAAGCAGGCGCACAGGTACTGGATATCGCCGCCAAAGAAAGTTTTACCTATGTACCGGTGGACCGGCTGGGTTCCGTTACCACTAAAAACGATTATCTCGAAAAGCATATTGAAGCGGTTGTACATTACCCGCTGGTGGATGTGGCTGCCATTAAAGCCCGTAACCTGACGGTGGTTGTAGACGCGGTGAATTCGACCGGCGCACTGGCGGTGCCCCCATTGCTGAAAGCGCTGGGTGTGGAGCAGGTGGTGACACTGAATGGCGAGGTGAACGGCCGTTTTGCACACAACCCCGAACCACTGCCCGAGAACCTGGTGGCACTCAGCACCGAGGTAAAAAAATCGGGTGCTTCCATGGGTATCGCTGTTGATCCCGATGTAGACCGCCTTTGCTTTGTTTGCGAAGACGGCAGCATGTTCGGTGAAGAATTTACACTGGTGGCGGTGGCCGATTATGTATTGTCGCAGCGTCCGGGCAATACCGTCTCCAACATGTCGTCGACCAAAGCGCTCAAAGAAATTACCCTTGAGAAAGGCGGCGCGTATTTTCCTTCGCCCGTAGGAGAGGTGAATGTGGTGAAGAAAATGAAAGCGGAAAACGCGGTGATCGGCGGCGAAGGCAATGGCGGTATCATTGTACCCGATTTTCATTATGGCCGTGATGCCCTGATTGGTATCGCGCTTTCCCTACGGCTTTCGCGAAACATAAAAACGGGATGAAATCATTCCGGTCGCGCTACCCCGATTATTTTATTTCCAAGAACAAAATCGAGCTGAACAAGTCGATCGATGTGCAGGATATTTTCTCGAAGATCATCAGCAAGTATAAAAAACATCCGATCAACACCGACGACGGGTTAAAGATCGAGTTCGACAACGACTGGGTGCATTTGCGCACCTCCAACACCGAGCCGATCATTCGCATCTATGCCGAAAGCAATTTCGAAACAACGGCCAATAATATTGCGTTGCGCCTGATGCAGGATATCAAGGAATTTATGTGATCTAATATTTTGGCCATGCCCGACAGGATTTATTTTGACAATGCTGCGACCACTGCACTTGACCCGGAAGTGCTGGAAGCGATGATGCCTTACCTGACAGAAAAGTTCGGCAATCCCTCGTCCATTTATTCGTACGGCCGTGAAAGCCGGCTGGCGGTTGAAAATGCGCGGAAATCGGTGGCTAAGATCCTGAATGCGCATCCGGCTGAAATATTTTTCACTTCAGGTGGCACGGAAAGCTGTAATACTGCCATTGCGGCGGCGGTTAATAACCTGGGCTGCCGGCGCATTATCAGTTCGCCTATCGAACACCACGCCACTACACATACGGTGGAACATTATTACCGGTCGGGAAAGGCAACCCTGGAATGGGTGAAATTGCTG
>JASGFZ010000194.1:0-6150 GCA_047605345.1 Flavihumibacter sp. | reverse complement strand
ATGCGCAGGACCTGCAACAGCTTTACCTCGAAACCATTCAGCGGGTATGAAAACAATATGGACCATCGCCAGGAAAGAGATAGTAAGCGCCTGGCGGAACCGTGCTTTCCTGGTTGCTTACAGCGTATTTTTCTGCCTGCTGGCAGTGGCGGCTTTGTCGGGCTACCGGAGCTATCAGCAGCAATACCGGGAGCGGCAGCAGGCGGCGCAGGAAACCCGCCAACAGTGGCTGCAGCAGGATCCCAAGCACCCGCACTCAGCCGCGCATTTCGGCAATTTCGCCTTTATGCCCAAAACGGCGCTGAGCATGTTTGATGTAGGGCTGGATGCTTTCACCGGAACGACCATTTACCTGGAGCCGCACCGCCAGAACGACTTTGCTTTCAAGCCGGCGGAAACGAGGAATGCTTCCCTGCGCTTCGGCGAGCTTTCACTGGCCATGGCATTGCAGGTGTTGCTTCCGGTGATCATCATCTTTATCGCTTTTGCTTCTTTCAGCGGTGAGCGTAAAGACGGTACGCTGAAACAGTTGTATGCCCAGGGCATTCGTTTCCGGCAACTATATGCAGGTAAATTCATCGGTTACGGTATCATCGCTTTATCGATGCTGCTGCCACCCGTTTTGCTGCTGTTGCTGGTGCAAACCCTGTTCCTGCAGGCCACCGCGGGT
Organism: Flavihumibacter sp.; assembly: GCA_047605345.1. Lineage (GTDB taxonomy): Bacteria > Bacteroidota > Bacteroidia > Chitinophagales > Chitinophagaceae > Flavihumibacter. The sequence goes on along the minus strand of JASGFZ010000194.1, from coordinate 5,480 downwards.
ATTCTGATGCGTATTTTCCTGCTAAGCGTTTTATATGCGTTGTACCTGTTGCTGTTCGTTGGCGTGGCCTTGCTGGTATCGGCGTTCTGCAAAGAATCAAAAGTGGCGGTGCTGCTGTTACTGGTCATTTGGGCGGCCAATGTGATCCTCATACCCAAGTGGGCAGCCAATGCCGGTGACAACCTGTACACGCTGCCGACAAAATACGATTTTATGAAGGCGATCAGGGCCGATATTGCCGCGGGTATAGACGGGCATGATCCAAGCGGTGCCAGGGCGGAAAAGCTGAAGCAGCGGCTGCTTGCCGAATACAAGGTGGATTCGGTATCAAAGCTTCCCTTCAATTACGAAGGATATGTTATGCAGGCAGGGGAAGAATACAGCAGTATGGTGTACGACAAACATTTTGCGCGGCTGGAAAAAACACTCGACAGGCAGAACCGGATCGGTTTATGGTGCAGCATGGTAGATCCTTTTTTAGCGGTTAAGGGGCTCTCGATTGGCTTGTCGGGCACCGACTATTATACGCATCTTGATTTTCAGAAACAGGCAGAACAGTACCGGCGGGATTTTGTACAACAGATGAACCGGGATATGCAGGAGCATTCAACCTTCGGAGACTGGAATTACCAGGCAGACCATACCGTGTATGAAGAAGTGGCGCCTTTCCATTATAAACAGCCCGGCATAACAGCCAGTGTGCGGCCGTATATTATCGGCTTCGGCTCTTTGCTGACCTGGAGCCTGCTGATACTCATTTCTGTGACGGTGCTGGATCGCAGGGCCAATGGTTCTCTATAATACTAAAGCAAAACAAGGCATGAAGTTATTTCGCATTATCGCTGTTAATGAAGGGCAAATACTGTTGCGAAACCGTTTTCAGCTCCAGGTGCTGGGCCTGTTTTTCCTGGCAGGTATATACAGTATCTATTATGGCCATACGGAGATCCGCCGCCAGTCGGAAAGGATCGGCCAGGCAGCGGATTCCGTGAGCAAGGCGCAGGCGCTGTACCGGCAGCTGTTACAGGCCGATACCAGTACTGCCAGCGGCAAAAAGGATTATGAAAAAGCCGCCCTTCCGTCGCTGGTGAGGTTCCAGTATAATTTCGTAACCGCCAATACGCCTTTGCCCCTGGCTGCGCTTTCGCTGGGGCAGCGGGATCTGTATCCCTACTATTTCATTCTGACTGCCCAGAACCTTTACACCCAAACCTTCAAGGGAGAAATATACAATCCCTTTAAGCTGGCTGCGGGAAACTTTGACCTCTCTTTTGTGATGATTTACCTGATGCCCCTGCTGATCATCGGTTTGTGCTTTGATGTGCTGTCTTTTGAAAAAGATACCGGTACGTTCGCCCTGCTGCGAACCAGTAATTTTTCTTTCAGAAGCATCGTGCTGTGCAGGCTGTTGTTCAGGTACCTGCTTGTTGCTGCCGTTACGGTATTACTTTCCGTTACGGGATTTATAGTGGCCGGCATACCGTTATCGGAAGGAGTATGGCTATTACTTGCATGGCTGGCGGTATTGTTGTTGTACAACGGGCTGTGGCTGGCGCTGCTGCTGTTCATTAATTCGTTCAATAAAAGCACTTCCTTTAACGCTGCAGCCGCCATCAGCGCCTGGATATTGCTGCTGATCGTGGTGCCGGCCACGCTGAACCTGGCCGGGCAAAGTAACCGGCAAACAAGCGCTATTCCCTTTGCCACCCTGATGCGAAGCAGAAGCATGCCAGACACCGACAGCGCCATGCAGCAGACCCTGCAATCGTTTTATACGTATTATCCTACGTTAAATCCGGGAGATAGTGCCGTCAAAAGCCCCTTTTTCAAATACCAGGGTTATTCCGCCTTCCTGGCGGTGGATCAAAGGAAATCGGCAGAGCGGGTAGATGCGTTTTACAGGCAGGTAAGTCATTCAGCAGAAACATCGGAACGATTTAACCTGGTTAACCCCGCAGTCAATACCCAGGAAATGCTGAACAGCCTGGCGGCGACCGATCTTAAAACAGAGCTTGATTTCAAAGCGGCCGTCCGGCAATTTCATGACAGTATCTTTTGGTTCTCGAATAAACCTTTGTTTACCGGTAAAATGATGACAGCCGAAGCCTATGATCAACCACCGGCATTTCATTTCAGGCCGCCGGTCTTTCAGCAAAGACGGCTGAGCACCGGGCTCCTGCAGCTTGCGTGCTGTGCATTGCTGCTGGCGATGGCGGGATGGCGGAAACTGGGAGAGGGGGAACTAAACCGCCGGTAGGCTGTTTGCGATACCCGTTTGTCAGGCGCAGTTGGGGCATAGTCCCGAGAGGGTAAAATTCATTTCCTGCACCTTGTATTTCCTGGGCATTTTGAAAACAGGTTCCACTTCTTCGAGGCAGGTAACAGAGCCACATTCCACACAGCTGAAATGCACGTGGTTATGGTGGTGGTGCTTATCTGAACAATGGTGGCAGGCCGCAAACTTCAGGTGTCCGTCTACGTTAATGATCTTATGGATCAGGTTGTCGTCTACCAGGCGATCCAGCACCCGGTAAATGGTTACGCGGTTGCAGAGGCCGGCCAGGGCTGTTTCTATTTCAGCGTGCGATAAGGCGGTTTTGGAACCTGTTATCAGGTTCAGTATTTCTGTTCTGGCAATGGTATTCCTCATGTTGATGGGTTTTACAAATGCAACACAATTACGATAAAAGGTTTTGCCCTAAGTTTGCAACAATGCTGCATTAATGTTGTTAACCAGATAGGGCACTATCAAAATTATAAGGATATATCCATCCGTAAACGCAAATTTTACTCATTTGTGCGGCGCGCGGTATTTACAACATATTATTAACCGTTTTTAGCGGCTTCTGAAAATTACACTATATGACAGGCGATAACAGTTTCGATGTGGTGATCATTGGCGGCAGTTATGCGGGGCTTTCCGCAGCCATGGCCCTGGGGCGCGCGATGCGTAAGGTGCTTATTATAGACAGCGGATTGCCCTGTAACCGTCAAACACCGCATTCGCATAATTTTATAACGCACGATGGCGTTGAACCCGCCCTGATTGCCCAAAAAGCAAAAGAACAGGTGCTGCAATATGGCACGGTAAAATTTCACGACGGGTTGGCTGTTGACGGAAGGCAAACAGCCGATGGTTTTGTTGTTGTTACAGAAGCAGGGCTATCGTTTAATGCGAAAAAGCTGATTGTTGCTACTGGCATCAAAGATATAATGCCCGGCTTAAAGGGTTTTTCCGAATGCTGGGGCATTTCGGTTATTCATTGCCCCTATTGTCATGGCTATGAAGTAAGGAACGAAAAAACGGGTATCCTGGCTAATGGAGAAGCGGCATTCCACTATGCGCAGCTTATTTATAACTGGACCAAAGACCTGACTGTTTTTACCAATGGCGGCTCTCTGTTAACGCCGGTACAAGCTGATACGCTGGCCAAGCACAATATTGCCGTTATTGAAAAAGAGATTGCCGCCCTGGCACAGGAAAACGGCCACATCCGGCAAATTGTTTTCAAAGACAACTCCGTTTTTGCGCTTAAAGCCGTTTATGCCCGCCCGTCGTTTGAGCAGCATTGTAAAATTCCCGAACTGCTGGGTTGCGAGCTGACCGAGCAGGGACTGTTGAAAACAGATATGTTCCAGGAAACAACCGTGAAAAATATTTTTGCCTGTGGCGACAATGCAAGCCTTCTGCGTTCGGTGGCCAATGCCGTAGCTTCCGGAAACATGGCAGGAGCGAGGGCGAACAATATGCTGGCGGCGGAAGCATTTTAATGGCGGTAATGTCAGCTGTTGCCGTTTATTCTTTTTCGTAGTTCGGTAAGCCGTTGTATGAGCTCGTCAAAAGGCAACGGGTTATCGTAAATCATGGTTTGTGCCATTGTTTCGTAATCCTGTTTCCAGTTTTTTATGACTGCGTCTGGCGGGATAAAATTGATTTTTTCAGGCGCATGATTGATGTAGTCGACGCCCGGAACAGGGGTGAGCCGTTCTCTGTGTTTTACGATTGTATTATACAGGTCATTGTCTTGCAGTGCAATGGCCGCATAGGGGGTCTGGCTTAATTTATCTATATCATAAAGGTGACGGCTAAGGCGTGACACCCTTATTTTTTCAAATGGTTTCTGAAATTCTTCGTGCAACAGGAATATTTTTTCCAGGAAGGTTCGTTCGGGATTTACAATGGGAATGGTAACCGGTTTATCTGCAAATGGTCTGCCTGTATAAACCTGGGAAACGAAGGTGCCGAAGCTTCTTTGCGTGAACGGCTCTTTCAGTGAACGGCTGCCCACTTCCACCAGAACACCCGGTTTCAAATAAGTGTCGGTTTCGGTTAATTTATTGTAATAGATTTCAATGATCAAAGGATCCTGGTCGTGATTTTCTACTTCACGGTACTTTACCGTTACCTCTTTAAAACCCCCATTCGGCAAATTTGTTTTTCAGTTCTCCGGTAAAAACTTCTGTGATGAACTGGTATGATTTTCTTCTTAGCTTTTTGATGTCTTGTCTGGATAACTGTCCGCTGAAGCCGAGAAACTCCCTGTCCAGTGCGAGATCAATATCTTCCGAAAAACGCTGTATCAGATTCCATCCCTTGCTTAAAGAAGTGCCACCTTTGAAAACGAGTGCGTCTGCGCATTTCATTGAGAAGATGGCGGCCAGGGTATGCACCACCCACCAGTCTTTTTCGATTGCAGATAGCGACAGGCCTTTTCGCGCTGCCGTTTCTGCAAAAATTGCCTGGCGGTCCTGCGTCGATAACTCAAGCCAATTTGATATGCTGCTTTTATTCATTTGCCATTTGTTTCCATACCGGTAACATTATTTCTCTAATCCAGGATGGTGCAAGGTGAATGTCGTGTTCGAGCCGGGTTGGTTTTTCTTTTTTAAGTAGCTCCTGGATATGCTTTATTTCTTTGTCAAGCACATTGTTCTTGCCGATTTCCTTTAATGCCTGAATCACCAAACCACTTATCTCGCCCGTGGCGGCGACGTTCTTCGGGCTTGCTTTTTTAAATACAATACTGCGGTTGCCGATTTTAATTTTTCGGGCAGAACCATCAGTCAGGTAAACGATATTCATTGGTACTTGTGTAGAAAGTCCTAAACGGTTAAGCGCATAGGCGCCTGTGGGAGTAATCCTTGCCCTGTCGCGCCTCGCAATGGCGGCTGCGGTCGTTTCAAGGGTGGGTGTAAGTTTTCCGATTAGTTTATTGGTTGATGGCCGATAGTAAATTCCCGTGGCAAGCCTTTCCAATTCTCCTGCTTTCGCCAGCCGTTCCAATGCTTTATTCACTGCTTTGACATTGGCGATCTTTACAAAATTTTGTACAAAAAAGAGCGAGCCTTTTCTGGCTTTTTTTACTTTTTCAAGTACTTGTATTTCAATGCTTTTAGTCAATATTTATAGTGAATATTTTCGCAAAAATAGTAAAAAATAACGACAAAACAACGATAAAACCCACCCCTTCCCACAACAA
>JASGFZ010000193.1:0-6258 GCA_047605345.1 Flavihumibacter sp. | reverse complement strand
CAAAACAGGATACGGTAAGCTCAGAGAGGTGCTCGGTATGCGTTGATTACAGTTTCGTGAATACCATCTTCCGGTAGATGTCTTTGCCTTTTATCACCAGCACATACGATCCCGCAGGCAGCTTATTCATCGTCATCGTATAGATTTGGCGCGGCAGCTGTTTCTCCCAAACCTGGCCCAGCTGCAGCCTGCCTGTATAGTCATACAGCGTCACCTGCAACCTGCCTTTATAACTGCCGGTGAGCAATACGGCACCCGCATCGTAAACCGGAACGGGATACAGTTTCGCATCGAATGCATACGCAAACGATTCGGCAGCAAGCTGCGTGGCAGCGATCGCATCGCCGGCAGCAGGCGTTGTTCTCCTCGTGCCTGCAGGCAACACCTGCAGCCGCACCGTATCATAGGCTTCGCCGCCTTTGTTATCGGTTATTTTCAGCAGGAGAACATAGGCGCCTGCATTCAGGTTTTCCAGGCGAACCACCGCTTTCCAGGTATCGTACAGGTACACCGAAGGGCCGCTCAGCTTCGACCACAGGTACGCTTTAACGGTGCCGTCAGGGTCATAGGAAGCGGCGGCTGAAAAACTGGTGGTACGCTGCGGCAGCTGCACTACCTGGTCTTCTCCGGCATCGGCAACGGGCAAGATATTGCCGGCCGGCAGCACGGTGATGGTGACATCTGCCGTTGACACAGCCAGCTGTGCATCTTTAACGGTTAGCCGGAAAGTATATGCACCCGCCACCGCCAGGCCGTTGATGGCCGTGGCTGCTTCAGCAGGTTGTACAATCGAAGCGGTTGCGGGGCCCGCTACCTGCAACCATTCGTATTGCAGCGGATCGTTATCGGGGTCTGACGACAAGGCGCCATTTACTGTTACCGACGATGCGGGCATATAAATCACCTGGGCTGCGCCTGCATTGGCTACCGGCGGCCGGTTGGGTCTTGACAATACCTCCACCCTGGTAACGGCTGCTGCAAACAAACCTTCGGGATCGGTAACGCGCAGGCTGAACTGGTACACGCCTGTTGCATTGAGGTTTCTTACCATTGTAACGGCTGCAGCAGGGCTGTCGATGATGGCGGTTGCAGGACCAGCCGTTTGCGTCCACGCATAGCGCAGTGTTTTTCCTTCCGGATCAAAGGAGGCACTGTCGGCCAGCGGAATGGAATCAACGGGCGCATAGATGGTCATTTCTTTTTTAGGCAGGGCCACGGGCGGGCGGTTGCCTGCTACCGGCGTAGCGGTAAAATCCAGGTTGATCTGCCCGGTGGCGGCATCAAAAGCTACGGGCTGCCCGCGGTACGATACCGATTTAATGGGAACATCGGCCTGCACTACCAGCGTAGCGCGCCGGTATCGCACCACCGCCGGAATATTTTCAGGATACAAGCTGATCGCCAGGTATTTTTCCTGCCCTACGGCAGCCGGTTTCAGCCAGCCGGGCATCCGCAGGTTTTCAACCAGCTCGCGGGCGCTGCCCACAAACAGCTGGTCGCCGCCCTTCGTTTTCACGTAGTCCATAAACTGCCGGAAAGCGGCCGAATCGGTTTCTGCAGGCATCGTGGTTCCGATACGCAGAAACTTATGACGGTCGGTTGTATTCCCCTTCAGCAGGGTATCAATTTTGATTTTTATTCCGGGCAGCGCGGTGGTCCAGTTGTACACAAATTCGCGGTATATGCTTGCAAAGCCGGTATCAAGGTTTTCTACCAGCGCGGCCATAGCCTGGTATTTACCGGCCACATTGCTTCTCGGCACTTTAAGCGCCGGTGCAAAAACCTCATCGGCCTGGCCGGTAATGCCGAACATACCCGCTGCTTTTGCCTGTTCACCCGTATAGGGACAATTGCTTTGCCCTACTACCATTGCGGGCCGGTAACCGATGCGAATAAAAAGACTGTCGTTCAAACGCGTGATATTGTTGTACACCCGCTCGGCTTCCGACTGCCCCGGTATCATATTGTTGTAATTGTATTTCCCGGTCGGTTCCTGGTACCAGCCGTTATTGGCGATATCCCAGCCGGCATCGATCAGGGGCGTCATTTGCGCATACTGGATCATATTGGCCTCTTTGGCCAGGCCGATCTCGGCATTTGACCAGCCGCGCCGGCCGTTTACCGCCAGCGAAGCAGTCCAGTTGCGCCGGCTACCCACGCCATCGGTGTACGACAGGGAATCCATTGCTGCCTTGCCGTAGGTTAAGGCCGACAGTGAATTGGCATCCCAATCAAGCAGCAGGGCTGCTGCCTTATTAGCAGGCACCTTGCTGATATAGTAGCTGGCAGCCGTTGGAACGCCGGCAAATTCAATCAGCAAATCACCGGAAGGCGGCTGGATTTCGTGGTTGGCTTCACCGATATGTACACAGGCTGTAGTGCTCACCGTATCCTGTTGCGCATTGGCAACCGTCAGCATAAAACAATAATCACCCGGCAGGGTAATAGCTGCCACCCTGGTTTTGCTGCTGTCTGGCTGCAAAAGATGCAGGGAGGCCGGCCCACCTGTCTGCTGCCAGCGATACAAAAACGGCGTGCCGGCCGGCTCTTCAAACCGGGCCGCTTCCAGCCATATATCTTCCAAAGGCAATTGCAATGTATCGGCCACCAGGATAACCGCCTTCGGCGGATGACTGGCCGAGGAATCAATACCGGGATCGGGCGTATCGGTCACGGGCGCCGTTGTATCGGCGGGTACACCCGTGGAATCAACGACCACGCAAACGAAAGCGCTGGCTGAATCGAGACGGGTATTCCAAACGGTCAACTTAAAAAAAAAGAGCCCCGGCAGGCTCAGTCCTTTTACCTGCGAGCTGCCCGAATGCGGTGATAAGATGGAGGCCGGAACCGGCCCCCCGGTTTGTTCCCATTCGTATGTCAGCGCACTGCTGTCGGCGCAACAGGAAGCGGTACCGTCCAGCCACACACTGTCGGCCGGCAGCTTTACCGTATCTACGGCGGCAATATAAGCCACCGGTATGGTTTGCGGCGTATCGACCACCACTATTTCGGCCGGGTTCACTTTAACCAGTAGAAAAGCCTCGGCACTGTCGTCTTTATCATCTTTTACCGATAGCCTGAAACGGTAATCACCGGCAATCGTCAGTCCCCTGACATTGGTTACCGCAGCAAAGGGCGAATCTATCTGCGCAACCACCGGCCCCTCCACATTTTCCCAGTGATAGTGTGCTATATAACCGTCTTCATCATAAGAAGCCGAAGCATTCAACACCGTAGAATCCTGCGGCAGCTGTATTCCGGGATGAGAATCGATAACAGCCACCGGTATTTTGTTGACAGTACCGTCTTCAGCCACGGGAGGATGAACCGTTAGGTCAATATTGACCAGGCCTGTCTGCGCATTGAAAGGCATGCTCACGCCGTTGTATTTTACCGAGCTGATTACCGCGTTGCTGTTTACCAGCAGGCTGATTTTTTTAAACTGTACATCGGCCGGAACTTGTTCCGGGTGCAGTTTTATAAGGAGCTTATTTTCCCGGCTTGTTTGCTCCATGGCCAGCCACCCCGGCATCCGCAGGTGCTCTACCAGCTCTCTTGTGCTTCCTATAAACAGGCGGTCGTTCGCCACCTGGGCTACATATTGCAGGAACTGGGAAAAAGCATTTTCATCGCCCACCGCTACACCGTGTGTTCCGATGCGCAAAAACTTATGCACTTTGTCGGTATTACCGGTCAGCAGCGCATCCACCTTGGCTTTATAAGAAACCAGCGAGCTGCCCCAGGCATCGGTAAACTCCCGGTAAAAGCAGGCGAAGCTGGTGTCGATATTTTCGATGTATTCAGCCGCGGCTGTTTGGGTCGGCGGCTTGTAATACCGGGGTACTTTGAAATAAGGCGCAAATACTTCATCGGCCTGGCCGGTAACATACAGCATACCCAGCAGCTTTGCCTGCTCACCGGTGTATTTGTAGTTGGAAGGCGCTACCGCACCGCTCACTGCGTAGCCGATCCTGAGCAGGAGGCTGTCGTTCAGCCGCTTCAGGTTGTAGTAAACATGTTCCCGTTCTGTTTGACCGGGAATCATGTTCATATAGTTGTAATTACCGGATGGGTCGTGGTACCAGCCATGATTGGCAATTTCCCAGCCGGCGCTGATCAATTCAGGCATCTGGCTGTACTGAATCCTGTTCGGCTCTTTCGCCAGCCCGATTTCATTGTTATTATAAGCACGCCGGCCGTTAATGGCCAGGGTTCCCGACCAGTTTCGGTTGCCGCCGGTACCGTCAGTAAAAAAGAGATTGTCCATCGCGGCTTTCCCATGTGTAATGGCCGACAAACTATTGTCGTCCCATTCCAGCATCAATGCAGCTGCTTTATTGTAAGGCAGCTTTGTTATGGAAGCACTGGCTGCCGTGGGAGTTGTTTCAAAACTGACCTCGATGGTATTTGAGTCTGCAGCGGGGAAGTACTTTGCCTGGGCGGCACTATGGAAAGTTGCTACAGGTAACAGATCAGCCAGCAAAAATCCTGCTGGCATAAGCACAAAAATACCTGCTCGAATAAGATTCAAGTTAAAAAGGGTTAAGGGGTTAACTTCTACGGTTACAACGCCAAAACTAGCCTAATATGCGCAAATTTTCACTGCCGACGGGTTATTCGGCAAAAATTTCAGCCAGCCGGCGCCTTGTTTCCTCGAGGCCAATGTGTTGAAGAGAGAAAATACCCAGTCGCCTTGCGGCCTGCACAAACACAATACGGTCATCGATATACACCACTTCTTCTTTCCTGAAATTCCCGATGTCGAGGGCGTACTTGTAGATAGACTTATCTGGTTTACGCACATTCACATAACAGGAAGAGATAAAGGCATCGAACAGATCCTGCAAACCAAACCGGCTGATGCGGAACTCATTCAGTTCGCGGGCCTCGTTGTTAACGGCAAATACCTTAAGGCCATAGGTCTTTTTCACCGACTGGAAATAGTCGATCGCACCGGGAATAGCAGCCGATTGTTCATAGATAAATTCACGCAGCCCTTCCTTGCAATAGTTGTCCATATCAGCGATCAGCAGGTCGAGGTAATCGTCAAAGCTCATCTTGCCTGCCTCAAAAGCGTCGAAAATAATGTGGTGCCGTTCATTCAGCACATCGTAATCGAGTGAAAACTTTTTCGCTGCCGCCATCCTTGCGGTGCGGTCCCAGCCGTTGGTTAACAGCACCCCGCCGATGTCGAGCAACAGTGCCCTGATGGTTGGTTTTGCCATAATTCGGGTTTATGCTTCTGTTCCCAGCCAAAGGGCGCCGCCGATACTGTCGCGGCTGGCGCCGGTTACCGTATGCAATACATTGTATTCTTCGCGCCAGCGCAGTACGCCGATCAGTGCCATGACCACGGCTTCTTTGTATTCAATCAGCTTTTTTTCGGGAACCACGAGGGTTACACCGATTTCTGCCAGCTCTTCTGCAATACGTTGCACCAGGAAACTGTTCAGGGCGCCGCCACCGGTAACCAGTAACCGCTGGCCCCTGACCGGCAGTTTTTCTTTTTCGCCCAGCATCCCGATTTCCTTCCTGATCTGAAGCGCAATATGGTCTACAAAGGTTCTTAACGCATCGGGCACCGGCAGCCCGGCCGACTTCACCAACGGATACACCACATCGGTACCGAAATCGTTGCTGAGCGATTTCGGGTAAGGAAGACCGTAATAATCGAGCGCCTCCAGGCGCTGCAGCAGCGGGGCAAACGACCGCCCGCCGGCAGCCAGCGCACCGTCGGCATCCATATTGAGTTTAAGCGGCTGCACCAGCATATTCAGCACACGGTTTGCCGGGCAAACATCGTACGCATAGTAATGGCCGTTATGCCTGAACGACAGATTGGCGATACCGCCCAGGTTCAGCAAAAATTCGTATTCGGCCAGCAGCAGCTTTTCACCGATGGGTACAATCGGAGCGCCCTGCCCGCCGAAAGCAATATCCAGCGCCCGCAGGTCGCTGATCACGGGCAATCCCGTTTCGGCCGCAATGGCGGCGCCATCGCCTAACTGGCCGGTCATCTGGCGCAGCGGCATGTGAAAAGTAGTATGCCCGTGCGAGGCGATCATATCCACCTTGTGCCAGAGGCCGTTCTCATCAATAAAATTATTCACGGCGCGGCCGATGAAATGGCCATAATCGCAGTGCAGCAGCAGGTAATCCATCGCATTCAGGTGGATGGCATTTTTCAGGCGATCCAGCCAGTCGCTGTTATATACTACCGTTGTCGCCTGCTGGATATCCATCGACCATTTACCACCT
>JASGFZ010000192.1:0-6276 GCA_047605345.1 Flavihumibacter sp. | reverse complement strand
AAAGGAAAACTATTCAGTGCGCTGGGTGGCGGTTTCCGTACCAGGAACGAGAACCTGATCTTCGGCACCATCGAGGGGCGTTTAACCTATTATCCGAGAACCATGGGACTGGTCAACCATTTTGCATTGACCCTCAGCAGCAACCTGCGGTTGCGCATAGCTGATAGTTATACGCAGCCGCCCTGGATGGCGGCGTACAGGTGATGAAGTCAAAAGCCAAAAGTCAACAGTCAAAAGGGGTCATCGCGGGTGCGGGCATGCTGACACCCGCACTAACACCCGTCGGGAAATCCCGACGGGCAGAAAAAGGGGTCGCTGACGGTGAATACGTTACACCATCAGCGACCCCTTTTGACTGTTGATTTTTGACTTTTGACTTTGTTGCTTACTTCGCCGGCGTAATCACAATATTCCTGTACTCGATTGGACCGTGATCGCCCTGGATGTAGAGTGGACCCGGCGCGCCTTCGTTGCTGTCAAGCGCACCGCCGGTGATGCCGGGTATGGTTTGGTTGCAAATGATTTCTTTGCCGTTGGCAACGATGGTTATCTGGCGGCCGATCAGCGTAATGTCGTAGGTCTGTCACTCTCCGGCGGGTTTGGCCGCCATGATGCCCGGTGTAAGAAAGCCATACACAGCGCCCATATAGTCGCGCTGGGGTGCTTTTCCATAGCTGTCTTCGATCTGCACTTCGTAACGGCCGCGCAGGTACACGCCGCTGTTGCTTCCGGTGGGGCAGCGGAATTCGATATGGAGCTTAAAGTCCTCAAATGTTTTTTCGGTGATCAGGTTGGCACCACTCTTGGGGCTGTGCAAAATGCCACCCGGCTCTACCACCCACTGGTTTTGACCCAGGGCTTTCCAGCCGCTGAGGTCCTTGCCATTAAAAAGCTGGATGGGGGTTCCCCATACAGGCTGCTTCTCGCGAACCAGCGAAGGCGCACGGTGGGCCGACCAAGTATAGGTTTTTCCGTCGGCTGCACGCAGGGTTCCCAATAACGTATCGGCCTGCAGAACAGCGTCAACAATCAGGTCATTGTCTTCGCGCTCCCATTGCGGCGGCAGGGTGAAGTGCAATTTGTTATCCTTGAACTCGATAAGCGATACGGGGCGGGCGCTGCCGCTGATGCCCACATACGAGCCAACCAGCCTTTTGTGGCCGGAATGATATACTTCCAGCCAGCTTGGCTTCGGCTGCCCGTTTTCCATTACCGTAACATCCCAGCGACCTTCAATGCGGTCGTCGGCCATTGTGTTATCGTTGGCTGAAGCAAGTTGACTGGCAAACAAAAGCGTAAGCGCAGGAAGCGTTCGCCTGCAGGTAGAAAAAAACTTCATGTGACAATGTTTGGTTCAAATGTAATTGATTTGATCAGTTACGCAATACTTCATCGGCCAGGTAAAGGATCGATTCGTAATTGGCGCCTACCGCCTCGCTCATGGCCATTTCGCAGGTTTTGGTCGACGAATAATAGCCGTCGTACCGCTGTTTTTTCACCTCACCGGCTTCCGGCCGCGTAGCCGCCGCCGTGAGTTCGGGAAAAAGAAATCCGCGGTCGCCGGCCATGCCGCAGCAGCCGCTGTGCAGCGGAACCGTTACTTCGGTGGCGAGGTACTTCGCCACCCGGTAAAAAACCTTTTCTGTATTCATTTTGGTAAGCGAGCATACGGGATGCAATACAATTTTCCGCGAGGCATTCACCGCCGGCTTTTTCCGCTGCAGCAGCTCATCCAGGAAGCCGATGCTGTCAACCATTTTCAACCGGTTGAATTTCTGCAGGCCGGCCGGAGGCAACACATTGCCGAGCTGCAGCAATGTATGCGTACATGAGCTGACGTCTGTTACCACCGGCCATTTGCCTTCTTCGCTGGCGATCCACAACTGCTCCACGATCTTTTCGGCTGTATAGGCATAGGCCTGCGTATATCCTTTTGAAGAGAATATTTGCCCGCAGCAGCTACCGTGCAATGAAGCCGGAATTTTCAGGGTCACGCCCAGTTTTTCCGCCACGCTGACGAAAGTGCGTACCATGTCTTTTTTATTCTCCGCGCCGCCGCCCATTACCCGGCTGATACAGGTGGGGAAATAACCCAGGTATCCCTGGTCTCCATGCTGTTCTCCGGCCCCGGAAAACAGCGGGTGGCCTGCCGAGCTGGTTTGTCCACAGTGGAAAGGCAGGAATAATTTTCCTCATTCCCTTCGTCAGTGCCGGCATAAGCCGGTTGCCACTAAGCCGGTTCATCCAATGCCCTGCCGCAAGCCCCCATCGCACCGCCGATTCCAGGAACCCGAAATGACGGGCGGCATACAGGGCCATTTTATTCGCTGTGGCACTGTGCTGCTCGCGGCGCAGGCGTTTCACCAGGTCGCCCGTATTGATACCTACGGGGCAGGCAGCGCCGCATAGCCCGTCAACCGCGCAGGTATCCAGCCCATCGTACTGGTATTCGTCCAGCAGCTTTTCATAATTCGCTTTATCGTTCGTTTTCCGGTATTGCGCGAGCGCCCTCCGCACCACGATTCTTCGTCTGGGCGTTAACGTTAGATCACGGCTCGGGCACCGGTGCTCGCAGAAACCGCATTCGGTACAGATGTCCACTTCCTTTTCAACCGTGGGCAGGGGTTTCAGGTCGCGGACGTGCTGGTCGGCATGCGGTGCGATGATCACACCCGGGTTCAGCAGGTTTCCGGGATCGGCGGCGAGCTTGATGCGCCGCATGATCTCATAAGCTTTTCCGCCCCATTCCGTTTCTACGAAAGGCGCCATGTTGCGCCCCGTACCGTGTTCGGCTTTCAGCGCACCATCGTATTTTTTCAGCACCAGCTCAACCACCTCGCGCAAAAAACGGTCGTAACGGTCCACTTCTCCCGGTGCATCGAAATCCTGTGTTACCACAAAATGAAGATTACCGTCTTTTGCATGGCCGAAGATGATCGCATTCTCATAACCGAAACGGGTAAACAGCGCCTGCAGATCCAGAACGGCATCGCCCAGGTGCGGCAGGGGTACGGCAATATCTTCGAGTATCACCGTGGTACCCGAAGCGCGCACCGCGCCCACCGAAGGGAACATGCCTTTTCGCATTTTCCAGAGCAGCTCCCGTTCAGCCGGATCTGTTGTAAACACGGGCGGGTTGAGCAACGCATATTGTTCCGTGCCTGACAAGAACTGGTCCACCCGCCGGTGCAGGGTTTCAGGATCGGCCTCCTGGAATTCGATCAGCAGCGCCGCCGCTGAAGGCGGCAGGGTTTTCAATGCGGGATCCATGCCGGGCAGGTCTTCCACGGCACGCAGCGAAGGGCGGTCCATCAGCTCTACCATTTCGGCGCCGGCGGCAATCAGCGGCTCGATCGCTTTACAGGCAGCGAATACATCAGCGAAATAAAGCATGGCGGTTGCCTTGCACGGAAAATCGGGAATGGTCTGCAACACCGCTTCTGCAATAAATCCAAGTGTACCCTCACCCCCGATCAGCAAATGAGCGAATATGTCGAGCGGATGCGTATAATCGATCAGGGCATTCAGGGAGTAGCCAACCGTATTCTTCGTTTGGTATTTATGGCGGATGCGCTGGTACAGTGCGGGGTCATTTTCTATTTCGGCCTTTACTGCCAGCAGGCAGCCGGCCAGCGACGGATTTTCTTCCGTAAACCTTGTGTAGTCGCCAGGCGACTCGGTACTGTACTGTTTGCCGGATACCAGCATAAAGCGGATATGCCGGGTAGTATGATAAGAATTGTAACGCACCCCGCAGCACATGCCGCTGGCATTGTTCGATAAAATGCCGCCCATCATGGCCGCCGATATGCTGGAAGGATCGGGGCCTATTTTGCAGGCGTGCTTTTTAAGATAAGTGTTCACCATAGCGCCGGTTATGCCCGGCTGAACCCTCACCCTTGCAGCCCGTTCTTCAATTGCCAGCTTGTTCCAGAACTTACTTAAATCAATTAAAATACCATCAGTAATGCACTGGCCTGAAAGGCTTGTGCCGCCGGCCCGGAAAACCAACGGTATATTATATTGATGAGATAATGTAAAAAGCTGCTTCACTTCGTCTTCGTTTACAGGTTGTACCACCGCTTTTGGTATAAGCTGGTAAAAACCCGCATCGGAGGCATAAGTTATCACATCAATCAATCTGGTTTTAATTCGTTCTGCAGGCAAAATTTTATGCAATGATTCTAATAACACTTACCCTTATTTTATTTAAGAAATACTTTTGTAAAAATATGCTTCTGCATATAAACTTGGTGCAGGATATAAAAATCTGTTCTTATATTACAATTAATTAACCAGGCTATTTTAGCATTGAGATGAGCAATAGTTTACATTATATATCTGCACCGGAAGAAGGCTTTAAAAATGAGCTGTTCGATAAATTGCTGGCGGCCGGTTATTACCGCATGCAGCATCTTATGTTTACCTGCAATGAAACCATTATTAACAGCGATTATAAAACCATACCGGTATTCTGGCTGCGCACCGCAGTTCAAAACGCCGTATTAAAAAGCGCTGCCAAAAACATTTTAAAAAAATGCGCCGGTTTTAAGGCCCGCATTCTGCCTGCCAGCGTGGATGATGAAACAGAAGCCCTGTATGCAGCATATAAAAAGCATGTTCGGTTTGAAGCTTCTGCTTCCTGTACCAGTTACCTGCACCAGCCGGAAGTGCCTGAGCCATTTGATGCTATGATGATAAAAGTGTTTGACGGAAATACATTGATTGCCGCCGGTTATTTTGACAAGGGCTATAAAGCCATTGCCGGCATTATGAATATGTATAACCCGAAGTACCATTCGTACAGCCTGGGAAAATTACTGATACTTCAAAAGCTGCAATATGCGCTTTCTGAAAATATGCAGTATTATTACACAGGTTATATAAGTACGGAAAGCACACGCTTTGATTATAAAACTTTTCCAGATCCTGAAGCAGTTGAGGTGCTGTTGCCGGTTGAGCAGGTCTGGACGCCTTATAATGCATTGGGAAAGCCTTTTCTTGAAGCCTATTATGCGCAGTTGCTGAGTGGCCATCAATAATTTCCCGGATTAAAAAATTTTTAACAAACACTAACGTTACAATATGGCCGGAATGCCTGTCTTTAGGAGCGGCAATTTGCAATGTAAAAGTTAAACGCTTGTTTAACTTTAGAAAAAATACGAACTTTGCCCTGCATATTTAAAGAATGGAGGTTGTAATGAAGAAATTTGGTTGTTTATGGATGCTTTTATGGATGGCGTCAGGCCTGCGGGCACAGAATTTTTCTTTTCAACCGGGTGAAAAAATAATATTTACCGTTTATTATACTGTGGCAGGCATTTATTTTAATGCAGGCACGGCTTCTTTTTCAGTAAACCGGGCAAACACATCCAATGCCAATATTTACCATTTGGTGGGTGTAGGGTCAACCAATTCAAAATACGATTGGATATTTAAAGTGCGCGACCGCTATGAAAGCTACCTTAATACAGACAATATGCAACCCGTAAAATTTGTGCGCAATGTGAGCGAAGGCAAATACAGGAAGTATGAAGAGGTTATTTTCAATCAGCACAATAATACGGCCACCACCAAAAAGGGAACTTATAATGTGCCCGAAAATGTTCAGGATGTGATCAGTTCCGTTTATCTCGCCAGGAATCTTGATTATTCAAAATACAAGCCGGGCGATAAGATCACTTTCAGCATGTTTTTTGGAAGCAATGTTTACAGCATGTATATAAAATACGTGGGTAAAGAAACGGTGAGCACCAATTACGGAAAATTTCAGACTATAAAACTGCAGCCTTTACTGCTTAAAGGCAATGCATTTAAGGGCGGCGAAGACATGACGGTTTGGGTTACAGACGACAGTAACCATTTACCGGTAAGAATTCAATCAAAGCTCACTGTGGGAAGCATTAAAGTTGACCTGTCACAGTATGAAAATCTTAAATATCCGCTGGTCATAAATTAAATTTCCGGCCAATATTTATAAGCAGCACCCTAATGGCAGACGCACTATTTCTGCCATTTTTTATTAGTTTATTCAGGCATGTTTTCTATAAAATCACCTCAGGAAGCAGTTAATTTTGCTTATGGCAAAAACACAAAAGAAGATTGCTGCGCCAATAGGCCGGTATATTGACCCGCTGACTGATTTTGGCTGGAAAAAATTATTTTCCTCAGAGCCAAGCAAAGACCTGCTGATAGCCTTCCTCAATGCGCTGTTCCGGGGGCGCAAAAACATTAGCGATATATACTACAACAAGAACGAGCATGTGGGCGATACAG
>JASGFZ010000191.1:0-6329 GCA_047605345.1 Flavihumibacter sp. | reverse complement strand
GCAAAGTTGCTGGAGATACACGGTGAGAACAGTTTCAAAGCCAAATCGTATGCATCGGCCGCTTTTACCATTGAGAAGCTGCCTATGCAGCTGACAGACATGGCCGCTGAAAAAATCGCGTCACTGAAAGGTATCGGCGACAGCACCGCCCGGAAAATAAACGAGCTGCTCCAGACCGGGCACCTCGAAGCCCTTGACAACCTCATCGCCCAAACACCACCCGGCATCCTGGAAATGATGCAGATCAAAGGGCTCGGCCCGAAAAAGATCGCCAGCATCTGGAAAGAAATGGGCATCGAAAACCTGGGCGAACTGCTTTATGCCTGCGAAGAAAACCGGTTGCGTTTGTACAAAGGCTTCGGCGAAAAAACACAGGAAAGCGTTAAGCAGGCCATTCAATTTTATCTTAACAACCAGGGGCATTTCCTGTTTGCTGATATCGAACCGCTCGCCACCCGGCTCACCAGCCGCCTGCAGCAGGCATTTCCCAATGAACTCGTTTCGCCAAACGGTGAAGCCCTGTGGCAATCGGATATCGTGACGCGGCTGGAACTGCTCACCACTATTCCCACAGACGCACTGGCGGCATTTCTTGCCAGCAACGGCTTCAGCATCACCGAAAAAAACGCCGATACACTGGTTGCGCAAACCGATGAACAGGTAACCGTCTATTTTCAGCATTGCCCCGCCGCGCAATTCCACACAACACGCTTCACCGCCAGCTGCAGCCAGGATTTTCTGGCGGCATTCGGCAGACTGGCCGACCTGAACAAGCCGTATGCTTCGGAAGCAGCTGTTTTTACAGCAGCCGGTATTCATTTTATTCCCGTCAACCGCCGGCGGCTGCCGGCTATTATTGAAGAAGCGCACCACCAAGCGCCGGGCCCGGTGGTGGAAACAGCCGATATCAAAGGCATCGTCCATGCGCACAGCAAATGGAGCGACGGCCTGCATTCGCTGGAGCAGATGGCGCAGGCCTGCATCGATCGCGGCCTCGAATACCTGGTGATCAGCGACCACAGCCGGAGTGCTTTTTACGCCAATGGATTGTCTGTTGAACGGGTACTGGAACAACACCAGGAAATCGATGCCCTCAACCGGCAGCTGGCGCCTTTTCGCATCTACAAAAGCATTGAGAGCGACATCCTCAACGATGGAAGCCTCGATTACCCCGACGAAATACTCGCCCGTTTCGACCTCGTTATCGCCTCGGTGCACAGCAACCTGAAAATGACCGAAGAAAAAGCAATGGGAAGACTGCTAACTGCTATCGGTAACCCTTATACGAATATTCTGGGGCACCTCACCGGCAGGCTCCTGCTCAGCCGGCCGGGGTATCCCGTGAACCACCAGGCGATCATTGACGCCTGCGTGGAAAACGATGTGGTCATCGAAATAAATGCGCACCCGCGCAGGCTGGATATCGACTGGACCTGGATTCCTTATGCCATGGAGAATGGCTGCCTGCTGTCGATCGATCCCGATGCACACGAAACAGATGGATTCAACGACATCCGCTTCGGCGTGATCAGCGCGCAGAAAGGCGGACTCACCGCCGCCGCCAACCTCAGCAGCTTTACACGCGCTGAACTGGAAAAATTCATCGTACGCCAACACCGGAAACGCAACAGCTGATCATTCCTCTATCTCTTCCTGCACCAGGGGCAGCTCAACAAAAAAGCTGCTGCCCTCGCCCTGCCGGGTCTGGAACCAGATCGCACCCTTCGCCTGTTCCACAATGCCCTTGCTCATCGCCAGGCCCAGGCCGGTGCCGGAGCTTTTGGTGGTAAAGTTGGGCGCAAATATCTTGGAGCGCATTTCAGATGCTATTCCATGCCCGTTGTCGGTGATGCAGATAACCACTTTGCTGCCCGTCACCTCTTCTTCCATCCGCACCAGCCGCTGCCCGTCAACATCTGTGGCTTCCACCGCATTTTTCAGCAGGTTGGTGAACAGGCGGTTCATCTGTGTGCGGTCGGCCGCTACCATCAGCGGACCCGATATGGGCACCCACGTGAAGTCCACTTCCCCCCCCGATTGATAGAGGTGCGACAGGGAATAAAGGATCTCATGAAGGTCAAACACTTCCACATTGGCATTGTTGATATTGGCGAACTGCGAAAACTCACTGGCAATACGCGAAAGGTGATCGATCTGTTCCACCAGTGTG
This sequence comes from Flavihumibacter sp., assembly GCA_047605345.1. Classification (GTDB taxonomy): domain Bacteria; phylum Bacteroidota; class Bacteroidia; order Chitinophagales; family Chitinophagaceae; genus Flavihumibacter. Next base: position 4,159 of record JASGFZ010000191.1, on the reverse strand, counting down.
TTGGCTACATTGGCGGTCAGCTGTTTTACATCGCCGCTGTTATTGTTGACCGCTTTCTGCAGGTATTGAATGCTCAGCTTCATAGGGGTCAGGGGATTTTTGATCTCATGCGCCACCTGCCGCGCCATTTCACGCCAGGCGCTTTCCCTTTCGCTTTTGGCCAGGGCCGCAGCGCTTTCCTCCAGCTTAAGCACCATCTTATTGTATTCGGTAACCAGCTCGCCGATCTCGTCTTCACGGTGCCACTCGATGGCATCGTTGTGTTGCCCCAGGCTCACCGCCCGCATCTTGGCGCTGATCAGCGAAAAAGACGAAGTAACCCGGTTGGTGATGAACAGCGCCACCACGCCCGCAAAAAGAAAAATAAAGGCATTCAGGTTAATGATGGTAACCAGGAAGTTCGAAATCTCTTTTTTCAGCTCTTCCTGCGAATCGAAAGACGGCATATTGAGATAGGCATACGCGTTTCCTTTGTCGTCGCGAACCGGCGAATAAATGCTCTGGTAGGTAATACCGCCCATCTGCTCTTCGGTGGTCACCTGCACCAGCCTTTGCTTGCCAAGCTCATAAAAAGCCGTCGGATTCATGCGCGCGCTCAGGATACCCTTATCGTAAATAAACGGATTACTCGACAAGCGGAGCACGCCACGGAGGTCGTATATATTGATATCGGTGCCATGGATTTCAGACATCTCTTCCACCAGCTCTTCCAGCACCTGGTTATTGCCCTGCGCATACAACTGTATCATCCATTCCAGAAACACTTCGCTCTCGATCTTGCCCTGCACTTCATTGGCCATGATCTTGATGGCCTTGCTAAGCTGGTCCTGCTTGTTGTTGTTGTACCGGTTAATGAAAAAGAAAATGGTGGCGGCGCCGATCACCAGGAAGGAGAAAAGGCTGATAAAAATAATGGTGCTGTGCACCTGGGCGCGCAGGTTCATCTGCAGCTCTTTTTTTATCAGTGGCAAACGCATCCGCGACCGCATCAGCAGCGAAGCGAGCCTGAACAAACCGAGCAATAAAAGGAAAGTGGTAAACAAATAAGCCACCAGCGTAATGGACTCCATCAGCACATTATCGCGCCGGGCAATGACCACCACCTTGTTGTCATCGCGGTACCAGAGCTCATCATACCCATTGTGCTGGGTAAGGGTAAAGCTGTTTTTCGGCACCTGGTTAACACCCAGCTTGGTGGGGAACGGATAATCGTTATAATAGTCGATCAGCTCGCGGTTGTTGTAAATAGCGTAGCTGTAAATAGGCGTATAATCATCGGGCAGGTAGTCTTTCCGGGCGCGGAACAAGGCCGGTACCAGCGCATCGGGTTTGTATTTTTTAGGCTCGCTGAGAATAAACACATAACCCACCGTATGCCCCATCGAATCGGTTACCATCTTTCGCGATATATAGGAAAACTGGTCGAACGATTTTTCGAAATACCGCATGTCGGCCAGGTTCGTGGGTTTCCCTTCTATACGGAAGATGGTATTGAGCGTATCGTAGCTTACAGGCTCTTCATTGAACAGGGGCTTTTCCTGTTCATCAAAAGTGTAAATCCGGGTATCGTATTTACTGATATAGGGACTGAAATTTTTATTGATCAGGCTGTCTTTCAGGTACCGGTTTGCAGATGATACGCGAAACCGCTGAAAATTGGACAGCAGGAAATCGTTGTCGAAATAAGTAAGCGCGATGCTCAGCAACCGCTCGCTGGTAGGGTCGGCCTGCTGCGACAGCTTCTCGGCCGTACCCCTTCGTTTATCCAGCTCAATGCGGCTGTTTTCGTTGATGATGATAAGGGAGATCGATACGGAGTAAAGGAATATCCACAGCAGCAGCACCGATATCGACCAACGATAAGTGCTGACGCTGATCTTGGGCTGACGCATCAGCCATACATATCCTATCAGCCAGGCCAGCACATAAATATTCAGCTCTACCAGGCTGTTGGTCCCGATAAAAGTGATCGACAGCAAACCGAACAGGGCCAGGGCTGCATAGAACAGGTACGACTTTTCGGTCAGCAGCGGGCGGACCAGGCGCATCAGAATACTGGTAGCCAGCGAAAAGCTCAGCGCCAGCACGGCCAGCAAAATAAAGCCGACAACACTGTACCCGTTCAGGCTGAAAATATTGGTAACATTAAACGATATCTGGGCATCTGAGATCAGGCTTTGCACCACGCCCGCAAACAGGAAAGTGATCAATACCATCAGGATGGCGATCACCGCCACCACCGGCCAGTGCAACCAGGTGTGCTTCCACCTGGCCACCGAAACAGAAGTGCCCTTCCGGTAAAAAAACAACAGGAGCCAGCAAAACAGAAAAGCATTGATGACCAGGTCGCCCAATGAAGGCAAAAAAGCATTCGAGCTGTACACCGACGGGTCGAACAGGCCATAAGCCTTCCACATCACGTGGTTTTTCCACAAATAAGTGGTGCCGCGCGCCAGCAGGATCGCCGCCAGCAGGAAAAGCATTCCCCATTTGAAACCATACTGCTCACTGACGGAGGTGGCAATACTGTGTACCACGATCATAAGCAGCGCCACCGCCAGTATTTCCAGCACCAGCGACCATTCATTGGCGTTTTTTACTTCCAGCGTTCTTTTCTGCTCCAGGTAAAACAATGCCTGCCCGTTGGCACAACGCACCGGGTACGAGGTTTCCGATTCGCGAATGCTCACATTGTTCTCGGCCTGCGGAAAACCCATAAACTCCGGGGCGCTGGTCTGGATAAAATATTCGGTGCGGATGGGCAGCAACGCTATCGCCAGCAAAGAATCCCGCGCCAGCGGAATGATCCTTCGGATGTATTCATACTGCCCGTTGCGCAGCTTGACGAGGTGGTGCGAATCGTTCGAAAAAATAATTTCGGTATTGGGTTCGGCCTGCTGGTTGCTCCAGAATTGAAGCGACCAGGCTTCGTGTTCGGCAGGCTTGTACAGGAAAAAACCAAACTCCTCTTTCACCAGCTTTGCCAGCTGCTGGCCCGTGAAGCTTCCCTCGGCCAGCACTTTCAACTGCACCGTGTCGGCCATCAGTTTATTGATGCGTTCTTCCTGCTTGCGAACGCGCGCTTCCATGGTTGAACGCAGGTAGCCAACACTGGTAGCGCCCGAATAATAATTACTGATGATAAAAGCGATGGTGAACAGCCATGCGGCAGCAAGTAGAAAATAGGCATTCCTATCAAGTACTAACAGGAGGAATTTTTTCAAGACTGTTTTTTTCTGCTTTTATTTCATTCCAAAGCGCATCCATCTCGGGCAGGCTCAGGTGTTGCAGCTGCACGCCCCTGTTTGCCGCCAGCCCTTCCATAGCAGTGAACCGACAGATGAACTTTTTATTGGTTTGCTCCAGGGCATTTTCGGCATCCACCTGCAAAAACCGTGCATAATTGATCAGCGAAAAAAGAAGGTCGCCCAGCTCTTCGGCCTGCTGTTTCGGTGTTCCCGTAGCAACCGCTTCCTGCAATTCTGCCATCTCCTCTTTCACTTTGTCCCACACCTGCTCCCGGTGATCCCATTCGAACCCCACCTGTTTGGCCTTCTCCTGCAAACGCATGGCTTTGACCACGGCCGGCAGGGCTTTCGGCACGCCACTCAGCACCGAGGTTTTACCTTCCTGCAGCTTGAGCTGCTCCCAGTTTTTTTTCACCTCTTCGGCATCTTTCACCTGCAGGTTGCCGTAAATATGCGGGTGCCGGCGGATGAGTTTGGCATTGATGCCTTCCAGCACCTGCGCGAGGGTGAACCGGCCTTGTTCTGCAGCGATCCTGGCATAAAAAACGAGGTGCAGAAACAGATCGCCCAGCTCCTCTTCCATTCCTTTCCAGTCTTCTTCCGAAATGGCATCGGCCAGCTCGTACAGCTCTTCAATGGTCTGCTGGCGAAGGCTGTGGATGGTCTGTTTTTTATCCCAGGGGCATTTCTCACGCAGTTCGTCCAATATCTCTACCAGTTTCGCAAATGCATCTGTGTATGCTGACATAGCTGACAATCTTTCCTTTTCTTTGTGGTGAATCTGACTGTTTCAGATTTTGTTTAATTGGATAAAAATAGATGAAAAATAACCTATTTTGCCTCTTTCTGCTGGCTGCCACGCCCGTTTTCAGCCAGTATTATTACAGAGACCTGGTTTCCACGCAGCAAAC
>JASGFZ010000190.1:0-6358 GCA_047605345.1 Flavihumibacter sp. | reverse complement strand
GAACCGGCAAAGGTAAGCCGCGGGGCCAGCGGAATATAGTCCTCTCCTTTTTCAGCATCCGGCGAACGGGCATGCGTGTATGTAAAGTCGCCATTCGCGAAAATATATCGCCCCAGCTGGTAGCGCAGGCCGAAATCAAGCCCCTGCCGGCGCGTTTTTCCGCCCGGTTCCACAACGCCCTCATCGCCTACGTACACAAACTCCTGCTGCAGGTAGAGGTACCAAAGCGCCGCATTCAGCAGCAGGCGGGACGCCGGCTTCCAGATCATTCCCAGGTCGGCGCCATAGGCGGCAGGTAAAATTTCGTATCCCGACTGCGCCACCACCACCCGGGTATCGTTGCTGTGAAAACCCTTGCCCAGCTTCAGGAAGTATTGAAGGCGCTCGTTCTGGTTATAGAAGATATTAAACTTAGGACTGACAATCGATTGCTGCTGCGACTGATTGGTGTAAGCCGTTGCCAGTTTATCGTTGTACGTGAATTTCAAAAAGTCGATGCGGGCAGCGGGGTTGAACAGCCAGCGGCCTTTGCGTATTTCCGCGCCGGCAAAACCATACATATTGGTTTCATTGATGTTGCCCAGCTTTAGCTCTTCAAGCGTTGTATAACGGTTAAGTGTATGCGACAAACCTATATCACTAACGGCATCGTTCCGGAAACCAATGCCCGCCTGGATTTTTGCCGGCAGGCCGGAGAGACTGCTTTCGTTTTCCAGTACCGATTCAAAACCTGCCATATTTCTTTTTTCCGTTTGCCTGATCTGGTCGCCATGTACGGGATCGTTCAGAAAAAAGGTGAAATTGGAAAAAAGATCAAAGTCGTAGCGGGTAAACCAGGCGCTGGTTTTTACCAGGGTGCGCTCATCAACCCTTTTTTCGAATTGCAGGTTAAGATTGGTACGGTGGGTGGTGCCCCCCTCTGTACTGTCGATCGACCCGAAACGCGTGATCAGCTTCTCGTCTACCGCCCGCTGGGGAATCTGGCCGCTGGCATCCCAGGTGCTGCCCAGGTGCGAAAACCCGAGCGACAGCTTGCCGCCGCCATTCAGGTAAGCTGTGTACTTACCTGCCAGGTTAAGCCGGTTAAAATGTTGCGGTGCCACAAAATACCCGTCGGTCAGCATATAATCTGCCGCCACCCAGGCGCTTTGCCGCTCGCTGTTCAGCAGGCTGAACAAACCCTGCATCTTATACGTATTGAATTTGCCCGCCTCCAACGTCACCGAACTGTTGTCCAGCCTGTCTTTGGTTTGAAAAGCGACATAACCGGCCGTTGCAAGATTGCCTTTTGAAACGGTATAGGGCCCTTTGTCGAAATCGATCTTGTCTACTGTTTCCGGAATCAGGAAATGCAGATCGGCATAACCCTGTCCGTGCGCATGGCTCAGCATATTCACCGGCATGCCGTCAACACTGATATTGATATCGGTGCCGTGGTCGATATCAAAGCCGCGCAGAAACAACTGTTCGGCCTTGCCGCCCCCTGCATGCTGCCCGATAAACAGTCCCGGCACCTTACGCAACAATTCCTGCGATGTATTTACGGGGTTGGTTTGCAGGTCAACAGCAGCAATAATATTGAAATGATTCACTGTTGCCGTGATCGAAACTTCATTCAGCTGAAAAGCCGTGGCAGTCAGCACAAGGCGGAGGGTATCGTTGTCCACTTTCACCGTCAACGGCAGGTACGACACCTGGGTAATGCGCAAAGAATCGCCCCTCCGGGCGTCGCTCAACCTGAAAAAACCCGATTCATTACAATGGCTGTGCGACCCTGTTCTCAGGTTATTGACCGTAGCGCCGGCCAGCGCCTTTTTATCATCGCCCTTCACATAACCGACAATGCCCTGGGCGCTGAGACCCAGCACAAACAGCTGAAGCAAGCCTGCAAACAAAAAACTCAGCATCAGGCAACCGACTCCTGAACGTCCGCTTTCCTGTTTCGGCATATCGTGTAAAGTGTAACGCATAACAATGCAAAGAAAACGATTATCCCCTTATGCACCAGCCATTCGGATTGCATGAAGCGGCTGATGATATTGTCATGCCCGCTTATTCGCTCGGTCAGCCAGCCAATGGCGGCCGCAGCAGCAAGCAAGGCCAGCACCACGCGAAACAGCGTGTACACACGGGTGGTGCTGAGCAGGATCAACCAGGGCATCAGCAGCAATACAATGAGCAGCTGCATACATTCGATACCGGTATTAAAGGCAAGCAGGGTGAGCACCAGCGGTCCGCCAGACAAATGAAGCGCCGACAATACAGACGCAAAGGCCAGGCCGTGTACCAGCCCGAATGCCCCGGCCACATATATTTCGCGGCCATAAAACAACGGCACGATGGCATGTACTGCCGATACCAGTATGGAGGCGGCAATGCATATTTCCACCGGCTGCGACGCGATGTGAACCCAGCCGAGTGTACCGGCAATAAGGGTAAGCGAATGCCCCACGGTAAAGGCACTAACGATCTTGAATAACCGAAACGCGCTGTACTTCACGCCACCGAATGCAGCCCATCGCTTGTTTTTAACCAGCAGCATGGAGGGCAATAACAGTACCAGCAGAAAAAGCAGGTGGTCGGTACCGGTTTTGATATGCTCCATGCCCTCTGCCAGCATATGGCGGGCGCCATTGAACCAGCTGCCCTCTGCCAGATTTATGTTGAGCGGATGGATGACATTGTCCCTGCCGTCCCAGCGGATCACCCCCGCGTCTGCAGCGTTGCCACCGGTATTGCCTGCCTCCCAGTCGTTGCGCACCGATACAAAAGCAGCATGATTGATCACCTGGTGCATGATAACGTCATAGTCCAGCGTAAAGCGCCGGGTAGAAACACCGGCCGGCGGTGTAATGGCAACAGAAGCGATCAGCTCCCAGTAAGGAAGGCCGTTCTCGGGGTAATACCCTTTCGCCATGTGCAATTCATCCACTGCCGCCTGCCAGGGCAATTCGCGCTGCCGGTACACATGTATATGGGCCAGCAGGTATTCTTTCAATTGCGCACCAAAACGGGCCACGAGGTGTTCGGGGTCTTTGCCGATATCGTTACCGAATGCCAGCTCAAGCTCGGGCACCGGTAACTGCAGCTCGAGCGATACCGTTGACGGCGACACATCCACCAGCACAATAGTAGTGGGTGCCTGGTGTGCAAACGCAACACCAGGCAACACAAAAGCCAGCACCAGCAATAATAATCGCATACCAAAGATTTTACAAGCCGATGTAATCGCGCGTCTGATCTCTCATGACGGTATGGTAGTGTATCTGGCTGCTGATCACCACGCCGTCCTGGCAGCAGAATTCAATCCATACACTGGGACCGTCGATGCGTACATAATCTGTATTCGCGGTAAAAAAAGTGGAGGCATCGCCCGAAGTGCCAGAACTGTTGCTCGCATAACAAACATAGGTATCGGCCAGCTCGTTGGAATAGATGGTCATATAAGCGGCTGCCGATGAGTCGTCGAGGTCATTCACCCATTCGGCGATCATCGCCTTTACATTCGCCTGCGCGGTGGCATTCAGGCTGCTTACCTTGATACCCTGCTTGGTGGACGGAAAAGTATTGGTGGTAGAGCCCGGCACCATCAGTACATCCGAAAAGGAGCCCGATATTTTTGCGGCCGACAGTTCCGTGCTGCTGAAAGACGCCAGCATATTGGCGGCAGCATTTACTTCCGACAGCATGGGCGATTCATATGTAACACCATTGAGGGTGAAAGACCCGTGGGGTTCTACGGCTTCGTGCAGAGGCGTGATGCTCACTACCTGGCCCGCCTCGTAGGTGATATTGGCGGCATAGTGATGACCGCCATACTGGAGCATCCACTTGCCGGTAGTGCTGGGGGTGCCCAGAAATGCGATGATGTAGTTTCCCGAAGAATAACCGCTGGACGACAGGCCCAGGTAGTCGTCGGCCAGGTTGACGGTGGAAAATTCATCATATCCATTGCCCGAAGCCGTGCCGGCGGCGGCCTGGATAACGGCTTTCGCCGCAGAAAGCTGCTCATCGGTCAGGCTGCTGAAAGCTAGACCGTTCCGGCAACTGACACCGCAGGGCAGGTTCGACCAGCGCTTCGCGTTGGTGAGGTTAAGGGTAAGCACTACGGTTGACTGCTGGGTACTGCTGAGGGTGGCCAGGAAACTATTGGCCAGGCACACGACCTTTTCCGCACCCGACAGGGAGCTGCAATCGGTGGAGGCTGATGTAGCGGTGGTCACTGTGAGCGAGAGGCTGCACGACTGCCCGCCAAAGCTGATGGCAAAGGAAGCCGTACCGGCGGCGCTGGGCGTGCCGCTGATCGTATACACGAGGTTGCCGGCCCCGCTTTCCAGGGTGTCGGCCGTCAGCGTTGCCGTCAGCCCGGTAACCCCCGTGGAGGAGATCGCTGTGCCGCTTGAGTACGCTGCGGCATTGCCGCCGGTATAGGGAACTGTCGCCGTCCCCGTATAGGCCACGGCGGCATAGGCCGTTGCGCTGAACACCGCCGAGGTGCAACTCAAGGTGCTGATGCTGGCCGAGGTAGCCGAATCATCTCCGGTATCGCTTTCTTCTTTTTTGCAGGCCGTGATAAAAACAACCGCCGACAGAAAAACAACTGCACCGGTAATCAGTAACCGTAAATGCTTATACATGGTTTTATCAATTTGATTTATGATTTATGATTCGAACTTACACCTAAAAGCAGGCGGTGTCAAGAATGACTGGACGAACAACGGGAATGAATCGACTAAATATAATCAGGATTTTTTCCATTCGTCCAGGAAATCGAGATGAGAAGTGCTCAGGGGAATTTCATCCCCGTTTTTCAGTTGCACTTTCCGGTTAACGACCGACTGGACTTTATCGATCGCCACCACATAGCCGCGGTGTATGCGCCGGAACCTGGCGGCAGGTAATTTCTCCAATACTTTCTTCGGGGGCATCTGGGTCTTTACGGGTGGTTGTTCCAGCAGTTAAAAGCGACTGTAGTCCTGCTGGCTTTCAACATATACAATATCGCTGAACCTTATTTTAACCAGCCTGTATTCTTCGTATACGAAGATGTTTTCCGAAGCATTGTTTTCTTTTTCCTCACGCCACAGGTGCCGGTCCACGGCCTTGCCCACCGCTTTTGAAAAACGTTCAAATGGAATGGGCTTCAGGAGGTAGTCGATGGCGTCGAGCTCAAAACCCTGCAGCGCAAACTTTTTATGGGCGGTTGTAAAAATGATCAGCGGCTTGTTCACGAGCGACTGCACCAGGTCCAATCCGCTGATATCAGGCATTTGTATATCCACCAGCAACAGGTCGACCCGGTGCTGCCTGATGAATTCAGCCGCCGAGAGGGCGTCTTCAAAACAATGCAGCAGCTCCAGTTGCGGAAAGGCTGAAATCCATTCACGCATCAGCACAATAGCCAGCGGCTCGTCGTCTATGACCACTGTTTTCAACCGCATACGCTATGAATTAATTTCCAGGTAAACATGGTATTGGTCGGGCTGGCTGTTGATCGACAGCCCGTATTTATCGTTATACAAATGCGCCAGCCTGCGTTGCACATTTGCCAGCCCGATGCCGGTTCTTTCGGCCCTGTGCCGGTGTTGAAATACCTTGTTGTTACACCAGAACCGCAGGGTTGCACCGGTAATTTCCAGCCTGATCTCTATCCGGGTCGTTTCGCGTTTACTCACGCCGTGCTTGAACGCATTTTCCACAAAGGTCATCAATACCAGCGGTGCAATCTTTTTTCCTGTCATATTGCCTTCCACGTCGAAACTAACCGATGCATACGCCCCCAGCCGGAGTATCTGCAGGTCCATATAGTCACGCAGGCAGTTAACCTCGCTTTCCAACGCCACGAAATCTTCATGTACCTCGTCGGTGAGGTAACGCATTATGTTCGACAGCTTCATAATACCGGGTGCGGTACTATCGCTTTTTACCAGGGCCAGGGTGTATAAATTGTTGAGGGTATTGAACAGGAAATGCGGATTAACCTGGGTTTTGAGAAAAGACAATTCGGCATTGACGCGATCGGCTTCGGCAAGGGCGGCTTTTCGTTCGGTTTGCTGCCATCGCTGCCCCAGGCAAAGTATCCCACTTACCGACATACAGGCAATAAACAGGATCACACTGGTGAGATCAACCCGCAGCCGGCCGGCGGGTTTGCCGTTTGGCGGACGAGGAGGCCTGTTGTTTTCCGCCCCGCGCGCTTTGTTAGGCGGTGGCGGTCCCGGCCTTTCACCCCTCGTTTCAACGCCGGGCACACGGTCGTGCTGCAGTTGCAGCAACCGGTCATAGGGCTTCAGTATAAATATCCCGGCGAACAAGGCCAGGCAGGCCAGCAGGTATAAATAGTAGCGCCCGGTAAGAT
>JASGFZ010000189.1:0-6362 GCA_047605345.1 Flavihumibacter sp. | reverse complement strand
ATAAGGAACATGATTGAGGTACAGCTGCAAGATCTCTTTCTTGGAATAGCGCAGCTCCAACTGGAAGGCGCGGAATATTTCCAATAATTTACGTGTGTAGGTGCGTGCGCCGGGGCTCAACGACCGCGCCACCTGCATGGTAATGGTGCTGGCGCCTGAAGTGCGTCGCCCGGTAAACAGGTTCCGGAAAAAAGCCCGCCCCATGGCCAGCGGATTCACACCCGGGTGATGATAGAACCACCTGTCTTCTTTCTCTACAATAGCCTGCTGTAATAAGGGAGATATCTCGTCCAGCCCGGTCTTCATCCGCCACTTATCGTCGGCGCTCAGGTAAGCATGAACAACGGTGCCCTGCTCATCGGTAATAATAGTCGACCAGCCTTTTTCTGCAGGCAGCGGAACCAGCCATAACAACGCAAAAAACAGGAGCCAGCACAACCCCGTTACAGCCAATGCCCGCAACCAGCCGCTGCGGCCCGCAAACCCTTTTCTATTTACCGTCTTTAACAAAGGATTGGCGGCGACTTTATTTTGAGATGCTTCAACCATATGATAATTTTGGGATACAAGCCTCCCAAATGATTTCCAAACCGATGCGTGTTTTACTCGCCTTTGTGGCGATATGGTGTTTTGCCTGCAATTCCTCGAAAGTAACACTCGAATTTACAAATGCCGAAAAGGAAGTGCAACCTTTGCAAAACCTGGTATTTCGTTTTAACCATCCCTTAGTAAAAGATTCCTTGCTCAACCGCTGGGACTCTACCCGGTATATCCGGTTCGAACCCGCTATTCCGGGCCGCTTTCGCTGGGAAAGCCCCGAACAGCTCGTGTTTTCGCCCTCGCAGCCACTGAAGCCGGCCACTACCTACAAAATGGCTTTTACCAAAGAACTCCTGATCAACAGTGAATACAGCGGCTTTGAAAAAGGCAGCGACCGCAGCTTTTCCACACCGCTGCTGAAGCTGGAAAACAGCCAGGCCGTTTGGATGCTGGCCGATGAAGCCAGCCGGAAAGCCCTGCCGCGCATCGACCTGCAATTCAATTACCCGGTTGACCCCGCCGTGCTGAAAGACAAGCTGTCGGTTACCAGCGAAGGCAGCCCGGTCAGCTTCCAGCTTGTATCAGCTTCAGCCACCGACAACATAGAACTTCGCTTACCCACGCTCCAGCCGGCTGATAAAGATGTTCCGCTATCGGTTACACTTGCCAAAGGACTGGTACCGGCAGACGGCACCAACCCCGCCGTTGAAGATGCAAAAGCAGCTATCATCCTGCCCTCGCCTTTTGTACTGGTCATTACCGATCTCGAAACCGACCACGACGGCGCTAACGGCAAAGTATATGTGAAAACCAGCCAGCCGGTGGAAGCCGCTTCACTGGCAGGAAATATCAAGTTCGACCCCGCCGTCAAGTTCAAGGCCGAAGTAAGCGACGAAGGTTTCACCATCAGTTCAGATGCTTTTTCGCAGGAAAAGAGTTATGCGCTGTCATTGGGTAAAGGGCTGCGCGGACGTATCGGCGGACAATTACGCGAAACCTACACCAATAATGTTGCTTTCGGGCAACTGGAGCCTTCGGTAAGTTTTGCCGGTACACGCGGCGCCTACCTGTCGGCGCTGGGCGCTAAAAATATTGCGCTGAAGATCACCAATATCGACCGGCTGGAAGTGGTGATCAGCAAGATCTACGAAAGCAACCTGCTGGCCGCACACCGTTACGGTTATTACCCCAATACCCGCAACCACGAAGAGGATGAATACTATTATGATGAATACCAGGGCGGCGACGCCAGCCTCGGCGATATCATTTACCAGCAGGAAATAGATACGCGCAGCCTGCCGCTAAACAACGGCAGCCGCCTGTTCAATTTCAATTTCACCGACAAGCTGCCCGACAACAAAGGCAGCTATCATATACAGGTGCGCAGCAAGAAAGATTACTGGGTGTCTGACAGCCGCTTCGTATCGATGTCTGATATCGGCCTTATTGCCAAGGAAGCGAAAGACAGGATCGTGGTGTTTGCCAACTCCATTCAATCGGCGCAACCCCTGGCAGGCATCAATGTAATTGCCTATGGCGCCAACAACCAGGTGCTGGGCATGGGCACATCCGATGCCGAAGGCGTTGCCAATATCGGCTATGCCCGTAAGGAATTTGCCGGCTTCAAACCGGCCATGATCATTGCGAAATCAGCGGGTGATTTCAATTATATTTTGTTCAACAACACCTCCGTCAATACGTCGCGCTTTGATGTAGGCGGAAAACGGCTCAACAGCACCGGCCTCGACGCTTTCCTCTATGCCGAACGCGATATCTACCGCCCCGGCGAGCAGGTGCATTTTGCCCTGGTTACCCGCGATTACCAGTGGAAGTCGCCCGGCGAGATCCCCGTTAAATTCAAGTTCCTGCTGCCCACCGGCAAAGAATTCAAAAGCTTCCGCAAAAACCTCGATGCCAGCGGCGCCACCGAAGGCAGCATCGATATCCCGGTAGCGGCGCTCACCGGCAGCTATACACTCGAAGCCTATTCAGGCAACGATGTGCTGATCAGCAGCATGCCGTTCATGATCGAAGAGTTTGTACCCGACCGCATCAAAGTCAGCGCGGTGCTCGACAAAGACCAGCTCGCCGCCTCGCAAACCGCCAACCTGGCCATTGCCGCCACCAACTTTTTTGGTCCGCCGGCCGCCAACAGAAAGTTCGAAACAGAAATCCAGGTAAGGCAAACCCAGTTCTGGAGCAACAAATACCCGCAGTACAGTTTTGCGCTTACCAACCAGACCAGCTTCTTCGATAAAAAACTGGTCGAAGGCAACACCGACGAAAACGGAAAGGCGCAGGCAAGCTATACCGTACCCGATCTGTATAAAAACATTGGCCAGCTGCTCGCCAGTTTTTACACCACGGTATTTGATGAAACCGGCCGGCCGGTAAGCCGCAGCGCCAAGGCAACCATCTTTACACAAGACAAATTCTTCGGCATCGGCGATAACGGGCATGGCTATTTCCCGTTGAACCAAAAGGTGGATTTTCCGCTGATCGCCCTCGATAAAACAGGCAAGGTGCTGCCGGGTACCATTGCCGATGTAAAAGTGATCAAAGAAGAATACCATACGGTGCTGAACAAAAGCGGCAGCTATTTCAGGTACGAATCGCAGCGCGAGGAGAAAGAGGTTGCCGGCGGACAGGTTACCATCGGCGGAGAAAAGACGGTGTATTCTTTCGTTCCGCGCTCACCGGGCAACTACCAGCTGCGGGTATCCATCCCCGGTAGTATCAGCTATGTAAGCCGCAGCTTTTACAGCTATGGGTACTGGGGCGGTGACAACAACAGCTTTGAAGTGAACACCGAAGGAGAAATCGATATCGCCACCGACAAAGAAAAATACACCGCGGGTGAAAAAGTGAAGATCCTGTTCAAAACACCGTTCAGCGGCCGTATGCTGGTAACCCTTGAGCAGGATAAGGTATTAAGCCATCAGTACCTGACGGTGGAAAAACGCAGCGCCACTTTGGAGCTGCCCCTCACGGCCGATCACCTGCCCAATGTATATGTAACCGCCACCCTGTTCAAGCCCCACAGCGTTTCGGAAATTCCGCTGACGGTAGCGCATGGGTTCAAAAGTATAACGGTGCAGGACAGCGTGCGGAAGATCCGGCCCGAGATCATCGCGGCGAAGGAAAGCCGTTCGAAAACCAAACAAACCATCCGGGTAAAAGCGCCTGCGGGCAGCCGTGTTACCCTGGCCGCGGTCGACAACGGTGTGCTGCAGGTATCGGGTTTCGAAACGCCTGATCCTTTTGGCTTCTTCTATGCGCAGCGGGCGCTGGGCGTGAATGCGTTTGATCTGTATCCGTTGCTGTTTCCCGAGCTGAGCGCCAAACGCAGCAGCACCGGCGGTGACGGCGAATTAAAAATGGACCAGCGCGTAAACCCCATGCCGAACAAACGCGTGAAGATATTGAGCTACTGGAGCGGCATCGCGACGGCCAGCGGCGGAGAAGCCAGCTTTACCGTTGACATTCCCGCATTCAGCGGCGAAGTGCGCCTGATGGCGGTGGCCTGGAAAGACAACCAGTTCGGTTCAGCTGAAAAGAACATGCGCATTGCCGACCCCCTTGTGCTGAGTACGGCGTTGCCGCGGTTTTTGAGTCCGCGCGATACGATCAGCGTACCTGTTACCATCAGCAATACCACCGGCAGCGCCACCAGCGCCAAAGCGACGATCAATGTGACCGGCCCGGTAGACATTATCGGCGGCAACAGCCAGCAGGTAACGGTTCCTGCTAACAGTGAAGCACAAGCGCTTTTCCAGGTAGCGGCCAAACCGGCCATCGGTGCGGCCAAAATCAGCATCGCCGTTAACGGCGGCAGCGAGAACTACACCGATGAAACGGATATCACGGTAAGGCCCCCGTCTACCCTGCAACAGCTCACCGGCAGCGGTGTATTGCAGGCCAATACCAGCCAAACGATCCATATCAACACCTCCGATTTTATAGCGGGAAGCAACAAGTACAAACTGGTGCTCACCCGCAACCCGGCCATGGAGCTTGGCACGCAGCTGCGCGACCTGCTGCAATATCCCTATGGCTGCACCGAACAAACCGTTTCTGCCGCTTTCCCCCAACTGTATTTCAGCGACCTGAGCGATGTGATGCAGAGCGATCGCGGCGCGCGCAGCAGTGCGGCCGCCAATGTGCAGGAAGCCATCCGTAAAATCAAAATGCGGCAGCTGTACACAGGCGCTATCACCATGTGGGACAATGCCGATACCGAAAACTGGTGGGCCAGCGCCTATGCCGCGCAGTTTTTACTGGAAGCGAAAAAAGCCGGCTTTGATGTAGACCCCAGCCTGATCGAAACATTGCTGGGTTATCTCAATGCGAAGCTCAGTGTGAAGAGCACCATCAATTATATCTATAACCGCGACCAGAACCGGAAGATCGCACCCAAAGAAGTGGCCTATTCATTGTACGTATTGAGTCTTGCCGGCCGGCCGAATATTGCCAGCATGAACTATTACAAAGGGCGGCCTGATCTCCTGGCGCTTGATGGCAGGTACCTGCTGGCGGCCGCCTATGCCATTGCCGGCGACAAGGCGAAGTTCCAGGAGCTGCTGCCCGCTTCGTTCAGTGGCGAAATAAGCAGCACGCAAACCGGCGGCAGCTTCTACTCACCCATTCGCGATGAAGCGGTAGCGCTCAATGCGCTGCTGGAAGTGGAGCCTAGTCATCCGCAGGTAACGGCAATGGCCCGGCACCTGGTGGATCAGCTCAAGGCCAGTCGCTACTACAGCACCCAGGAAAGCGCTTTCAGCCTGCTGGCCATTGGCAAGATGGCGCGTCAAAGCAGCAAGGGCGCTGCCAAGGCGACCGTTACCGCCAACGGAAAAACCGTGGGTAAGCTGGATAACAACCAGGTCACCCTAACATCGGCGCAACTGGGCAGCGCAGCGGTAAGCATCAGCACGTCGGGCAACGCACCGGTTTACTACTGGTGGGAAAGCGAAGGCATTAGTGCTTCGGGTGATTACAAGGCAGAAGACAATTTCCTGAAGATCAGGCGTGCGTTCTTTACACGCAACGGCAAACCGGTTACCGGTAACCATTTCAAACAGAACGATCTCATCATTGTACAGCTCACACTGGAAAAAGCCTATGGAGGAAGCATCGAAAACGTAGTGATCACCGATCTGTTACCTGCCGGTTTTGAAATCGAGAACCCGCGCACCAAAGAGATACCGGGCATGGAATGGATCAAAGACGGTTATACGCCGGTGAATATCGATGTGCGCGACGACCGCATTCATATGTTTGTAGACGCTTACAGCAGCGTGCAGCGATACTACTATGCGGTGAGGGCTGTGTCTATCGGTGAATACAGGATGGGGCCGGCCAGCGCCGACGCGATGTATAACCCTGAATACCATAGTTACAATGGTGCGGGCAAGGTGGTTATTACCCGGTAATACCGGCACGGATGTATCGTTGTATCCGAAAATGCAAAAAAGAATAAATTTGTGTTATGAGGGTTTATCCACAAATAAACAGTCATCTGCTGAGCGATGCCGCCGCATCCGCAGGGGCGGAGCTATGGGTAAAATTTCCTCATTTGCAGGAATGGATTGACGGCCAGAAAAAGCCAACAGTCAACCAATTGGCAGATTTTGCAAAGGCCGTTCATGTTCCTTTTGGTTTTTTCTTCCTTGAAAAATTGCCTGCAATAAAAAACACACTACCTCTTTTCAGAACAAATAGCAAAGTTGCTCATTTTGATTACAGCTATGAGCTCAGAGAAACCATCAATATCATACAAAGAAGACAGGACTGGTTGGTAGACTATTTACGAAGCGAACAAA
>JASGFZ010000188.1:0-6372 GCA_047605345.1 Flavihumibacter sp. | reverse complement strand
GACCCTGTTCGGCTACCTCGGCTGGTCGTACGACAGCGAGTTATACGGGAAAGACATCAACCAGACCAAACCAGGCGACGAACGCGCTTTTATCGGCAACTACAGAACCCTGGGGCTGCTTAAAGATTCATTGTTTACGCAAATAGACGACAGGAAAAGGGTGAAACAGTTTACGGTATCAATGGACGGCGCAAAACTGACCGAAAATGCCCGGGTGGACCAGGAGCTTGTACAGGAAACCATTTCCTGCTACCAAACGGCAAGTGACCGGTTCAAGAACAAGAAAATGAAGGAACAGTAGCTCACCGCTACCTGTTGTACATTTATGAAAATTGAGCTACATGTGGCTACTATACGCACTGCTGTCGGCCCTCTTTGCTGCGCTGACCGCCCTCTTTGCCAAAAGGGGTTATCTGGCGTTGCCCTGTCCATGATCCTGGCAGCCGTTTTTTTCCAGGAAACCCCGAACCTTAAAGAAATAGCCGGCGGGTTATTGATCATTGCCGGCCTGCTGGTGCTGGCCAGCAGAGCCTCACCCGGATTCTTCCCAATAACAGATGGATAGTTGTTTTTTAAAGGGAAACATCAATGTTTCAAAACCCTTTTCGCCTCCGCCATTCAGCGAAACGACCAGGGCGCCATTGACCTCTGCAAGAAAAACCATCATCGGCGAAAAAAAGGTGATGGCGATCTTATGCTTCGACCGGTCGGAAAAATCGGAGCTGATAACGTCGACCTTATAATTGACAAAAGGGAGAAAATTTGCATTAAGCTGGTCGGCGACACCGGGTATAACACCACCCAGTTGTTGTATATAGCCCTCGATCGACGCGCCTATGATAAAAGGAATATTTTGTGCCGCCGGATTAACCGCCAGCAATTCCTTGTACGTCTGCACCGGCCGGCCGGCTTTCTGGTAAGTTTGATGCTGCATGCGGTATTCCCGGTAAGAGGATTCATACACCAGCTGCTCCCAGTTCAAACCGGCGCTTCCGTCAAGAACCACGCGGTAGGCAATTTTTATGGTAATCCTGCTTCCTGTCACAATACGGTTATTACAATTTGGCATCCACCAGCAATACCACCGAACGGTGGCCCAGTGATTCTATCTCCACTGTATCCGTATCCCAAACGGCTAACCCGTCCCTGTTCTCCAGCAAACGGTTCTGGCATTCAAACACACCCTCGAGTACGTACACATAGGCTGTATTAGTGCCGGCCAACGCATAACCCACTTCCATCCTTTCGTCTAAAACGGCGGCAGAAACAGAGAACCAGGCGTTTCCCGCCAGTGTTTTCAACTGGTTGGGTCGAATGCCCTTCAGGGAAACAACCTGGTACTTTAAAAAAATGGACGGTGGTGCCGGCAATGCTATCCAGATAAAATTGCAGGGATGGTCTGCGGCGCTGTTCGATACTATAAAGTCTTTATGCTCCAATGCAGGCAGGGTGAAGAGCTCTCCCGGCTTCACGTTTACAGACAATTGCTGTTCGCTGTCGCTAATAATGAGTTCGCCGTAAACAGGAAGCACTACCAGCTGCCGGTTGCCTTCCACCCACAGAACGCTGTCGGCGCCGGCAGGCAAATGGCAGTCCCAGAAAAAGAACTGGCTATGCCCGGCAGGCCAGCCATCAAATACTTTATCAATCTTAATCCGGCCTTCCGTGTTTGCATGCCGGCCATTGCGCGGAAAAATATGTGCTGGAACCTGTCGGATCATATAGAATGGTTTTTTGTATGAACTATGCGCTTACCGTGATGGTATGGGTGAGGGTGTAACCTGCCGACAAGCTGCCGGACACCGAGCTCATTTCATTGCTGACCCCATCACCGAAAACATTGTCATTGGCATTGTAAGTATAACCCGTCATTCCTTTGGTGTAACCGTAAGCGGTGGCGCTGTTTACAGTTACAACGGCACTGTCGCTCCCTTCGGGAAAAGCGATCTGGGTAACCAGGAGGGATTGGCCGCTGGCATTGTAAATATGTACATGGATATGCGTGGCCCTGCCCTGGTACCAGCCGGGAAAGATAGACGTGAAGGTTACCTTCCCATCGGTGCCGGTGGTTTGGCGGCCCCTCAAAAAAGTATAAGAGGTATAGTCGGTGGATTGCATCTGGGTGCCGCCGTACTGCGAATAATTGCCGTCTTTATCGCAATGCCAGATATCCACAATGGCGCCTGCCAGGGCGGCGCAGGAGGCGTTCTTATCCTGGATAGTTAGGATAATGGTAAACCCGACGCCCGTTCTGTCGCCCACGATATCCGACTTTACCAGTCCCGAAGGGGTTACGGTGGGAAAAGGCCCTTCGGTTTCGGAATTGGTAACCGTACAGGAGCCGGTTGTTGTACCGGTTGTTTCTGTTGTGCCGCTTGTTTCTTTAGTTGTGTCGGTAGTACCGGTTGTTTCTTTACTGCAGCCGGCAGCCAACGACGACACGCCCAGGAAACCGAGGCTGTTTCGGAGGAATGTTTTGCGTTCCATACAGTTGTGTTTAGTACAAAAAACGCAAAACATAGGGCGTATTATTTGCAAAAAGCGGCGAAACAGCCCAAACCCATCGGTTAAAGCCGCTTTTTCGACGACTTTAACTGTTTACAGGTTGATATTATGGGTGTTCTTGTTCTCACACATCACAAAAGTGCTGTGCGTACTGCCGATGCTTTTAACCGAACCCAGCTTGTTGAATACAAAGTCCTGGTAATGCTTCATGTCTTTCGCGTACACTTTCAGCAGGAAGTCGTAATCGCCCGAAATATTATAACATTCCACCACCTCATTCAGCTTCATGATATCGGTCACGAACTGCCGGCCGATGCCCTTGTCGTGCTGTTTCAGCCTGATATTGCAAAAAATGATCAGCCCGTAGTTGAGCTTCTCCGCGTCGATCAGGGCGATGTATTTCTTTATGTACCCATCTGCCTCCAGCCGTTTCACCCTTTCAAAAACGGGCGATACCGACAAATTCACTTTAGCCGCCAGCTCTTTCATGGTGATATGCGCATCTTCCGCCAGCAGCTTCAATAACCGGGTGTCGATCTCATCCACTTCGCCCATAAAATAATTTTCTTTCTGTCCCGTCATTAATCTTTGTTATCAGAAAAATATTCTGCAAAAATAAACAAATACAGATTTAAATACCTAAAAATAGTTTAAATGAGGAAATTAAATCGTTGTTCCTACATTTGCTTGGAATTTAAACAATCGACCGCAAGAGGTTCCTGGCGAAAGCCGGGATTAAAAGGGAACCGTGTGCAAATCACGGACTGTCGCGCAACTGTAAATAACAACCGGGTTTCAGCCGGCATATCCACTGCCTGTGGCCAACAGGTGGGAAGGATGGCTGAAATGTTATAAGTCAGGAGACCTGCCTTTTTCGGACAGACAATGCTTTCGCGTTATAAAGCAACAGGTCTGACCGCTCCGGTATGCCCTTTTGCGTTGTGCGCAGGTGCTGTCAAGGCATAGGTATCATTTTACTTAAATCATTAAAAGATGTTAACGCAAAACCTGGGCTATCCGCGCATTGGTGGCCAACGACAACTCAAAAAAGCCTGCGAACAGTATTGGGCAGGCAAGATCAACCTGGACGAACTGAACCAGGTTGCCCGTAAGATCAGGGAAGAAAACTGGCAAACCCAGCAGGATGCCGGTATCGATCTCATTCCCTGTAATGATTTCAGCTTTTACGACCAGGTATTGGACCTGAGCCTGCTGCTGGGTGTTATTCCCCAGCGTTATGCGCCCGTATCTGAGGTAAAAGGCAACAGCGAAATCGACCTGTATTTTGCGATGGCGCGCGGCTACCAGAAAGACGGCCTCGACATCACCGCCATGGAAATGACCAAGTGGCTCGACACCAACTACCACTATATTGTACCCGAGTTCACCGCCGGCCAAACTTTCCGGTTGTATTCCGAACAGCTATTCAATGAATATACCGCCGCGCAAAAGATCGTAGGCGCGAAAGCGAAACCCGTATTGCCCGGCCCTGTCAGCTACCTGTTGCTCGGTAAAGAAAAGGAAGAAGGCTTTGAACGCATCGACCTGATCAATCAGCTGGTGCCGGCATACATCAACATCATCCATCGCCTGAAACAACAGGGCGCCACCTGGATCCAGCTTGATGAGCCCTGCCTGGCCCTTGACCTGTCGAAGAAAGACAAAGAAGCATTTGAATACGCTTATCGCACTATCAGTGCAGCCGTAAGCGATGTGAAGCTGCTCGTAGCCACTTATTTCGAAGCGCTGCTGGACAATACCCAACTGGCGGTAAGCCTGCCGGTTACTGCCCTGCACATTGACCTGGTGCGGGCACCGGAGCAACTCGATGAAGTGCTGGCCCTGATCCCCGCTGATCTCCAGCTTTCACTGGGTGTGGTCGACGGCCGTAACGTATGGAAGAACGACTATGCGCAATCGCTGGCCCTGATCAAAGCCGTGACAAGCTGGGCGGCCGCGCTGATCGCTCCTCCTGTTCGCTGCTGCACAGCCCGATCGATCTGACCTGGAAACAGCCATCGATCCCGAATCAGGAAAAACTGGATGGCTTCGCCAAACAAAGTTGAAAGAAGTGGCTGCTGAAGCAGATCGCTGAAGGAAACGACACTTTATTACAGGCCAACAAAGCAGCCATTGCCGGCCGCCGCTCTTCCCAAAAAGTGCATAAGCAGGCAGTGAAAGAACGCGTGGCAGCCATCAGGGAAGCCGATGCCACCCGCAAAAGCGCTTTCCCGGTTCGCCAGCAACTGCACCGCAACCGCTTCCACCTGCCGTTTTTCCCCACCACTACCATTGGCTCTTTTCCGCAAACCGACGATATCCGCCAGTTGCGCGCCCAATTCAAAAAAGGCGATCTTACCCTTGAACAATACGAAAACGCCATCGGGCAGGCTACGATCGACGCCATCCGCTGGCAGGAAGAGATCGGCATCGATGTGCTGGTACACGGCGAATTTGAACGCAACGACATGGTGGAATACTTCGGCGAACAGCTGGATGGATTTCTTTTCACCAAAAACGGATGGGTGCAAAGCTATGGCAGCCGTTGTGTGAAGCCGCCCGTTATTTACGGTGATGTGAGCCGCCCGAAAGACATGACCGTTCGCTGGATCAGCTTTGCCGCTGCGCAAACCCAAAAGCCCATGAAAGGTATGCTGACCGGCCCGGTAACCATCCTCCAATGGTCGTTCGTACGCGATGACCAGCCCCGTGATGTTACCACCAACCAGATCGCCCTGGCCATTCGCGATGAGGTGGTGGCGCTGGAAAAAGCCGGTATCGGCATTATCCAGATCGATGAAGCCGCTATCCGCGAAGGCTTGCCGCTGCGTCGCGCCAAACGCCCGCATTACCTCGACTGGGCAGTGAAAGCGTTCCGGGTAACCGCAAGCGGAGTGGAAGACAAAACACAGATCCATACACATATGTGCTACAGCGAGTTCAACGACATCATCGAGCACATCGCGGCAATGGATGCAGATGTGATCACCATCGAAACCTCGCGTTCGCAAATGGAGCTGCTGCATGCATTTGCACACTTCGAATACCCGAATGAAATCGGACCGGGTGTGTACGATATTCACGCTCCAAGGGTGCCAAGCACAGAAGAAATGGTAGCGCTGTTAAGCAAGGCAGCCGACCTGCTGCCGGCGAGCAACCTGTGGGTGAACCCCGACTGTGGTTTGAAAACCCGTAAGTGGCCCGAAACAAAGGCTGCGCTTGAAAACATGGTAGCGGCCGCAAAAACGGCACGCAAGCAAATACCTGTTGAAGGCGTTGTTTGACATACAACAGACTGCGGGCAACAAACCCGCAGTCCTTTTTAACAGCAGCAGAAAAATCACCGGGCAACCTATGTTTTTGCACAAAATAAAATCGGGCAGGCCGGGCCTGCTCACCTATGGTATCACGCCGCCCAAATCGGAAACAGCACCCGATCGTGTGGCTGAAATCGCGGAGAAAACCATCGCCCGGCTGATGCCGCTGGACATCGACGCGCTTATTGTGTACGATGTGCAGGATGAATCTGCCCGCACGTCGGCAGACCGCCCCTTTCCTTTCCAGAAAGCGCTGGATCCTTTCCGTTTTGCCGTTGATCACCTCTCTCCCTTAACGGTACCCAAGATCATTTACCGCCCCGCGGGAAAATTTTCGGCGGAAGAACTTTCCGAATGGCTGCACCAGCTGCACCAACACCGTTTTCACCCCGTATTTGTGGGCGTTCCCACCCCTGGCTTCCCGGTTAAAACCAGTTTGGCCGAAGCCTACCGGTTATGGAGCAGGTACGGGGAAACATCGCTGATGGGCGCCGTTACGATTCCTGAAAGACACAGCGTATGGAAAGACGAAGACAAACGTATTCTCGAT
>JASGFZ010000187.1:0-6398 GCA_047605345.1 Flavihumibacter sp. | reverse complement strand
CTTCGGCCATTGAAGGTTTACGCCAAATACCCCGCCTGCACGATATCACGCAGGGCACGGTGATGTCGATCGTGCTGGGCATCATCTCCATACTCTTTTTTGTACAGCAATTCGGAACAGCGAGCATCGGCAAGCTCTTCGGCCCCATCATGGTGCTGTGGTTTACCATGCTGGGCCTGCTGGGCGCCGTTCACCTGGGCGATAACCTGTCGATTTTCCGCGCATTCAGCCCGCATTACGCCATCGAACTGCTCACCACCTACCCCAAGGGCTTCTGGTTGCTGGGCGCCGTTTTCCTGTGTACCACCGGGGCCGAAGCCCTGTACAGCGACCTCGGCCACTGCGGCAAGGAAAACATCCGCGTAAGCTGGGTGTTTGTGAAGATCTGTCTTATTCTCAACTACCTCGGCCAGGGCGCCTGGCTGCTGCACAATTACCACGACGGTTATTTCGACACCACCACCAGCAATGTATTTTATTCGATCATGCCCGGCTGGTTTTTGTTACCAGGTATCGTGATCGCCACTACGGCGGCGATCATCGCCTGCCAGGCCATGATTTCGGGTTCCTTTACGCTGATAAGCGAAGCCATGCGCCTTAACCTCTGGCCGCGCCTGAAGATCAACTATCCTACCGAAGCGAAGGGGCAACTCTATATACCCGGCATCAACCTGATCCTGTTTGTGGGTTGTATCGGCGTAGTGCTGTTTTTCAAAAAATCGTCGAATATGGAAGCGGCCTACGGGCTGGCGATCACGCTTTGCATGATGGCCACCTCTATCCTGTTCGCCAATTTCCTGGTAAGCCACCGGGTGAACCGTTTCCTGATCTATCTCTACCTGGTCGTTTATTTTACCATTGAAGTGAGCTTCCTGATCGCCAACCTCGAAAAATTCGAGCACGGCGGTTATGTAACCCTCGTCATTGCCGGCGCCCTGTTCAGCATCATGTACATCTGGCACCGGAGCCGCAAGATCAAAAACCGCTATGTGGAATTTGTACGGCTGGAGCATTATGTGCCGATGATCCAGGAGCTCAGCAACGACAAAACCGTTCCCAAATACGCCACGCACCTGGTGTACATGACGAGCGCCAATAACCCGCGCGAAATCGAGCACAAGATCATGTATTCGATCCTGAACAAAAAGCCCAAGCGCGCCGATATTTACTGGTTTGTACATGTGGATACGCTCGACGATCCCTATACCTGCGAATACGTGGTGGACCATATCATACCGAACGATATCATCCGCGTGGAATTCAGGCTGGGCTTCCGGATGGAGCCGCGCATGAACCTGCTGTTCCGCAAGGTGGTGGAAGAGCTGGTCAACAACAAGGAAGTAAATATCTACAGCCGGTACGAATCACTCGAACGCAACAATGTAGTGGGCGATTTCCAGTTCATTGTGATGGAAAAATACCTCAGCCAGGACAATGAGCTGCCGCTCGCCGAACGCCTGATCATGAAGCTGTATTTCTGGCTGAAAGAGGTCGGCCTCTCTGAAGAGCGCGGTTTCGGGCTTGACCCCTCCAATGTGGTGGTGGAAAAATTCCCGCTCATAGTAGCGCCGGTAACCAACCTGCGGTTAACGAGGGTGTACCATGAAGAGGATGCGCACAACGGTTTCAGCTAAGCCCCAGCGCCTGTAAAAAGGCTTCCCTGAAATTGCTGCCGATAGGAATTTCGCGTCCGCCAACAAAAACGCGGTTGCCTTCAATACGATCGATCCGGCTGCGGTTCACCACAAAAGAGCGGTGTACACGCAGGAACAAATGCGGCGAAAGCAGGGCCGATGCCGCCTGAAAGGTCATGGCAGGGAGAAGTACCTGTTGCTGCAGCACAAAGCGGGTGTAGTTGCCATTGGCCTCGATAAAAAGCAATGCCGAAGGATCCAGCTTATATATCTTTCCATCGGCCCTGATAAATACTTCTTCGGGTAAGGGCGGAGAGGGTTGCACCACCGCCGGCTGGCTGCCCTGCAACAGGGCGATGGCCCGGTCTGCCGCCACCATAAACCGTTCGAGCGAAAAAGGCTTGAGCAGGTAATCGCAGGCGGCCAGGTCAAAAGCATCTACGGCAAATTCTTTGTAGGCCGTTGTAAAAATCACCTGGGGCGGGTTTTTCATGGTGCGCAGAAAGGAGAGCCCGTCGAGCACCGGCATATTGATATCCAGGAAAAGAATATCCACTTTCTGGTCCTGCAATACCTGCCGCGCTTCGAGGGCCGACCCGCAACTGCCCGCCGCCGCCAGGAAAGGCAGGTGGCTGCCGTATTGCAGCAGTATATCCCTTGCAATCGGCTCGTCATCTACCACCAGGTATCGCCACTGTTGCATCTTATCTGATTTTCAGTTGAAGGTGTACGCGAAATTCGCCATCGGCCGACTGTATATCGAGTGAATGTTTTCCGGGGTACAACAGGTCGAGCCGCTTGCGCAGGTTCACCAGGCCGAACCCGTTGTGTTGGTTCGCCGGCAATGCAACCTGCTCATGAACGGCAAATGGATTAACCACCGAAAACAGGATGGAATCACCCCATACCTGTAGCCTGATGCTGATCCTGATGGTATCGGCGGCTGTATCACGGCCATGCTTAAACGCATTTTCAACCGGCACGATCAGCAGCATCGGGGCCAGTTTAACCTGCCCTTCCATTTCATCAGGCATGTCCATGCGCAGTTCCAGCCTTTCACCGAAACGCAACCGCTCGAAATCGATATAGTCATTGATGTATTTCCATTCATCACGCAGGGTAACGGTTGGCGCACCGGCTTCATATACGGAGTAGCGCAGCAGATCGGAAAGCTTGAGCAGCATGGCGGGCAGCTTCTCATGCCGCGCCAACGACAGTCCGTACAGGTTGTTCAGGGTGTTGAACAGGAAATGCGGACTCAGCTGCGATTGCAGCAGCTGCAGTTCTGCTTTGCTGCCGCTCGCTTCGGTCAGTGCTGCATCAAGGCGGTTCTTCCCCACTGTACGCAGTATTTTCACAAGCGCTCCCAGCGACAGCCCGCCGGTGACCAGCGGCAACACGAACAGGAACATATTGATCGCCACCCGGTTGTTCAGCGGGAAGTCGGCATGAAAGAAAAACCATACCGCCGATACAACGATCAATACCGAAAGACCGGCTACAGGTGTTAAAGGCATCCTGGTATCTTTTATATCGAGTACCTGTACTATGTACCGGCCCGCGAAAACACAAAGCAGGAAAGTAGCGGTAATACCGAAAGTTATTGCTTCGTCTTCCCTAACCTGCATTTCGATTACCACATTCCGCAACAACGCATAAAAGGGAATACCCACCGCGAAAGCAAGCAGCAGGTACCACCAGGAACCAAAAAACTGCAATATGCCCAAACGATTGTTTTTCATATTCCAAATAAAAGCCGTTTACCGGCCGGCCGCGAACAAAAAGGCCCAATACCGCCCGATGGCTGACGAAATGCCCATAACGGCTGATCAACGGACTGGTCAGCTGCAAACGGGTTTCCGTCAGGTCTTTTTCAAAGTACAACAGTATTATTTTCCCGCCTCCGGGCAGCCGGCAATTTTTGTAAAAAAACAAGATGCGCTACCTCAGTCTTATCCTGTTGCTGCTGCCGGGTTTCCTGTTCTCGCAAGACAGCCTGCGTACCGACAGCATCCGCCAGCTCAAAACCGTTACCGTCACCGCCAAAAAACCGTTGATCGAACACCAGATCGATCGCAGTATCATTAACGTTGCGGGGATGACCGGCGGCACCGGTGGCAGCAGCTTCGAGCTGCTGGAAAAATTACCGGGTGTGCAGATCGGCATCAACAACGACATCAGCCTGCACGGCCGGGGTGGCGTAATCATCATGATCGACGGCAGAACCAATTACCTCGCAGGAACCGATATCGCCGCTTACCTGAAATCGCTGCCGGCTTCGCTGGTCGACAAAATAGAGCTGATCGATAACCCGCCCGCGCGCTATGATGCCAATGGCAACGCCATGATCAATATCAGGCTGAAAAGGAACCGGCTGGCCGGCTTCACCGGTTCGGCAACTGTTGCAGGCAGCCAGGGCGTATATGCCCGGTTAAACGAATCACTGCAACTGAATTACCGTTCGGGCAAGATCAACCTGTTCAGCAACCTCAGCCATTCTTTTGAAAACGACTACAACCGGAACAATTATGAGCGGCTGTATCTTGATGCGCAACAGCAACCAACCAGCCAAATGGTCATCAGCAGCCGGAACCGCAGCCGCGTGCCATCATCTGTTAACGGGATGATGGGGCTCGACTGGCAGCTTACCCGGAAATGGCTCAGCGGCTTCCAGGTGAATGCCGGCAACTACCGGCAGCGATCTGAAACCGGCAACGAGGGCCGCCTGCTCGATATGAACGGCCTTACCGATTCCATCAACAATACCCGTACCACCGGCCGGGATACCCGGAAAAGTGCGGGACTGAGCGCGTTCTCACAATACCAGTTCAACGATGCAGGCCATGAATTGCTGACTGACATCAGCTTCCAGCGATACGACAATGAAGGCAGGCAATCCATCGTCAATGAAAACTTCAATGCAACCGGCCACCTGCAGCAAACAAACGGCTATTACTACCTGACGCCCGGCAGGCTGGATATGCTGACCCTACGCGCAGAATACAGCCGCCCCCTGCGAAACAAAGGAAAACTGGAAGCGGGTTTGAAATCAGGATGGGTGCAGAACGACCAGCAGACCACCACCGACTTCCACCAGAACAGCAACCATTTTATTTACCGCGAAACCGTTAATGCCTTGTACGGCAGCTGGCAGAAAGGCTGGAAGCACTGGGGAATACAACTGGGTATGCGCATGGAGCAGACCCGCACCCGCGGTACCCAATTGGGTAACCAGTGGATAGCGGGAAGCGAACACAAAAGAAACTACGTACAGCTGTTCCCTACCCTATACCTGCAATACAAACCCGACAGTTCGGGCAAAAATACCCTAACGGTGATCCTTAACCGCAGGATACAACGCCCCAACTACCAGCTGCTGAATCCCTTTCTTTTCTACCGCGACGAATACAGCTACAGCCTGGGCAACCCCCTTCTTTTACCCCAGTTTCAAAACCGGATAGAGCTGAAATACCAGCGATCGAACTGGCTGAACCTGGCATTGAGTTACAATGCATTCAGCGATGTCATTTTCCAGATTACCTCACTGCAGGATAAAATATACCTGTCGCGGCCGCAGAATATAGCCCGGGGTTTCATGGTGTTGCTCAATACAGATATCAGCTGGCATCCAACCAGGTGGTGGCAGATGAACCACTATATACAAACCTCCCGCATGGGATTGCGATCGGACGACAGCACCCGCTTCGAGGCCTCTACCTGGGTAATGCGGTACACCCTGAACAACCAGTTCCAGATCGGCAAAACCTGGTCGGCCGAGGCCGGCGCTTATTATGCCAGCCGCGACCTGAACGGCCAGGCCTTTACCCGCAGCCGCCTCCGCATACAGGCGGCGATGCAGAAAAAATGGAAAGACGGGAAGCTGTCGCTCCGGTTTTTTGCCAATGATATATTCCATACCTGGGTAAACCGGAACTATTCGGTGGGGGTACCGCAAAGCAGCTATACACAACGCTTCGAAACAGATACCCAACGGCTCGGGCTGTCGCTGGGTTACCGCTTCGGAAAAGAAAGCACCACACGCCGAAACCGGCACGGCAATAACAACGACGAAGAAAAAAACCGCGTTGGCTATTGAAGCCGTTATTCAGCCGTTTACGGAGTGATCTGCACCAGGTTGCGCGCCTTGTTCTTTTTGATCTTGTCGGGCAGGTTGCTGAGAATGGATTCCCGAGCGGCGCGCAACAGCTTCTGTTTCACAAAATTTTTAGGCGTTACCAGGCTTACCTCCCGCATCGGCACGGGGCTCCTGAAATGCCGCAGCAGGCGCAGCTGGGCGGCGCTCATATCCTGCGTGGCCAGCTCGGGCAGAATCGTAATGCCATGATTCGTTTCCACCATCTTCTTCAGGGTCTCCAGGCTGCCCGCCTCGTACTCAAACATCGAGAGGTTTTTCTGGGCCGCCTGCAATTCACAGATATTCAGCATTTGCGACCGCAGGCAATGCCCCTCTTCCAGCAGCCACAGTTCACGCACATCGATATCATTGGCCAGCACATAGGTTTTTTTATAGGCCGCGTGCTTGCGCGATACATAGGCCAGCATCTCTTCGTAAAACAACACCTCCTCGTGAATGCCGGCATTTGCCAGCGGTGTAACCACCAGGCCCATATCTATCTGGCCGTTCTGAAGCGCTTCCAGCACATGGTCGGTGGTCATTTCCTTCACCTTCAGCTGCACTTCGGCGAAATGTTCCATAAAATAAGGCAGAAAGCGGGGCAGCAGGTAGGGCGCCAGCGTGGGAAT
>JASGFZ010000186.1:0-6418 GCA_047605345.1 Flavihumibacter sp. | reverse complement strand
TCATTATGGCTGTCCGTTTTCTTCAGATCATCGGGGTGACGCTGCATAACGGTAAATCCGTTCTGCCGAAGGAAGATGGCGCCATTACCGGTTTCGGCCATGAATTTGACACGCGCATCCCACTGGCCCTTGTTTTCAATAAACTGCAGGCTATTCGTGTTTTTTTGTGCGCCGGCACAAACAGTGAACAGGGTAAACAGAAATATGAAGAAATATCTAACCAATGTCTTTGAATTTACGCCAAATAAACGAATTCTCTAAGCAGTTGAAAGCCTATTTCGATGTTTAACATAGATACAACTACGAAATGCGGCTCCATGCCAGTTTTCCTTTTTGCGACAGCAGAAAGTCTTTGATTACACGATGCGCAGGTTCTTCCAACGCAGCATCGTTTTCCACTATATGTGCAGCCAGCTTTCCGGCCATCTCCACCCATTTTTTATCGGTTACCAGGTTGGCCAGCTTCAGCGACAGATCGCCGCTCTGGCGGGTACCTTCAATGTCGCCCGGACCACGCAGCGCCAGGTCTTTTTCAGCAATCACAAATCCGTCGTTCGTTGAAACCATTGTTTTTAACCGTTCACGGGCTTCGCGGTTCAGTTGCGGGCCTGTTAATAAAATGCAAAAACTCTTCTCTGCACCCCGTCCCACCCGCCCCCTGAGCTGGTGGAGTTGAGAGAGGCCGAATTTCTCTGCGCTTTCAATCACCATTACGGTGGCATTCGGCACATTCACGCCCACTTCAATCACCGTGGTGGCAACCATAATCTGAGTATCGTGCGCAACAAAGCGTTGCATATTGGTTTCTTTGACTTCGGGTGTTTGCCGGCCGTGCACCATGCTGATCCAGTAAGCGGGTTCGGGGAAAAATGCCTTTACATTTTCATAGCCGCGCATCAGGTTTTCCAGGTCGAGCTTTTCCGACTCTTCGATAAGGGGGAAAATGATGTATGCCTGGCGTCCCTTTTTAATTTCTGTTTTGATGAAATCCATCACGCTGGCTCTTGCATCGTCATACCGGTGTACCGTGTGAACAGGTTGCCGGCCCGGCGGTAACTCATCAATCACACTGTAATCGAGATCACCGTAAGCGGTCATGGCCAGGGTTCGCGGAATGGGGGTAGCCGTCATCACGAGGATATGCGGCGGCACCGTCGCTTTTTTCCACAGCCGGGCTCTTTGCGCTACACCAAAACGATGCTGTTCGTCTATAACGGCAAGGCCCAGCCGATGAAATACCACTTTGTCTTCCAGTAAGGCGTGTGTGCCGATCAGCAGGTGAATGTCGCCATTGGCCAGGCTTTGAAGAAGGGGTTTGCGCCGGCCGGTCTTCACCGATCCGGTGAGCAGCTCAACCCGCAGGGGCATGTCTTTGAGCAGGGCCGAAATGCTGTTGAAATGCTGCTGGGCCAGGATTTCGGTGGGCGCCATCAGGCAGGCCTGGTAGCCGTTATCGGCTGCGAGCAGCATCGTAAGCAGGGCTACCATTGTTTTTCCACTGCCCACATCGCCCTGCAGGAGCCGGTTCATCTGGCTGCCCTTTCCCATATCGTGGCGGATCTCTTTCAACACTCTTTTCTGGGCATTGGTAAGCGGGAACGGAAGGTGCTCGTTGTAAAAGCGGTTGAACAAGGCGCCCACCTGCGCAAATACGATGCCTTTGGAATAACGGTTTCTTTCGAGGCGTACCAGGTTGAGCCTTACCTGGGCAAAAAACAGCTCCTCGAATTTCAATCTTTCCAGCGCCTGCTGGTAAGCGGCTTCGGTAGCCGGAAAATGGATGGACTGGTAAGCGTCAAAACGGCCGGGGAAATTAAACTTCCGCCGGATGCTTTCGGGCAGGTTTTCCGGCAGGTCGGCCGGTTGCAGGGCGGTCAGCAGCTGGCGGGTGAGCTTACCCAATTGCCGCCCGTTCAACGATTTCGCTTTCAGCTTTTCCGTGCTGGGATAGATCGGCTCCAGGTGCGTGTGCGGCCCGCGAACCGCGGGAAGGTATTCTTCCAGCTCGGGATGGCTGATCTGGTGCTTCCCGTTGAAGAACGAAGGCTTGCCGAAAACCAGGTAAGCCTTGCCGGGAACAAGCTGCTTCTGGATCCAGTGAATTCCCTGGAACCAGATGAGCTCCAGCTCATCGCCGGCATCGCGCAGGGTTGCAACCATGCGCCGGGAGCGGCCTTCGCCTATAAGCTGAACGTTCGTCAGCGTACCGGCCACCTGGATATAATCGGCAGCGGTTCGCACACTGCGAATCGGGTCTACCCTCGTTTTGTCTATATGCCTTAAAGGAAAATGCTCAAGCAGGTCTTTGAAAGAGGAAATGCTTAATTCCTTTGTCAGCAGATCTGCCCGAAGGGGTCCTACCCCTTTCAGGTATGCTATCGGGCTGGATAATATGGCGGCGTCAAATGAGATCTTCAGGTGATTTCGCCCAAAATTACAATAGCCGTTAGAATACCTTAGCCGATTCTGGTGGTATCAGACAACTTTCAGGTGCTTGACAACCGCTTCCTGGCGCTGGTTCACCAGGATATCCAGTTTTTGCTTGAGATCGATGGGATTGAAGGGCTTCCGGAAGGTTGATTCCACGCCCAGCTCCATGGTGTGGCGGTTAATCATCTCTTCATCGTCGGCTGAAATAACAACCATGGGAATGTGCTGGTACAGACGACTCGTTTTCAGGTGCTCTACCAGTTCCCAGGGCTCCATATGGGGGAGTTCTGAGTCAATAATAATAGCGGCAGGGGTTGCAGTTTTCGACAACTGTGCCATGGCTTCGCCTGCTTCAGCGGCGGGTACAGTCAGGTAGTCGTCGTTGAGTACGGTCTGTAGTAAAAATCTGATTGCTTTGCTTTCAGTAATTACAAGAATTTTCTTTTTCATCCTAGAATAAATTAAGTTATAAAAAACTCAATTTTTCATTAGGCATACAATTGGAACGGTTCGGCCTTCGAAAGGATGGAGAGGATTGTCTGTTTTAAAGGAACGGATCAAAAGTAGTACTAATTATTTTCCAAAGCAACCTTCGTTCCGGTTTTTATGGCAATACCGGGGAAAAAAGTATATTAATGCCGCTCTAAATGGTATTTTACCCATAAATATCATAGGAAAAATACGATCAGGAAGCCACCAGCGCCGCGGCGCCGAATACGCCGGCGCTATCGCCCAGGGCCGGTTTCAGCACTGGTGTGTCGAGGCGGTTGTTGAATATAAAATGCTCCAGCGAGCGGATACCCGCCGTATAAATAGAATCGATATTACCCACGCCGCCGCCAATAACGACCACATCGGGATCCAGCAGGTTGGTAATGATGGAAAGGGCTTTGCCGAAATAATGATGCAGGCGGTGCATGGTGAGCAGGGCTTTTTCTTCGCCGGTAGCGGCCAGGCCTACAATTTCTTTCAGTGAAAGCGCCGCCCCGCCCGATTCGCGGTAGAAACGTTGCAGGGAGGGCCCGCTGAGCATGGTTTCCACGCAACCGGTTTTGCCGCAATAACAGGGTCCGCCCGATTCATCGAGAAAAATATGGCCCCATTCACCCCCGATGCCGTGTAAGCCGTTCCAGATGCGGCCGTCCATTACCAGCCCGCCGCCCACGCCGGTACCCATGATAATGCCGAATACCATTTTTGCACCGGGGTGCTGTTGTTTCACTACGCCCCAATGGGTTTCGGCCAGCGCAAAACAGTTGGCGTCGTTGGCAAGCACCACCGGTATTTTAAGCAATTGCTCGATATCGTCTTTCAGCGGCTGCCCGTTCAGCGCCGTGCTGTTGCTGTTTTTCATGGTTTGCAGCCGCGGATCGATCACACCCGGGGTGCCGATGCCCACCGTTTGGCAAACGAGCCCGGTTTCCCCCTCCATTTTGCGGATCAGTTTTTCGATCTGCTGAAGAATATGCCCGTACCCCTGGTCTCCTTCGGTGGCAACGCGGGTTCTGATGATGGGATTGGCATCTGACAAAGAAGGGAGTATCACTCCTTCTATTTTGGTTCCGCCGAGGTCAATGCCCCAGATAGGCTTTTTCATGCTGTGTATTTTCATTTTCGATACCAAGCTCCTGCTGGATCTGCTCCAGGCTGCGGCCCTTGGTTTCGGGAAGAAATTTCCATACAAAAAGGAGGTGCAGCACCATCATGATGGCATAAAAAAGAAAGCTGTAATAGCCGCCTTTTTCGCTGCCTTCCACAATGATGGGGAAGGTCCACGAAATAATGGCTGCCATGATCCAGTGGGTGAAGCTGCCGAGCGAGCCGCCCTGCGAACGTACCGGGTTGGGAAATATCTCCGAAATGAAGACCCAGATAACTGCGCCCTGCGAGAAAGCAAAAAAGGCGATAAAACCGACCAGGTACAATACCACCGACGAATTGCCACTCACATCTGAGCGGAAGGCCGCAGCGGTAAGCCCCAGGAAAAGGATCATTCCAAATGAACCGATGATCAGCAATGTTTTCCGGCCGAAACGGTCAATGAAATTCATCGCCAGCAGGGTAAACAACACATTGGCCAGCCCGATATAAACCGGCTGCAGGTAAGCCTGCTCGTGGCCGTAACCGGCCATCTCGAAAATACGCGGCGCATAATACAAAATGGCATTTATGCCTGCCAGTTGGTTGAACATCGCCAGCAGCACCGCGAAGATGATGGGCTTCCGGTATTTGGCCTGGAACAGCGATTCATTGGCGCCATGCTGTGACAGGAGATGTTCCTGTTTGATATTATTGAGGGCTTCGGTATCACCGGTTTTTTCAAATACGGCCCTTGCCTCATCGTCGCGGTTGTTGAGCACCAGCCACCGCGGGCTCTCGGGAATGGTTCTTACCAGTGCGGCGAATATGCCTGCGGGCACCAGCATTATACCCAGCATCCAGCGCCAGGCGTCTTCACCGAGCCCCCTGAACAGGAAGTTGGTGAGGTACGCTATCAGAATGCCGAATACGATATTCAGCTGAAAAGAGCCGGCAAGGCGGCCCCGCATGTGTGCAGGGGATATTTCAGAGATATACATAGGGCCTACCACAGAAGAAGCACCCACTGCAAGGCCACCGATCAAACGGAACAATATGAAGAGCGACCAGATGGGCGACAAGGCACAGCCGATAGCGCTGACGAGGTACAAAAGCGCAATCGCAAAAAGCACGGTTTGCCGGCCGTACAGCTGCGCCGGTTTTCCGGCAACCAGCGATCCGATCACCGTACCGATAAGGCTGGATGCAACCGTGAACCCCTGCCAGCCTGCCGTAAGCGACCACAGTTGCTGGATGGTTTTTTCAGCGCCTGAAATAACGGCCGTTTCAAATCCGAAAAGGAGCCCGCCGAGTGCAGCAATCAATGACACTCTGACGGCATAGTTTGACGTAGCTTGCATGCCTAAATCTAGTAAATCAATTCGGATTTGCCGGCAATCTTTACCGGCATCAAACATTCTTATGCAGCCCGGTTCGCTCGTTTTTAAAAAGCTGGCACTCCCCCGCCAGACCATCAACCTTTGTATGCCTTCGCCCGCCGCCATAACGCCGGCAAAGGGCCACCAGGTCTATTGGGCCAGGCTATGGCCCGCGGCCCTGGCGATGGCCAGGTTTATAGATGAACAGCCCCGATGGGTAGACGGACGGCATTGCCTCGAACTCGGCGCGGGGCTGGGCCTGCCTTCGTTTGCTGCTGCCCGTTATGCGGCGGGCGTCATTGCCAGTGATATAGCCGCAGACAGCCTGCCGGTTATGGAAGAGACCCGGAAAAGGGGCGCCTTTGCCAATGTAAGCATCTGTCAAATGGACTGGGCCCGGGTGGATGAAAGCCTCGAAGCGGATCTGATATTATTGAGCGATGTAAATTACGACCCCTCCTGCTTTGCCCCCTTATCGGCAACCCTGCACCGCTTTCTGGAGCAGGGAAAGAAAATACTGCTCGCCAGCCCCCAGCGGCTCATGGCCAAATCCTTCCTTCAGCCTTTCATCCCCCATTGTATTCACCAGCAAAACGAAGAGGCCGACGGGCAGGCCGTTTCGCTGTTCATATTAGCCTAGGCTGAGCCGGGTCTCCACGTCTTCGGCCGACATGACCAGCGGCTTCCCCAGCAGGCGGCTTCCGGCTTCGGTAATAAGAAAATTATTCTCAATGCGGATACCGCCAAAATGGCGCAGCTTCTCCAGCTCACGGTAATTGACAAACGAAGCGAGTTTGTTTTCGGCCTTCCAGCGGTCGATCAGTTCGGGAATAAAATACAAACCGGGCTCAACCGTTAGCACGAATCCTTTTTCGAGCGCACGGCCGAGGCGCAGGGATTTCCAACCGAAGCCGGTCCGTTTTTTCAGGGTATCGGTATAACCCACAAAAGCTTCACCCAGGTCTTCCATATCATGCACATCAAGACCCATCATATGGCCAAGGCCACACTGGAAAAACAGGGTATGCACA
>JASGFZ010000185.1:0-6424 GCA_047605345.1 Flavihumibacter sp. | reverse complement strand
CAATTACTACAAGGGAGAAATATACCTCAGCAAAAAAGACTTCGCCAATGCCGCTGCTGCCTATGGTGCGGTGGCCGACAGGGTACCCAACCGCTACGGTGAAAAGTCGTTGCTGCAGGCAGCCCGGTTGTATTTCTTCGACCTCAAACAGTACGACAAGGCCACTACCTATTACACGCGCCTGAAAGAATTTGCCAGCACCGATGAAAACAAGCTGGAAGCAGCCCGCGGTTTGCTGCGCAGCCAGTACCAGCTGCAGAAATGGAGCGAGGCTTCGGCCAATGCAAAAGACCTGCTGCAAATGAAAGGAGCGGGTACCGACGACAAGCTGCTCGCCAACATGGTGCTGGGAAGGGCCTCGCAGGAAGACAAACAATACGACCTGGCCATCAGCTATTATAAAGCTGCTGCCGGCGCTTCAAAAGGAGAGCTGAGCGCAGAAGCGAGATATGGTATTGCCTGGTGCCAGTTTCTGCAGGGTAAATACAAGGAGGCCGAGAAAAGCGCCTTTGAAGTAGTGAATAAGAACGGATCGTATGAAACATGGGTAACGAAAGCCTACCTGTTGCTGGGAGATATTTATTTCAAACAGGAAGATTATTTCAATGCCAAGGCAACCTACCAGAGTGTGGTGGAAAATGCCAGCATCCCGGCTGTGAAAGAAGAAGCCCAGCAGAAACTGAATGAAGCCACCGAAGCAGAGAAACAACATGCCAGCAAAAACTGAATTGACAAAAGTAGAAATGGTTTCCATGAACAAGTGCCGTTATGTATTCACAATAGTTGTGCTGCTGTTGACAGCAGGCGCTGCCTTTGCGCAAGACACGACCAGGAAAAAGACCATCGATATCACTTCCACCTTTAAGCCGGTGCTGCGCCCCGCGGTGAAGCAAAATTTTTCCGCTTCCCTGCCGCAGGTGGATTCTGCACGTCCCTCGCTTACCTATAATGTGCCTGAACAAAAGGTAAAAGTACCCTTTCTTCCATCGGGTGTAAGCCCCGTAGCGATGCAGATCGACAGCAGCCTGCCCTGGAAGAACAGCCAGTACCTGAAAGTGGGTGTAGGCAATATTCATTTGCCTTACCTGCAGGGCGCTATAACAGCAGGCGATGCCCGTAACAATGTTGGCGTATATGGGGAGTTCTTTGCAGCAAAAGGCAAGCTCGATTACCAGAAAAACAATTCACTCGACCTGCAGCTGAAGGGTACGGTTGCCGTGGGCGATAACCATGAAATGAATGCAAGGCTGGGCTTCAAGGCGCAGGATTATTTCTTTTACGGATACGAACCCAATACACTCAGCTTTACCAAAAGCCAGCTGAAGCAGAAATTCCAGACGGTCGACGGAATCATCAGTTTCAGGAATATCAATCCGTCGGCCTATGGTATCAGCTACCAGCCAAGCATTGCCTTCACCGGCTTCACCGGAACCAATTACTGGTACAAAGGCACGGAGAGCAACCTGGTGGTAAAGCTGCCGTTGCAGAAAGAGATCGGCGAAAACCTCGGCTTTAACCTCGGCGTAACGGCCGACCTCACCAATTACCAGCCACCGAACCTGGCCAAACTGAAAAACAACCTGTTTCTGGTTGACCCGGCTTTTGTAATGCGAACCCCCAATGTGTATTTGCATGCCGGCGTATTGCCGTCTTGGGACAATAAAGTATTCCACCTCCTGCCCAACCTGATGGCCGATTTCACTACGAACGACAAGCGCTTTACTTTCCAGGCCGGCTGGATTGGCTATTTCAACAAGGGTTCGTACCAGCGCTTTGCTGCGATCAACCCATGGATCATGCAACCCGATACCCTTCGTAATAACCGGGTAACCGAATTTTACGGCGGGTTCAAGGGTTCACTGGCGCGTAATTTCTCTTACAGCGCCAAGCTGAGCTTTGCGAAGCATTACAATGAAGTGCTTTTTGTCAACGACCGGGCCGACGGCAAAACCTTTATCACCCTCTTCTCACCCGAAATTACCATGGTGCAGTTGCACGGTGAGATCGGTTATACGCTGGGTGAAACCTTCAGCTTTAAATCGGGTGTTACCTATACCAGTTTCACCCGCATAGCCGAACAGCAAAGAGCCTGGGGATTACTGCCTATGGAACTGAATGCCAACCTGCGCTGGAAGGTCATTAAAGACCTTATGCTGAAGGCCGACCTGTTTGCGTGGGACGGACCGGCTTACCAGACCTCGGCCGGCGAGGCCCGAAAAGGAGACAAGGCGGCCGATCTGAACCTGGGTGTGGAATTTAAGGTGATGCCCAAGCTCGACCTCTTCTTCCAGATGAACAATATTTTCAACAACCGTTACATGCGCTGGAACCAGTATGAAACCTATGGCTTCCAGGTGCTGGGTGGTGTGATTTTCCGGCTGTAACACGCCAATAGCCTATCTTAGCGCGTATGGAGGTTTTGAATCATTATCTTTTTCAGCACCGGCGTATCAGTATTCCGGGTATGGGTACCCTGCATATGGACCGGGTTCCGGCCAGAAATGATTTTGCGAACCGCCAGTTGCATGCCCCCGGTTTCGCGTTTCGCTTTGACAAATACTTCGATGCGCCCGACACCGAATTTTTTTCTTACCTGGCAACGAAAATGGAGTTGCCCGATGTGGAAGTCATGCGGTGGTACAACGAATACTCCTATGGCCTGCGGGCGAAATTAAGAGCCCGCGAAGAAGCGATCTGGGAAGGGCTCGGCAGCTTCCACACCAATTCCAACGGCGATATTTTCTTTGAAGCCTTTGCCCGCACATGGCCTGAAAAAAGACCGGTGGCGGCCCGGCGCGTTATACGTGAACAAACACCCCATTCCCTTTTGGTGGGCGACCGGCAAAGGAGCAGTGATGAAATGCCCGAGCTGCTGGAAGAAGCGGTGCAGGTTGAAAAAACGTCGTGGTGGATATGGCCGGTTATACTCATGGCGCTTGCTGCCACGATCTGTTTTTACCAGTTCTATCGCTATGGATTCAGGATGTCTTCAACAGGCAACTCGCAGCCGGTTCCCACCGTGCAGATGCCGGCCACCAGTACCAACAAATAAGTTTTCGGTTATACATGTCGGTTATACACTACAATTCCTGTCCTGTTTGTTTTTCGCAAAACATCCACCCGGTATTTGATATCAAAGACCATTCGGTATCGCAGGAAATATTTTCGGTATGGGAATGCGCCGATTGCCGGCTGCGGTTTACCCAGGATGTGCCCGATGCAATGGACATTGCGCCTTATTATCAGTCGGAAGACTATATTTCGCATTCCGACACGTCTACCGGCCTGGTGAACCGCTTGTATCACCGTATCAGGCGGATCACTTTACAGCAAAAACGGAAGCTGGTGCAGGCAAAAACGGAAAAGCAAAAGGGACGGCTTCTTGATATCGGGGCCGGTACCGGCGCATTTGCGCATACCATGCAGGCGGCAGGGTGGACGGTTACCGGGCTGGAGCCCGACGAAAGCGCCCGGGCGATGGCGGTAAAAAAATACGGTATCAGCCTGAAGCCTTCGGTGGAAATTTACCAGCTGCCAGCCGCCGGTTTTGATGCCATCACCCTCTGGCATGTGCTGGAGCATGTACATGACCTGCATGGATACGTGACGCGGTTTGCGGACTTGCTGGCGCCCAGCGGTAAATTGCTGCTGGCGCTGCCCAACTATTTATCGACCGATGCCAAAAAATACGGCGCAGCCTGGGCTGCCTACGATGTGCCCCGTCACTTGTATCATTTCTCGCCCTTATCGGTAGAAACATTATTGTTGCGGCACCGGCTTCGGGTGGAAAGCAGGAAAGCCATGTGGTTTGATCCTTTTTACATCAGCATGTTAAGCGAAGGGTATGCAAACGGCCGGCCGAACCACCTGGCGGCGTTTTTTGCCGGCCTTCGTTCAGACCTGGCCGCGCTTGGTTCCGTGCAAAAAGCCAGCTCCATCATTTATATCGCCGGCAAAGCGTAGAGACCTTATTGGGCGGTGATCGCTATTTCATACAGCTGCGGCCACAGCTTGCCCGTTACGTATAGCTTACCGCTAGCCGGGTCATACGCAATACCGTTGAGAACGGCGTCTTTGCTTGCGTACTTGCTATTCTGCAGGTTTTCGCTGCTGTTGGCGGCAAGAATACCATCCAGGTTCAGAATGCCTGCCACCTGGCCGTTGGAAGGATCGATCTTATAAATATAATTGTACTGGTAGCGGTTGGCGTAGATATACCCGTTGATGTATTCCAGCTCATTCAGGTTATTGATCGGACCGTTGTTGTCGCTTACGCTGACAATGCGCTGGGTGGAAAAATTATCCGGATCCAGGAAATAAAGATTGCTGGATCCGTCTGATATGATCAGGCTGGTGCTGTCGGTTGTTATTCCCCAGCCCTCGGTTTTCAATGGAAACTCGGCCAGCCGCTTCAGGGTTTTGGCATCGTACACAAACCCTTTGTTACCATGCCAGGTCAATTGATAAAACTTACTTTTTAACGGAGTGATGCCTTCACCGAAATAATTGGTGTCGAGAAACACCTGCTGCAGCGGTTTACCGGTAGCAAGATCGATTTTGCCGATAAATGATTTATAGTGACTGTATTCCGGGCTACCGCCGGTGCCTTCGTATAATTGTCCGTCAAGAAAAGCCAATCCCTGTGTATAAAACGTGCTGTCGTGTGGGTACACTTTCACCACTTTATACGCCAGGTCTTTCGGTACCGGGATACCGGTTGATACCACGGTGTTTGCTGTTGACGACGATTGTTCGGCATTGTTGCAGCCCGATGCTGCAAGAAGCAATAACAAACCTCCTATAACCTGCTCAATTCTCATATAGTCCGATTGCACGCAAAAGTAAGAATTGAGCCACGATAACCCCGTTCCGTGCTGTGAAATAGTGTTAAAAAGAAAATTTGCACCCGTCGGGTATTACCCGACGGGTGCAAAAAATGGTCAAAAAAAATGATTACAGGTGAATCGCTTCGCCGTAGGCCACTTCCACCGCGTCTTTCACGCTTTCGCTGATGGTCGGGTGGGGGTGGATGGCGTTCAGCACCTCATGGTAGGTCGTTTCCAGCTTGCGGCCCAGCACGGTTTCAGAGATGATCTCCGTTACGTTGTAACCGATCATGTGGGTGCCCAGCCACTCGCCGTATTTGGCGTCGAAGATCACTTTCACAAAACCTTCGGTAGCGCCGGCAGCTGAAGCCTTGCCGGAAGCGCTCAGCGGAAACTTGCCCACTTTGATTTCATAACCGGCATCTTTGGCCGCTTTTTCGGTATAACCCACCGAAGCGATCTCAGGTGTGCAATAAGTACAGCCCGGCACGTTGTTGTAATCGAGCGCTTCGGGCTGGTGATTGTATTTTTTCTCTGCGCAGGCAATGCTTTCGATGCAAATGATACCTTCTTTCGACGCTACGTGCGCCAGGGCCTGGCCGGGAACACAGTCGCCGATGGCATAAATGCCCGGTACATTGGTTTTGTACGACTTGTCTACAACGATTTTGCCTTTCTCCGTTTTGATGCCGTTCTCTTCCAGGCCGATGCCTTCGATATTGGCGGCAACACCCACCGCACTCAGCAGCACATCTGCCTCGAGGGTAACCTCGCCCGAGGCGGTTTTTACTTTGGCCTTCACGCCGCTGCCGCTGGTATCAACACTTTCCACATTGGCATTGGTCATGATCTCGATGCCCAGTTTCTTATATTGTTTTTCCAGCTCCTTGGAAATATCATCGTCTTCAACCGGAACGATCTTGGGCATGAATTCAACGATGGTCACCTTGGTGCCCATGGCGTTGTAGAAATAGGCGAACTCAACGCCAATGGCGCCGCTGCCTACCACGATCATGGTTTTGGGCAACTGCGGCAGCACCATTGCTTCGCGGTAGCCGATCACTTTTTTGCCGTCCTGTTTCAGCGCGGGCAGCTCACGGCTGCGGCCGCCGGTGGCGATCACGATATGTTTTGCGTCAACGGTTTCTTTGCCGCCATCGGTCTTGGTGATTTCCACCTGGCCCTTGCCCTTGATCTTTCCGAAGCCCATGATCACATCGATCTTGTTCTTCTTCATCAGGAACTGAACGCCTTTGCTCATCTTATCGGCTACGCCACGGCTGCGTTTTACCACCGCGTCAAAATTGGGCGTACCGCTCGCCTCGATACCATAACTCTGCGAATGTTTGATATATTCCATCACCTGGGCGCTCTTCAGCAGGGCTTTGGTGGGAATACAACCCCAGTTAAGACAGATGCCGCCGAGGCTTTCTTTTTCTACAATAGCTGTTTTGAACCCGAGCTGAGAGGCGCGGATGGCGGCCACATAGCCACCGGGACCACTGCCAATCACCAAAACGTCGTATGCCATATTGTTTAAATTTAGAATGTGTATGGTTCGGTTTGCGAGCGACGAATCTACTTCAGTGAACCGACAT
>JASGFZ010000184.1:0-6447 GCA_047605345.1 Flavihumibacter sp. | reverse complement strand
TATTTTAGCTGCCAACCAAACCAACTTGCCATTCATGCGGCTATTCCTGCTTCTGCCGGTTCTGCTTTTTTTCACGGCAGCGCGGCTCCCTGCGCAATCACCCGCTATTTTCAAACCCGATTCGATCAGGAAAGAACTGGTTGCCACCCGCATCTATACCACTTTAAAAATAGACGGCCGCCTGAATGAAACGGAATGGCAGCTGGCGCCGGCTTCTCCCCCGTTCACGCAAATAGAACCCGTTCAGGGCCATCCCGCAGCGGCGCCCACCGCGGTGAAAATACTGTACAACAGGCACTACCTGTACATCGGCGCTTTTATGCAGGATTCCCTGGGCAGAAAAGCGATCCGGGCCACCGACTTCAAAAGAGACTTCAATTTCCAGACCCATGACCTGCTCAATATCGGGTTCGACGGTTTCAACGACCAGCGCAACTCCATGTCGTTCGCTACAAACGCTTATGGGGTGCAGCGCGATTACCTGGGCTTTGACGCCCTGTATTATGATATCGACTGGGACGGGTTATGGAAAGTGAGAACCAGCCGCACCGATTCGGGCTGGTATGCCGAAATCGAAATACCCTGGCAAACGCTGCGGTACAAAAAAGAAGCCGACTCGGTACAACACTGGGGTATCAATATTTATCGCAGCCGGCGCTCAACCAATGAGCTGTCGGCCCTGTCGCCTTTTCCGCGTGT
Source organism: Flavihumibacter sp. (assembly GCA_047605345.1). GTDB lineage: Bacteria > Bacteroidota > Bacteroidia > Chitinophagales > Chitinophagaceae > Flavihumibacter. Next base: position 5,748 of record JASGFZ010000184.1, on the reverse strand, counting down.
GTACAGCGCTTCGCGCATGGATTATGCCGGCTTGCTGAAGAATATACAACCGCCGCCGCCCTCCTCCAATATCCGCATCCAGCCCTATATACTGGGTGTAGACGACCGGTATTATGGCGGGGGACCGCGAAAAGACGACCAGCAGAAACTGAAAGTGGGCGGTGACCTCAAATGGGCCATCAATTCAAATGCCGTGTTCGATTTTACGGCCAATACCGATTTTGCCCAGGCCGATGCCGACCTCCAGGTGAATAACACCAAGCTGTTTTCGGTGTTCTTCCCCGAAAAGAGACAGTTCTTCCTGGAGAACGCTTCGTTGTTCAGTCCCGGGGTTCAGCAGGCAACCGACGGGTCGGGCGGCCAGATGCAGACCCAGCCTTTTTTCAGCCGGTCGATAGGGCTCGATGATGCGGGTAACCCGATTCCCATTGTAGCGGGCGGCCGTTTTGTGCATCGTGCCGTAAAACAGAATTACGGTGCGCTGCTGATGCGGCAGCACAGTGCGGGCAATAACCCCGCCACCGATTTTTTTGTGGGCCGGTATTCGCGCAATCTCGGCGGGCAAAGCCGGATGGGCGGCTTGCTTTCGGTCAAGAACAACCAGGCGGTGACGAATGTGACGGGAACCGTTGACGGGTTTTTTCGGATCGGTGCGGCCCAGTCGGTCAATACCGTGCTCACCTTTACCAATACTTCGGCTGGTAACCGGCAGGGCGTATCGGGCTTTGTACAGTACGTCAACGCAACCAATGCATATAAGATATGGGTAACGCAGTCGGTGGTTACCAAAGAATACGATCCGCAGATGGGGTTTATTTCGCGGAAAGATGTAGTGGGCACCACGACCCGGCGTCAACTGGTATTACCGCGGCAAATGGCTGCCGTTTAAAAAGATCCTGCGCGCTTTTGAGCCGGGCGTTATGCCCGAGTTTTATTTCCAGGCATCTACCGGTAAATACATCGAGCAGAGCTTATACCTCTGGCCCCTGTGGTTTAATTTTCAGAACGGGGCCTACCTCGGTTATTCGGTAGCGCCGGTTATGCAAAGGCTGACCGAACCTTTTCAGCCGCTGGGAATTACCATAGCGCCGGGCACTTACCGCTATGTGTTCCAGGAAATATGGGCGTCAACCGATCCTTCGAAGATCATCAGCATCAGCGGCGGCTATAAATGGGGCGCCTTTTACGATGGCCGTTTGCAATCCACCGACCTGACGCTGCAGATCGCGCCCATTCCGCATATATCCATCCTGGCGCAGTTCAACCGGAATAACCTGCAGAAGGTAGGCGATCTTACAGGTAATAAGAAAGTCGATCTGTATATCATCCAGGGCAGGTTTGCGTTGAATCCACGCCTGCAACTGATCGGCTTTTACCAGAACAATTCACTTGACCATGTGCAGGCGTATAATGTACGTTTCTCATGGGAATACAAACCGCTTTCCTTTTTATACCTGATTTACAACCACCGCGCGGTGAATGATCCGCTGAGCCTGGTGAAACAGTCCGACGCCCATGTGATGGCCAAGATCAGTTACCTGCGGCAGTTATAAAAGTGAAAGGGGTTGAAGTCTTTCTTTGAAAAAAGTAATATATTGATTGCCGGCTATTGATACCCGTCTTAATGGTGTTTAATGAAAAAAGATTAGCTGAATTCAAGAAGGAAGTTCCTGCAACAGATTGGCGCCACCAGTCTTGTATTGGGCGCTTCGCCCTTCGCTTCACTGGCCCTGAGCGAAAAAGCCGAAGAACGCATTTTGCATTATGAAAAAAGGAATTCTCCCAATGACAGGATTCGTATTGGGGTGATCGGCTATGGGGTGCAGGGGCATCTTGACCTCGACAAAGCGTTGAAAGTGCCCGGTGTGGAGCTGGCAGGCATTTGCGACCTCTACAACGGCCGGCTGGAAAACGCCCGGGAGCTGCATGGCAAAGACCTGTTCACCACGGTCAATTATAAAGAGCTGCTGGACCGGAAAGACATCGATGCGGTATTGATCTGCACCACCGACTGCTGGCATGCGCGCATTACCATCGATGCGCTGGCAAAGGGTAAGCATGTGTATTGTGAAAAGCCGATGGTGTATCGCACCAGTGAAGGCCACCCGGTTATTGCCGCTTCGCAGAAAGCCGGCAAAGTGCTGATGGTAGGCAGCCAGCGCGTAAGCAGTATCGGGTATGCAAAAGCCCGCGACCTGCTGGCCGCCGGTGAAATCGGCGCATTGAATATGGTCAATGCCGTGTACGACCGGCAGAGCTCGATCGGCGCCTGGCAGTACACCATTCCGCCCGATGCCGATGCGCTCACCACCCATTGGGATACTTTTATCGAAGCCACGCAGAAGATGGCTTTCGATGCAAAAAAATTCTTCTGGTGGCGGGCCTTCAAAGAAGTAGGAACCGGCGTTGCGGGCGACCTGTTTGTACACCTGCTGAGCGGTACCCATTTTATTACCGGTTCAAAGGGGCCGGCATCCATTTACAGCACCGGGCAGCTCAGCTATTGGAAAGACGGCCGCAATATGCCCGATGTGATGTCGGGCGTGATGCAATACCCCGACAGCAAAGAGCACCCGGCTTTTCAGCTGACCCTGCAGGTGAATTTCATCAGCGGTACCGGCGGGCAAAGCATCATAAGGCTGGTGGGGTCTGAAGGCGTGATGGAAGTGAAAGGCAACGATATTTTCGTGAAGCACAGCCTGATGCCCGAGGCGCCCGGCTTCGGCGGTTATGACTCCCTGTTCACTTTTCCGAAACGCATGCAGGAGCAGCTGCAACAGGCATACGATGCCAAATGGACGGCAGCGCAAAGAACGGCGCCGCGTAAAGAGGATGTTGTTTTCCGGGCGCCCGGCGGTTATGATGACCACCTCGATCACTTCACCGCTTTTTTCGATGCCGTTCGTACGGGTAAGCCGGTGGTGGAAGACGCCACCTTCGGCTTTCGCGCGGCAGGGCCGGCGCTGGCCTGCAATGAAAGCTATTTCACGAAGAAAATAATACAGTGGGACCCCGTGGCCATGAAATAGCATAGCCGGCGCCTGTTTTGATCATTATTTCTGAAAAACGCTGTAAAATGCAGCAGCATTTAAATCAACTGCTGCATTTTAGTATGAAACGATTGGGTTATACAATGATGGCGATCTGGCTGTTCTCTGCCGTATCGCTCATCGCCTGTAATGCCGGGCACGATACCAATAACACATTAACGGAACAGGAACAAAAAGACGGCTGGCAGCTGCTTTTCGACGGCAAAACGACCAATGGCTGGCACCTGTATAACAAAGGCAATACCCCTTCGGCCTGGATAGCAGACAGCGGTGCGCTGGTTTGCCGCCGCAATACCGGTCGCGATGCGTTTGAGCACGGTGACTTCGTGACCGACCGGGAATTCGATAATTTTGAACTGCACTTCGACTGGAAAATATCACAGGCTGGTAACAGCGGCGTATTCGTGAACGTGGTTGAATTGCCCGATGCAAAAACAGCCTGGTCTACCGGGCCTGAATACCAGCTGCTGGACAGCAACAACCCCGATTACGCAAAGCCCGAAAAGCGCGCCGGTTGTATGTTCGGCTTTGGGCCTGCCCTGAACGAAGCGCCTGTTAAGCCCTTTACCGAATGGAACCAGTCGGTCATTAAGCAGCAAAACGGCCAGGTTGAATTTTACCTGAACGGCGTTTTGACCGTTACCCGGAATTTTAAAGAGGCCGCCTGGCCCGCCGCCATCAGCGAAACCAACTTCAAACATTTCCCTGCATTCGGCAAATACACAAAAGGCCGTATCGGTTTGCAGGATTGGGCAAAAGGCATAGCTTTCAGGAATATTAAAATAAAGGAATTGTAAACCATATAAAACCAAGCATGAAAAGAAGAAAATTCCTGCAACTGACCGCGCTGAGCGCCGCTTCATTGTCAGCACTTCCATCAATGGCCGCCGGCTTTAAACCGCGTTCCCTGGCCCTGCAATTGTTTACGGTGCGCGATGCCGTTGCCAAAGACCTGGAAGGCACCCTCGATCGCCTTGCCGCCCTGGGATATACCAAACTGGAGATATACGGATACAACGGCAGCTTTTTTGGCAAAACACCGCAAGCGTTCAGCGCTATTTTGAAGAAATCGGGTATGAGTGTGGTGAGCTCTCACCACCTCAGCGGCCTGGCAACGAAAATGAAAGGATCGCTTTCCGACGGATGGGACCAGGCGGTGGAAGACCTGCATGCAATCGGCGCCAAATACATGGCCTGCGCCTACCTGATGCCGAATGAAAGAACACCGGAGGTCTACCAGGCGCTTCCGGAATTACTGAATAAATCGGGTGAAAAAACAAAGGCAGCCGGTATCCAGTTTGCCTATCATAACCACGATTTCGAATTTGAAAAACTTGGCGATACCCTGGCCTACGATCACCTGATTACCCAAACAGATGCCAACCTGGTGAAAATGGAAATGGACCTGTACTGGGTGTCGAAAGCGGGACAGGACCCCGTTGCTTATTTCAATAAATACCCCGGCCGTTTTCCGCTGTGGCATGTAAAAGACATGGCCGCCGGTTCGGGCGATATCACCGAAGTAGGTAATGGCACCATTGATTTTGACCGGATCTTTGCAGCGCGGAAAACAGCCGGTCTGGAGCAGTGGTTCGTGGAGCAGGATATAAGCAAAGGAGATATTTTCGAAAGCATCAGGACCAGCCACGCATACGTCGACAAGAAAGGGTATAAGTAAAGACCGCAGATCCGTTCAAATGATAGCGCCAACAGGAATACGGCCTGCATACAAAGGAACAGCCCTGTTCCTGTTGGTGTTTTTTTGTGTAAGCAATCACTTAGCGGCACAGTCGTCCGGTTACCCGGACTCGTTAAAACACTACAATAAAGCCGGCTTGTATGGAAAGGCCCTGCCTTTTGCCATCAAGCAATACGAGGCAACAAAAAGCCGTGGAAAAAACGACAGCACGCATATTGCCGCCATATACGATGTTGGTTTTGACTACTATCTGACGGGGAATTATGACAGTGCGGCTGTCTATTTTGCTGCTGCATGTGAGGGCTACAAAAACTTATATGGCGAGAAAAACGCCAATTACACCAGTAGCCTGACCGATCTGGCCAGCGCGTATAAAAACACCGGCAAATTTAAAATAGCGGAAGAACTATACCTCAAAACCTTATCGTTAAAAAAAGAGGTGGCCGGTGAGAATGACGGCTATGCGGTGAGCTTAAACCAGCTTGGGCTTCTGTATCTCTCATTGGGCAGGTATAGCAATGCCGAAGATTGCTTTGCCCGGCAGTATGCTATCGCAAAAAAATTAGGAGAAAAAACAAATGCCTTCGCCCGGGCGGCAGGCACTTTATCCATAGTGTATGCGCGTATAGGCAACTACCCCCGTGCAGAAAAATTACAGTTGCAGTCGCTCGAAATCCGGAGAGCGCTTTTGGGCGAAAAGCACCCCGATTACGCCCTTGCATTAAGCAATTTGGGCACCCTGTACGGGAATACAGGAAACTATGTGAAAGCTGATTCCGTTCAAACCCTCGCTTTGGAAATAACCAAAGAAACACTGGGCGAAACACATCCGCAATATTTACGATTGCTGCATAACCTGGGCGTGAACAGCACAAACAGGAAGAACTACACCGCCGCCGAAGCTTTTTATAAGCAGGCGCTGGAAGGATGGAAACGCGTGTATGGAGAAGACGATCCCGACTATCTTTTTATGTTCGATGCACTTTCTAACCTGTATGC
>JASGFZ010000183.1:0-6523 GCA_047605345.1 Flavihumibacter sp. | reverse complement strand
GATTTTGCTTAGACTGATGGGGGGCGCGATGGCCATCTGGTGCACATGCTCTTTTTCAAGCGTATGGCGATTGGTCTCGATTTCGGTGATGCCCGACTGGTCGAGGCGCTGGCTTTCGCTGGCGGTAACCTCAGGTTCCGGGTATTCAAAGGTCAGGTCGGGAACAGGCCTGTTTACGCTGATCTCCCGCGCCGGAGAGGGCTCGGTAAGGGGTGGCAGCAATACCGGCATTGCGTCTTCGAGGGTAGCGAAATACCGCTGGTGGATGCCAAGGGGTTTAAGTTTCTCCGGGGCGTCTATTTCCAAAGGGGGTATCAGCGATTTGGCGCGGAGCTTGGCTATGATATCGTCTACCGTAACCGAAATAGCGGGTTTGGGCCGGGTGACCGTTGTAGGAAGGGTTTCGCTGTAACTGTGCTTGTGATAGGATGCAGGCGGATTAACTGTCAGCCAAAATAGGCTGCCGGCTACCAGTAAAAAGAGCCCGATATAGACGACCCTCCGTTTGTCGCCGTGTTGGTGGCGTTTGATATTAGCCCAAACCCGGTCTGACGGGAGCATTTTATGCAGGTCTGCGTTCTCTTTTAAAAATTGGTCAAATTCATCGTCATTCAGGTAGTGTTGGTCCATCGTTTCCGCTACTTCTTCCAAGAGCGTTGTTAACGGCTAAACGCTGCTAACAGGGGTATTTTCTCTGTTGATTTCTGGATAATTTTTTTCCGCACCAGTATTTCCTCCAGCATTTGCCTTGCCCGGGTGTACTGCGACCGGCTGGTGCTTTCTTCTATATCCAGAACCGTGGCGATTTCCTTGAGATTACCCTTCGATAGCATAGAGGTTCAGCACCGTGCGGTAACCGATTGGTAAAAGCCTGATGCATTCCACTACCTGTTTGGCCTGTACAATGGAGGGGACGGCTTCGTCCCTGGTTTGTAAAGCCGCCGCCTGCGCAATATCCACGCTTTCGTTGAACTTTTTATTCCGCTTGAGGTGGTTGATGCAGGTATGAACAACAATACGACGCACCCATCCTTCAAAAGCACCCTGTGCCCGGTAGGTATGGATCTGCCCGAATACCTTAATGAAGCCCTCCTGCAACATGTCTTCAGCGTCTTCACGGTTATGGGCAAAGCGGTAGCAGACCGACAGCATTTTTGCACTATACCGTTGGTAGAGTTCTTTCTGGGCAGTTGGCTGGTTTTGCAAACAGCCTTTTAGCAGCGCCTCTTCGGTCATGGAATGTATTAAGCTAACTCAATATAAACCTTTATTTCTTTTTCAGGCCGTCGGCAGGGTGTATTTCTTGCATTTCCTCCTTGCGGCCGCCTCTGTCCACGCGATCAGCTGTCTTTTCTGCGCAACAGATAACCTGGCGCCTGAATGGAGCAAAACAGGTACGATCCGGGCGGCATTTTCCCCTCTTCGGTCACGCATAGGGCTCCGTCAGCACATTTCCCGTCATTTCAGCCGGCACCGGTATATCCATGAAGCGTAAGATAGTGGGTGCAATATCACCCAGCTTACCGGGATGAAGTGTGCCTTTCCAATGTGCGTCGATCACAAAAAGCGGAACCGGGTTCAGGGAGTGCTGGGTATTCGGGCTGCCGTCTTCGTTGATCTCATAATCGGCGTTGCCATGATCGGCGGTAAGGAAAACGGTGTAGCCATACGCCAGTGCTGCGGTTACAACCCTCGACACGCAATGGTCAACCGTTTCAGCCGCCTTGATACAGGCCGAAAACACACCTGTATGGCCCACCATATCGGTATTGGCATAGTTCAGCACAATGAAATCGGCCGATTCTTTTTCGATTTCCGGCACCAGGGCATTGGTGAGGTCTTTTGCGCTCATTTCGGGCTGCAGGTCGTAGGTGGCCACTTTGGGAGAAGGCTTCAGTATCCTGGTTTCGCCGGGAAAGGGCTGTTCGCGGCCGCCGCTGAAAAAGAACGTGACGTGCGGGTATTTTTCGGTTTCGGCAATGCGGATCTGTTTGCCGCCGTGAGCGGCGATCACTTCGCCGATGGTATTGTTGAGGTTGTCATTTTCAAATACAACGGCTACATTTTTGAAAGTGGCGTCGTATTCGGTCATGGTGGTATAATGCAGGTTCAGGTGCTTCATGCCAAATTCGGGGAAATCTTTCTGGCTGAGCACTTCAGTGATTTCGCGGCAGCGGTCGGTCCGGAAATTGAAACAGATCACCACGTCGCCGTCGCCGATAGTGGCTACCGGCGCCCCTGCCGCATCGGTGATCACCGTGGGCAGGATAAATTCGTCGGTAACGGCTTTGTCGTACGAGCGCTGAACAGCATCCATGGCGTTGGCGGCGGTTTCGCCCTTGCCCAGCACCAGGGCGTCGTATGCCAGCTTTACCCGTTCCCAGCGTTTGTCGCGGTCCATCGCATAGTAGCGGCCGCTGACAGAGGCAATCCTGCCGGTGGTTTGGTCGAGGTGCGCCTGGAGGCTGGTCAGGAAACCCAGCCCGCTTTTGGGGTCGGTATCGCGTCCGTCGGTGAACGCATGCACAAATACCTGCTCAAGCGCTTCCTGTTTGCAGAGGCTTACGATGGCTTTCAGGTGGCTGGTGTGCGAGTGAACGCCGCCGTCGCTGACCAGCCCGATCAGGTGCAGTTTCCTGCCTGTTTGCTTGGCTGTACGGATGCTTTCAAGCAATACCGGGTTCTGCTGAAACTGGCCGTCGCGGATGGCCACATTGATCCGCTGCAGCTCCTGGTAAACCACCCGGCCTGCGCCGAGGTTGAGGTGGCCTACTTCACTGTTTCCCATCTGGCCTTCGGGTAAACCCACGGCTTCGCCGCAGGTGATCAGGGTGGTATGGGGGTATTTTGTATAGAGGCTGTCGACAAAAGGCGTGTTGGCAGCACGGATGGCGTCGGCGGCAGGAACCTGTCCCAGGCCCCAGCCATCCATTATCACTAAAATCGCTTTTTTCATGTCCGGTCTTTTGGTAAAAATTCTGTTGTCAAAGCTAAGGCTAATGGGTGGATTCCCCTGCAGTTGCCGAAAAATACGACTTGGCACAGTTTTGGGTATTTTCAGTTATGAAAATTACTTCATCCGTCACCCGATGAGAATCATGAATTTCAATTGTCTGCGTATGAAAGCTTTACTGTTTGCTATCCTGGTGGGTCTGGGCATGTTGATCTCGGGTTTTACGACGAGGCCTGCCGCTGACACGGATCCGGTGCTGGCAGCCCTCAAGTCGGGTAATGTCGGCCTTCTTTCCCGTTACTTCGACAACCGGATTGATATTGCCCTTCCCGAGCGGAGTGACAATTACAGCCGCAGCCAGGCGGAGATGATCCTGAAAAATTTCTTCAGCAATAACGGCGGCGTAACCAATTTTGAGCTGCGGCACAAGGGGAGAACAATGGCGCCAATTACATGATCGGCATGTTGCTTACCAATAACGGCCGCTACCGCACGACGCTCTTCATGAAACAAAAGGGGGAAAAGCAGTTGTTGCAGGAGGTGAGGTTTCAGCAGGAGTGAGTGGGGGTTTATGGTTTGTGGTTTCGGGTTTATGGTTGGGTTTGAGGTTTGAAGTTTGAGGTTTGAGGTGGGTGCCGCGTGCGGGAGTGCTGAGATAGAGCCGGGCCCCTGTGGTGCTGGTGTTTTTGTTTCCCGCATAGCGGGATTTTTTGTTTTTGACGGAGCAGGTTTTTGTTTCTCACAGAGGAACAAAGGCTGTTTGAGAAAGCAACTTGTTTTCAGAATGGTAGCTGTTTGGAGAACTGGCGAACTCCTGCACTCGCTGTTACAATTAATTACCCATCAGGCATGATTCCTTTGCGCCTTGGCCCCTTGGCGGTCTTTGCGTGAACCAAAACCGCATCTGGCGTGAACCCTCACACACAGGAAGCCCGCATCTACCCAACGAGCTACACAATCAACCATTCTCTGTTCCTCTGTGCTCTCTGTGAGAAACAAAAACCTGCTCCGCCAGAAACAAAAGGCCATATTCATCGATGGCCTTGCAAATACCGCAGTTCTATCCTCAATCCTGTTTACATTTGGGCATGTTTGATCCTGATCAGTTATTAGACCATCTTATTACCAACGCACTGGCGGAAGATATTGGCGACGGCGATCATTCCACGCTGTCGGTAATCCCCGAAACGGAAAGGGGACAGGCGGTACTGAAGATCAAGGAGGCCGGCGTACTGGCGGGCATGCAGGTGGCGGAGAAAATATTCCGGCACCTGGAGCCGGATATTGTTTTTACGGCTTTCAAAAAAGACGGAGATGCCATGCAGCCGGGCGAAGAGGCTTTTGTAGTGGAGGCGAAGGTGCATACCATCCTGATGGCCGAAAGGCTGGTGCTGAATTGCATGCAGCGCATGAGCGGTATTGCCACCCTGACCCGCCAGTACACCGACCAGCTGAAGGGCTGTCACACCCGTATTCTCGACACCCGTAAAACAACGCCGAATTTCCGGCTGCTCGAGAAAGAAGCAGTGGCCATCGGCGGCGCCGTAAACCATCGGTTCGCCCTCTATGATATGATCATGCTGAAAGATAACCACATCGATTATTGCGGGGGAATAGCACCTGCCGTGGAAAGGGCATATGCGTATGTGCAGCGCAAAAAAAAACCGCTGAAGATCGAAGTGGAAACCAGAACGCTCGATGATGTGAAAGCCGTGATCGCCTGCGGACAGGGAAAGGTATTCCGCATTATGCTCGATAATTATAAACCGGCGCAGATCGTGGAAGCCTTACAGCTGATCGGCGGGCGCTTTGAAACCGAAGCCAGCGGCGGCATCAATTTATCGAACCTGAAAGAATATGCAGAAACGGGGGTCGATTTTGTCAGTATCGGTGCGCTGATCCACCAGGCCCGCAGTCTTGACCTGAGCCTCAAGGCCGTAAAAATCTGACAGCAAAAAACAATACCAATGACCAGTAAAAAGAACCAGGACCGGAACGGTTATGTGTATTCGACCGATCCGGATTTTAAATTTGAACCCGAAGAAGGGCCGGCGGCTGAAACCCTTTTACCCGCGCAGCAAAACCTGCGCGTAATGCTCGATAAGAAGCAAAGAGCTGGGAAAGCGGTAACCCTGGTAACCGGTTTTACCGGGCGCGCCGAAGACCTCGAAGCATTGGGAAAAGCGGTAAAACAGTTCTGCGGAACCGGCGGCGCCGTGAAAGACGGCGCCGTGATGGTGCAGGGCGACCAGCGCGACAAAGTGCTGCAGTTCCTCCTGAACAAGGGATACAGTAAAACAAAAAAAGCAGGCTGACCGCCTGCTTTTCGATTCGTTACTGGCCCTGTGCCTGGCTATAGCCTTTTTTCTCGCCCCACTGGTGCAGCACTTCCAGTGAACAAACGCGGAAATTACCGGTCATGCTTACATAGAGACCAACTATATCCTGCTGGTTCAGCGGCTGTTCGTCGAGCGCTTCAAACCGTACATTGTACTGGTTCACCAGGTTGGTGAATTTGGAGCCGGTAGGCCATACCTGGGTACCGCGGTTGCTGATATTCACCAGCTTGAATTTCACGCCGCCATGACGCAGGCTTTCCTTGGCGATTTCTTCGGGTTGCAGGTTGCTTTCCAGGAAGAAGTCTACGCCAACGATCTTTTCATTTTCCGACTCCTTGCTTTCCAGCATCGGGTTTTTATCAAGATGGAATACGGAGGCCGAGGTGGGAACGTCGGCCAGCGAAGGACGGGCGTTATGGGAAGGTTTCTTGCCGAAATTATCGATGATGGCGGCGGCAAACTGGGTGGTATTGAGCGAAGGGGTCGATTTGTCGCCGAAATCGCCGGTATGAACACCGCTTTCAAGGGTGTACAGCAGGGCGTTTTCGATCAGGGTTGCTTTTTCCAGCAGGCCCACGTGCTGCAGCAGCGCGAAACCGCTCAAAAGCAGGGCGGTGGGGTTAGCAATATTCTTTCCGGCAATATCGGGCGCTGTTCCGTGCACCGCTTCGAAAATACAGATATGGTCGCCGATATTGGCCGAGGGCGCAAAACCGAGCCCGCCAACCAGCCCGGCGCAAAGATCACTCACAATGTCGCCCTGCAGGTTGGTCAGCACCACTACGTCGAACGTGTCGGGGCGGGTAACCAGCTTCATACAGAGGTCGTCAACAATCACATCGTCGGCTTTCAGCTCGGGGTATTCTTTCGCTACTTCATAAAAACATTCCAGGAAGAGACCGTCGGTCAGTTTCATGATATTGGCTTTGTGACCGCAGGTGATGCGGCGGGCCTGTTTGCGCTTGGCCATTTCGAAAGCATACCGGATTACCTGCAGGGAGCCCGGCCGGGTGATAAAGCGGCGGCTCAGCGCTACGTCGTGCGTGAGCAGGTGCTCCACACCGCCATAGGTGTCTTCGATGTTCTCGCGAACGATGGTAATATCGATCGGGATACCGGCTTTGGAAAAAACCGTGTCAACGCCGCTGAGGGTTTGAAAATTGCGCTTGTTGGCATAGGTATTCCAGGTTTTACGGGCGGTGACGTTGATGCTTTTCACGCCCTTGCCTTT
>JASGFZ010000182.1:0-6537 GCA_047605345.1 Flavihumibacter sp. | reverse complement strand
GTACAAAAGTTCAATTTTGCACTTCAGCCCCGCTATTGCAAAACCGATGTTGGCGGTATGTGGCTTTGTCGTTCGCTGTTTTGGTCGTGTGTCGGCTGAAAAAATAAAAAAAGAGAGGAGAGGATTTTTTTGTCTGTCGGGAAAAGGGCAAGCTCTTTACGCTTTTTTTGTTGGCTTGGTGTGTTTGCCAAGATGCGGAATGTGCTTGCCCTTGTGTAATGGATTATTTCTGTCGGTTTACCGTTCCCCAACCCAATGCGGATAAATGAGTGTTTGTGCTGTAACGGTATTCAATTCGGTAAGATGTTCGTCCGACAAATTCCAACCAACGGCATCAATGTTTTCAATCAGTTGTTGTTCGTTTCTTGCTCCGATAACAATATTGGAAACGCTATCTTGTTGAGCCAGCCAATTTATAGCAACCTGTGAAATGGTTTTGCCTGTTTCATTGGCAATGCGTTCCAACACATCTACAACTGCATAAAGAAATTCGTCATCAACAGGTGGTGAACCTACCGCACCGCCTGATTGTATGCGTCCGTTGGCAATGGGTTGATTTCTTTTTATTTTACCTGTCAATCTTCCCCAACCCAAAGGGCTCCATACCATTAAGCCCATATTTTGGTCTTTGATGAGTGGCATTAGTTCCTGTTCATAATCTCGTCCGATTAGAGAATAATAGCCTTGATAAATGACATACTTTTCCAAGTTGTATTTTTCGGAAACGGATAAAGACTTCATCAGTTGCCATGCTGTAAAGTTGGAACAACCGATGTACCTGACCTAAGGGGCGATAGAAAGGTTGGACAATGATAAGAGCAAGGCTTTCGCTATCCTAGAAGATAATCTGAACCTCTTAACTGACATGCGCCACGTTTATACCGTGTCTAACACGCTACAAAAAAGAGAATTTGTAAATATGGTATTCGACAGCAGTCTATACTATGAAAAGGCACTTATCAAACACCTGCCATACTTGGCTTGTATCGCATAATAACTTGAAAATGAAAGAAAAAAAGGCGGCTGATTTATGAAAAGAGGGTCTTCCTAATGAAGACCCTCTTAGCGGAGAGAGGGGGATTCGAACCCCCGATACCCTTGCAGGTATAACGGTTTTCAGACGCCCGTTCAACCACTCTGGCATCTCTCCGGGGGCGTAAAATTACAGTTTTTGCCGGGAAAAGAAACAGCCGGTTTGTAATATTGTAAAAAACACCTGCTATGCGCCCCGATACACAGCCCTTGCTTGAAAATGAATGGGTGGTAATGAAACCCCTGCGGGAGGAAGACTTTGACGACCTGTATACAGTGGCGTGTGACCCCGCCATTGGGCCCAGCATCCCAATAGAGACCGCTGGAAAAAAGAGGTGTTTGCCGTTTTTTTTGAAGGCGCCATGCAAAGCGGCGGGGCTTTCCGGATCGTGGAGAAGGCAAGCGGTGAAACCATCGGCAGCACCCGCTTTTACGATTACGACCCGGCCGGTAACGCCATTTTAATCGGTTATACTTTTTACGTTACCCGTTGCTGGGGAAAAGGTATCAACAGTGTCGTAAAAAAAATGATGCTGGATCATATCTTCCGGTTCGTTGACCGGGTTTTCTTTCACGTAGGCGCATCCAATACCCGTTCGCAGATCGCCATCAGCCGGATAGGCGCCCAAAAAACCGGCGAGCTGACGGTGGCTTACCACGGCGAACCGCCCAGGTCAAATTTTGTGTACGAAATCAAAAAAGCTGACTGGCTGCAGCAACAGGAAACAGCCGGCTGAAAACGGGTATCACACGGTGGGGCCGGCCATCAGGGTTTTGATGCCCGATACCGCGATCTGCAATCCCACGCAGAAGATCAGGAATGAAAATATCCGGTTGATGATCTTTTCGCCCTTGGAGCCAAAAAACTGTATAAACCGCTTGGTGTTCAGGTATAAAATATAGATGAGGATGCAAATGCATACCACCGCCAGCAATACGGCGCCGGTATTGATAAAATAATTGTGGATGCCCGCTTTGGCGCTGTGCGCACTCAGGGTGAAAAGCACCGATATGGTGCCTGCGCCGGTAGTGATCGGAAAAGTGATAGGATAGAAGAGCTTTCCTTTCAGGTTCTCGAAAGGGCTGGTGGTGGAAATAGCCGAAGGATGATCGGGCTCCTTGTCGTCTGATAAAGAATCCCAGCCCATTTTGCAGATCATGATACCGCCGGCAAGCTGTATAATGGGGATCGACAAACCAAAGATCTCCAGCACCCAATGGCCAACGAATACCGTCACCGCACAAATACAAAACGCATTTAACGTGATCTTTTTAACGGCAACTTTTTTTTCCTTGTCGCTTAACCCGCTGAAATAGGGGCTTACAATAAAGGCCGTACCCACGGGGTTGACCACCGGGAACAGGGCAATGAGGCTGAAGAACATCAGCTGGAGAAAAGTATGCAGGTTGTCCATCTGAAAGGCAAAATACATGTATTTTTCAGTATGCGCATAAGCCTGCTCGTTTTTCATTGCCTGTTACCGTTTTTACTGAAGGCCCAGTTGTGGGAAGTGGAAAAAGCGGAATTGATCTGCAGCCACCCGCCCTTCAACAGCTGCCATGCATCCACCCTGCTTGAAACAAAAAACGGTGGCCTGCTCTTTGCCTGGTTCGGTGGTACGGCAGAAGGCAAAGAAGATGTTTCTATCTGGCTGTGCCGGTATGAAAGCGGCAAATACGGAGAACCGGTAAAGCTGGCGGAAGGTATTACCAGCGATGGTCTGTGCTACCCAACCTGGAACCCTGTTCTTTTCCGGGAGCGGATAAGCGGCACCGTTTACCTGTTTTATAAAGTGGGCCCCAACCCGCGTGAATGGTGGGGTATGTATATCCGTTCGGCCGATGAAGGAAAAACCTGGTCGGCTCCCGTGCGGCTGCCGCCCCACATCCTGGGACCCATCAAAAACAAGCCCGCGCAACTCGGAAACGGCGATATTTTGTTTCCCTCCAGTACCGAGGCCGCCAACGGCCGCTGGCAGGCGCATATCGAGAAAACAGATAAAGACCTGAAGGCGTTTTCGATTATCCCGGTCGACAGTAACTCGGCCCTGGATGTTATCCAGCCGAGCATTGTAACCTATCCGGATAAACGTTTGCAGGTGTTGTGCCGAAGCAAGCAGGGCGCCGTTGCCAGCGCCTGGTCGCCCGATAACGGCAATACCTGGACGGCGCTTCAAAAAACCAGCCTGCTGAACCCCAACGCAGGCACAGACGCCATCGCATTGGCAACGGGCAGCCATACCGGCGCTGACAAGGCATTCATTGTGTACAATCCCGACCTACCCGGTAAGGAGTGGTGGGAGGGAAGAACCAAATTACGTGCTGCGGTTTCGCCCGACGGCTTAAACTGGAAAGACATTGCGCTGCTGGAAGACCAGCCGAAAGGGGAGTTCAGCTATCCCTCGGTTATACAAACCCGCGACGGGAAGCTGCATATAACGTACACGTACGACCGAAAAAATATCAAACACGTGGTGATGGCGTATAAATGAGCGGGCTGTCCTGTTTCAGCAGGGCATACCGGTGCTCGTCAATGACAAGGCCGTTTTTGATAATCGCTTTTCTGCCGATGCCTTCTTTTACAAAACCATTCTTTTCCAGCACCCGCATGGAAGCGGCATTGTGCTCGAAAATACCGGCGTACAAACGGACGAAGGGAAATTGGGTAAATGCATAGTGAATCATTGCAGCCACTGCCTGCGTGGCAATACCGCGCCCCCAATAAGGTTCGCCGATCCAATAACCGATCTCGGCGCCCAGCCGGTGTACGTCTTTTTGCGGTACCACGCCGATCATGCCGCAAAAACGGCCGCCGGTTTCAATGGCCAGGTTGAGGGGCGGGTCGTCCTTGCCGCAGGCATCAATGAACCAGATAGCATCGTGCATGGCATAGGGGTGCGGTATCATATCCCGCACATTATCGAATATTTTCCGGTTGTTGGCCAGGTTTGCCAGCTCGTCGGCATCGGAAATGGTCACCGGCCGCAGCCGGACATCCGTTTGTTTCATAACATAGATTTTATCTATGGTAATATAATATTAATCAATTTGATTGATTGATCAGTTTGTCACAAATTTGTTTGGTTAACTAAATAATCACACCGGTTCAGACAAAACTAATCAACAATGGAAAACAAGGAAGGAGATATCAGCAAATGCCCGTTTCACAACGGTTCAGCCAAAAAAGAAGTTTTCGGCGGTGGCGGTAAAACCAACCAGCAATGGTGGCCGAACCAGCTTAATCTCAACATCCTGCGCCAGCAATCGGCTTTGTCTGATCCGATGGACGAAGGGTTTGACTATGCAGCCGAATTTGAGTCGCTCGACCTGGCTGCTGTTAAAAAAGACCTGCATGCGGTAATGACCGATTCGCAGGACTGGTGGCCGGCCGACTTTGGTCACTATGGCGGCCTGTTCGTTCGCATGGCCTGGCACAGCGCCGGTACATACCGTATTGGCGACGGCCGGGGTGGTGCCGGTGCCGGACAGCAACGCTTTGCGCCGCTGAACAGCTGGCCAGATAACGTGAGCCTCGACAAAGCGCGCCGCCTGCTATGGCCGGTTAAACAGAAATACGGCCGGAAGCTTTCCTGGGCCGATCTCCTGGTGCTGGCCGGCAATGTGGCGTTGGAATCGATGGGTTTTAAAACATTTGGTTTCGCCGGCGGCCGTGCAGATGTATGGGAGCCGCAAATAGATGTCGATTGGGGTACGCAGGATAAATGGCTGGGCGACCGGCGCAATGAATCCGGCAATTTCGATAACCCGCTGGGTGCTATTGAAATGGGGTTGATCTATGTAAACCCCGAAGGCCCCGCAGGTAATCCCGATCCCGTAAAAGCGGCTAGGGATATCCGTGAGACTTTGGACGCATGGCAATGGACGATGAGGAAACGGTGGCGTTGATCGCCGGCGGACATACATTGGGAAGACCCACGGCGCCGACTGCCGATAATGTAGGGGCCGAACCGGAAGCAGCCGGACTCGAACAGCAGGGACTGGGCTGGTCCAGCGGCTTTGGAACCGGTAAGGGACAGGATGCGATCACCAGTGGACTGGAAGTGACCTGGACAACCACGCCTACCCAATGGAGCAATAACTTTTTCGAGAACCTCTTCAAATACGAGTGGGAGCTCAGCAAGAGCCCTGCAGGCGCGCACCAATGGGTAGCCAAAACAAATGATGAGATCATTCCCGATGCATTTGTAGCCGGTAAGTTTCACAAGCCGACCATGCTCACAACCGATCTGTCGCTCCGTTTCGACCCGGTATATGAAAAGATATCGCGCCGTTTTCTTGAGAACCCCGATCAGTTCGCCGATGCATTTGCGCGCGCCTGGTTCAAGCTCACGCACCGCGATATGGGTCCCAAATCGCGTTATCTCGGTCCGGAAGTACCAGCCGAGGAACTGATCTGGCAGGATCCGATCCCGGCCGTAAACCATCCGCTGGTAAGCGACAATGATATTGAAGCCATCAAAGCGAATATACTTGCTTCGGGGTTGACCGTATCGGAGCTGGTGTCTACAGCCTGGGCTTCTGCGTCTACTTTCAGGGGGTCCGACAAGCGCGGCGGTGCCAATGGCGCGCGTGTTCGTCTCTCGCCGCAGAAATTCTGGGAAGTGAACAGGCCGGTGCAACTGGAAAAAGTGTTGGGTACGCTTGCCCGTATCCAGGAAGAAACAAATACTGTTTTGCCCGACGGCAAAAAGATTTCCCTGGCCGATCTGATCGTACTGGCCGGCGTGGCGGCTGTTGAAAAAGCTGCCAAAGAGGCCGGTGTTGAGCTCAGGGTGCCGTTTACGCCCGGGCGTATGGATGCATCTGCAGAACAAACCGATGTTGCCTCGTTCGAATGCATGGAACCGGCTGCCGATGGCTTCCGTAACTACCGCAAACGGGTGTCGACCGTTCCCACAGAAGCGTTGCTGATCGATAAAGCGCAACTGCTAACGCTGACTGCGCCTGAAATGACGGTGTTGCTGGGTGGTATGCGGGTACTGGATACGAATTTCGACGGATCGAAACACGGCGTTTTTACCACGCGTCCCGGTGTATTGAGCAATGATTTCTTCGTGAACCTGCTGGATATGCGTACCGCCTGGAAAGCGACCGATCAAACGAAAGAATTGTACCAGGGTGCTGACCGCAACAGCGGCGAGGTACGGTGGACGGCCACCCGCGCCGATCTCGTATTCGGATCCAATGCAGAGCTTCGTGCCCTCGCCGAAGTATATGCGGCGGCAGATGCGAAAGAGAAGTTTGTAAAGGATTTTGCAGCTGCCTGGAACAAAGTGATGATGCTGGATCGCTACGATATAAAAAAATAAGTTGGTTAAGGCTGTCGGAAAGCAGGCCCACGGGCCTGCTTTTATTTTTTTCGTCATTGGAATAACCGGTTTGTGCTCCTGTCCGTTTTTAATGCCCGAAATTTCGGCTACCAAAGAGTCCGCAGTGATTTTTGCGCGGAAATGGTTTGCGGGAAATCGTGTTGCAGATTTTCAA
>JASGFZ010000181.1:0-6539 GCA_047605345.1 Flavihumibacter sp. | reverse complement strand
AAGACTATTGCAAGGAAAACATGCTGTGGCGTACAGGAAGTGAAAAGATCACCTTCACTGATGTGCTGCGACTCGACTGCTGCACCATACAGCCGGCGCTGGCGGGTCCCAAGCGTCCGCAGGACCGCATACTCGTGAAAGACGTGCATGAGCGTTTCAGCGAGTTGCTCGGCAAGGAGTACCAACGGGTATACACACCCGAAGGTAAGCGCCGCGACAGCGCCTGGTTGTCGGAAGGCGGTTCAGGCACTACGTTCACTTATGAAGTGCAGCCATACAATGATGAGGTGGCGGTGGAGGTAGACAGCCTGCAATCGGTACGGATCAGGTTGCGTAACCAGGAATATGTATTGAGCGACGGATCGATTGTGATCGCGGCCATTACGAGCTGTACGAATACTTCCAATCCCAGCGTGATGCTGGGAGCGGGGCTGGTGGCGCGCAAGGCCATCTCCCGCGGACTGACCACCAAGCCCTGGGTAAAGACCAGCCTGGCGCCGGGTTCGAAAGTAGTGACCAGCTACCTGGAACGGGCCGGCCTGATGACCGACCTGGAGGCGCTGCGTTTTCATACGGTGGGTTATGGATGTACAAGTTGTATCGGTAACAGCGGCCCGCTGCCGCCGCATATTGCAGAAGCGGTGGATAAGGGAAAACTGGTGGTGGCCTCGGTGTTATCGGGCAACCGGAATTTCGAAGCGCGGGTGCATCCGCAGGTCAAAATGAATTTCCTGGCCTCGCCCATGCTGGTGGTGGCTTATGCGATCGTGGGAAGGATCGATATCAACCTGACTACCGATCCCCTTGGTTATGATCCGAACGGTGAACCGGTTTTCCTGCGCGATATATGGCCAACCCAGCAGGAGATCAACGATGCCATGAACCTGGCATTGAGCACATCCGATTTTGAGAAAGCCTATGGCGTGATCTTCGATGGCGACGCGCAGTGGCAGGAACTGGAAGCGCCGCAGGGACAAAGCTATCACTGGAGCAACGACAGCACGTATATCCGCGAAGCCTCATTCTTTAAAGACCTGCCTGACAACCCGCCGCCCATGGCCGATATCGCGGAGGCGAGGGTATTGCTGAAACTCGGCGATTCGGTGACCACCGACCATATTTCACCGGCAGGCTCGTTCAAGGCCGATACGGCGGCGGGAAAATATTTGACCGATCGCGGCATTGATCCCCGGTTGTTCAATTCTTACGGATCGCGGCGTGGCAATGAAGAAGTGATGGTGCGCGGCACTTTCGCGAATGTGCGCATCAAAAACCAGCTGTCGCCCAAAGAAGGCGGCTTTACCACCCATATACCCACGGGAAGCGTCATGACCGTGTTTGATGCGGCGATGCAGTATGCGCAGTCGCAAACACCGTTAATTGTGCTGGCGGGAAAAGAATATGGCAGCGGCTCCTCGCGCGACTGGGCGGCGAAAGGCACCAACCTGCTGGGCGTTAAAGCGGTCATTGCCGAAAGTTATGAACGAATCCACCGCAGCAACCTCGTAGGCATGGGTGTGATCCCACTTGAATATATGCCGGGCGAAAATGCGGATAGCCTGGGGCTCACCGGCTATGAAGCGTTTACCATCGGTGGTATAGCCGACGCACCGGCGCCGAACAAAGTGCTGGCGGTGGAGGCGAAAAAGGACGATGGCAGCGTGCTGAATTTCCAGTTGCGCTCGCGGCTCGATTCGGCCATAGAGATCGCTTACTATAAGAACGGCGGGATATTGCAAGACATGCTGCGGGCGTTTTTGAAGGGCTGATTTCCGGCGCAGTTGGCTGCACCATGCATCTGAAGAAGATCGTGGCTGGTGGCTTAAACGAACACCTGGTGTACGGAAACGTACAGTATGTGTTTATGTAAAATGGTCAATTGATTGACTGACAGGTTGTTTTCTAATGGCACAATCATTGGTTGCTGCAACGAACAATTTTCTCAGCCAACAACCGCCCCCACATGTTCAAAAAATACATGATAACCGCCTGGCGCAACCTGGTCAGGAACCGCTCTTTTTCGATTATCAATATTTCAGGGCTTGCCATCGGCATGGCTGCCGCCATGCTGATAATGCTGTGGATTCAGAACGAATTGACCTTTGACCGGATCTACACGCATACCGATCGACTGTACCAGGCATTCTCCCGCGAAGCCGGTAAAGGGAAAGCATCTGCCTGGTCGGGCACGCCCGACCCGCTGGCTTCCGCACTCAAAGCTCATTACGCAGATATTGAAGAGGCCGTTCGGGTGTTTGAGAGTGAGTCGCTCGTTACCGTAAACGAAAAGCATATCAAATCCACCGGTGTATTCGCCGATCCCGGCTTTATTTCCATGTTTGATTTTCCGGTAGTGAAGGGGTCGTCGGTATTACAGGAGATGAATCACATCGTGTTGACGGAAGGTCTTGCGTTGAAGCTGTTCGGCACCACAGATGTGGTAGGTAAATCAGTGCGGGTAGATACGGATACGGCCGGCCAGTTCATCGTTTCTGCGGTGTTGCGGAAATTGCCTTCCAATACCCGGTTCCGCTTCGAGTATGTGCTTCCCTCGGCCTATGCCGATAAGTTATATGGCAGAAGCGAAAGCTGGACTGCCTTCAATGTAAGGACCTATGTATTGCTGAAGAAAGGCGCCAATGCCGACGCTGTTAATGAAAAGATCAAATATGTTGCTTTTAATCACCTCGACAAGGAGGACCAGGAAGCGGGGTTAACGAATTTTCTATACCCGGCGAAACGCTGGCATTTATACGATAAGTCTGAAAACGGGCAAATGGTCGGCGGACAAATTGAGCGGGTTAAATTGTTTGGATGGATTGCAGCGCTGATCATTGTGATCGCCTGTATTAATTTCACCAACCTCAGTACGGCGCGCAGTGAGAAAAGAGCGCGGGAAGTGGGTGTCAGAAAAGTGATCGGCGCAAACAGAAACTCACTGATCGTACAGTTTATTGCCGAAAGCGTTGTGTTGGCATTCATCGCCGGGCTTATTGCCATTGCATTGGCTCATTTTTCCCTTCCCTGGTATAACCGGCTGCTGCATACTGATTTCAGCCTGTCGTATCACCTGCCGGCATTTTGGCTGACTTGGATTGCTTTTGTTTTAATAACGGGCCTTCTGGCCGGAAGCTATCCGGCGTTTTTCCTTTCTTCTTTCAATGCAGCCGTTGTATTGAAAGGCGGATTCCGGTTCAGCGGAAAACGCATAACACCCAGAAAAGCGCTGGTGGTGCTTCAGTTCACTTTTGCCGTTACGCTTATTATATCGACCCTGATCATTCGAAAACAAATAAGATATGCCGAAGAAAGAGACACCGGGTTTGACAAAGGCCAATTGGTGTTTTCTCCGATTACCGACGAAACCGGTAAACATTACAGTGCTTTAAAGCACGACCTGCTGAACAGTGGGGCGGTAACAGCGGTTACCCGTTCGCTGGTGCCCATAAGCGCCGACTGGACCAGCAATATGTGGGTATCAATGGCCGGGCAGCGGGCCGGACGACAGCCGCAAGGTATTCGATGCATTCAGCACCGATGCCGATTTTGTCAAAACACTGGGAACAAAGCTTGTTGCGGGAAGGGATATCGATATCTATAGCTATCCCGCCGACAGCAACGCCATCCTTTTGAACGAAACGGCGGCGGCGGTAATGAAAATCAATGAGCCCTCGGGACAAATCGTGAAGCGGGGCGATGAAGAAATTTACCATGTGGTGGGGATCATCAAAGATTTTCTTATTGGCTCCCCGTATCAGAATGTAAAACCGATGATTGTGATGGGTCCGAAATACGGTTGGTACAGGGCCATTCATTATAAGCTGAATCCGCATCGTCCGGCGGAGAATGCATTGACAAGGTGCAGGCGGTGTTTAAGAACTATATCGCCGATTATCCGTTCGAATACCGTTTTGCCGACGATGCTTATGCCGACAAATTCAGGAGCGAGCAAACCGTAAAGCTGATCGCCAATATTTTTGCGGCGCTGGCTGTATTTATTTCCTGCCTGGGTTTGTTCGGGCTGGCTGCTTATATGGCCGAAAGCCGGGTGAAAGAAATAGGCATACGCAAAGTGCTGGGTGCTTCTTCGGTCAATATTGCTACGCTGTTGTCGGCCGATGCCGTTAAACTGGTGCTCATTTCCATAGTGGTGTCAATTCCCATTGCCTGGTGGTTTATGGGCAGGTGGCTGCAAAATTATGAATACAGAACTTCCCTTAGCGGATGGATATTCCTGTTTGCCGGTGCACTGGTATTGCTTATTGCCATTCTTACCGTCGGCTACCAATCGCTCAGGGCCGCGCTGGCCAACCCGGTAAAAAGCCTGCGGGCCGAATAAGGGCGGTATCCCCACCCGTCGGGAATTCCCGACGGGTGGGGAGCTCCTTCGGGCAAACCAATGTCAGCTTTGTTTGAACCGGTTTATTTTATCCCTGTAATAAGTAGCATACTTTTCTTTACCGGCCTCATTAAGAAAGGAATGGCGTATGATCGCAAAAACTTCATCCTGCCTTCCTAAAAGGGCGTCGATCATTTTTTTAGCCCTGGATGGCATTAAACCAAGTCGGGAAGCCAGTTCTTCAAAATCCGGCCTGCCGAAATAGCCATATCGCTGATAAAACCCGCTTTCTATATCACCTTTGTATAAATCGAGCGCTGTATCGGTTTCGTTGGGTGTATGTAATACCGTACACATAAGGTCATACGCTTTAGACAAAGTGTAATCGCCGAATGCCGACTGGATTAATGAAAAGTTTTTTAAGTGCGCATCTCCGTTGGAGAAAATATAATTAAACAGCACCACCCGGAAAAAAGCCTCCAGCACCGGCGCTGCAGCCGGCACTTTTTCTTTTATGAGATTGCCCATGTCTTCATAAGTGGCTTCATACTTATAATGCGCTCCATCCTTTTTTTTAGTCTTGCCGCTTATTTGAGCAAAATCTTCCTGTAAATAGTTGCTTCCATCAGGCCGTATATCAAATCGCCGGGTGATATAGGCGGGTGTGCCATCTTTAAAACAGATCAGTGCATTTTCAGCGACTGGTATTTTAAACAGTTGGCTTGCTATCTGCATGGTCAGGTGTTCATTTTCCGGGGCCTGGTGCTGCATGGCAATCAGCGTAGAGGGGGGGATGGGCTTTAGTATATACCGGCCACCGTTTTCTGTTAGCAGTAGCTGTTTCTTTTCCAGTTTCAATGAGTACTTTAATTGTACCCCTGAGATAGAGAGGCTTTTTGTTTTTTCCTGGAACGCATGGAGATTGCCTGCTTTTGGCGCATCAAATGATAGCACATGACTTAGCTTCTTTCCGTCGAAAAGTTTTTTCCGGCAACTGCTGCAGTAGCTGTCGATATTTTCTTTATAGCATCCGTAACATTTCATGCTTCTTCCGCTGTTTCTTTCACGGTAATAGCCCCGATGGTATCTTCTCCCGCAGTTTTTAGGAGCCTGGTAAAGTCGTCGTCTTCGTCAATCCTGAGCAATCGGCATTGTATTTCCTTGTTTATGCCTTCTGCCAGCATTCCATAGAAGAAAGGAAATAGTTCATTCGCCTCATATTCCTTTTTTGTTTTGGGGAAACTCAGGCTAATGGCAGGCAGATCGCGGTTTGCAAAGTATGCATCGGAATAGGTAAACAGATAGGTTGTCGGACTTGTCTTTTTTTCCAGGCATCCGGCCAGGATTCCATTGTTATAAACATTCGCCCTGGCCATCAGTTAAGCATTTTGATGGTAAGGTTCAGTTCCAGTCCTAATACATCGGCTACTTTCTTCAATGTTTCAAAAGACGGGTTACCGCTGCCTTGTTCAATAAGATGAAGTGTTTTCGTTGCTACATTACTTAACTCAGCCAGGTCTTCCTGCCGCAGATGCAGTGATTCACGTCTTCTTTTAATGATATCGCCAACCTCTTGTGCATTCATATCCGTAATATATTACTGATCTGCTGTAAAATTAGGCTATTTTGTACCACATACAGCCAGATATGTAATAAATTACGGTTTTGTAGTATCCGGAAACCGCCCACCCGTCGGGAATGCCCGACGGGTGGGGACCTGTTACTCCGTACGCAGGCTTTTTACCGGGTTGGCCAACGCGGCTTTAATGGCCTGGTAGCTTATGGTCAGCAGGGCGATCATGCCGGCCAGCAACGCCGCCACGAGGAAGATCCACCACTGGATGTTGATCCGGTAGGCATAGTCGGCCAGCCATTTGTTCATCAGCCACCAGGCAATGGGGGTGGCCACAACAACCGATAGAAATACCAGCAACAGGAATTCTTTTGATAACAGTTTGACGATGCCCGGAACTGTGGCGCCCAACACTTTGCGTATGCCTATTTCTTTGGTTCGCTGGAAGGCGGTGAGTGTTGCCAGCCCGAATAAACCCAGGCAGCTGATCAGGATGGCAATGGAAGTGGCCGCCGCTGCCAGCGTCTGTGTTTTTTCTTCCGACGTATAGAATTGTTTCACCGTTTCGTCGTAAAAACGGTATTGGAAAGGGCCCCCGTCGTACAGCTTCTTCCATTCCTTTTCCAC
>JASGFZ010000180.1:0-6551 GCA_047605345.1 Flavihumibacter sp. | reverse complement strand
CTCATTACCGATCGCGGCCGAGGGCAGCATGCCGATCGAGCCGCCGAACACACTGGCCTCTGCGCTCAGGATATCACCGAACATATTCTCTATGAGTATCACGTCAAACTGGCGCGGCTGCAGGATCAGCTTGGTGGCTGCATTGTCTACAAACATATAGTCCACCAGCACCTCGCGGTATTGTGTAGCTATCTCCTGTACTGTTTTTCGCCAGAGCCTCGACGTTTCCAGCACATTCGCTTTGTCGATCAGCGTGAGCTTGCCGCGGCGCTGCCGGGCATACTGGAAAGCGAGGTGCGCCACCCGTTCAATTTCCGAACGGTTGTACACGCATTCGTCTGTGGCGCGATCGCCGGCTTCAGACAATGTTTTGGCACCGAAATAAATACCGCCCGTGAGCTCGCGGATGATCATGATGTCCACCCCTTCGAGCTGGGCCGGTTTTAAGGCCGATAAATGGGCCAGCGACGAATAGGATTTTACAGGACGGATATTGGCGTACAGTCCCATGGCCTTGCGCAAGCGCAGGAGGCCCTGCTCGGGGCGAACCGTGGTAAGGGGGTTGTTATCAAAGCGCGGATGACCTACCGCGCCTACCAGGGTGGCATCTGAAGCCAGGCAGGCTTCGATGGTGGCTTCGGGCAGGGGATCGCCGGTTTTATGAATGGCCTCCGCACCCATGCTGAGGTACTGGTAACGAAAACGATGGTTATATACACGGGCGATGGCATCCAGCACCTTGATGCTTTGCTTGGTCACTTCCGGTCCGATACCGTCTCCGAATATTACACTGATCTTTTTTTCCATGGGTCAGGCGCTGATGGCTTTTGCGGGTTGATAGGATGAGGTGGTGGCTTGCCCGTTTTGCAGTTCCAGCCTGTGCTGGATGCAATGAGGCAGTTCGGTTTCGTAATGGGTTACGTAAATGAGGCTGCGGGCCGGGTCTTCGCAAAGCCGGTTGACGGCAGCGGTGAATGCTTTCTGCTGGCGGTCAGACAATCCCTGGCAGGGCTCGTCGAGAATCAGCAATACAGGGTTCTTCACCATGGCCCGGGCCAGGAGCGCCATGCGTTGCTGGCTGGTAGACAGTTGCCAGATCGGCTGTTCGGCATCGGTGGTGAGGTGAAAACATGCAGCCACTGGCGAACGGTTTGCTCCTGCTGCGCCGTCAGGGTTCTGAAGAGGCCGATAGTATCAAAGAGCCCGAGGCTACAGCCTGGAATACGGTGCTGTTGCGATCGAAATACCATTGCAGCTCGGGTGACACATAACCGATATTCCTTTTAATATCCCAGATGGTTTCGCCGGTACCGCGCGCGCGGTCGAACAATACCAGGTTGTTCGCATAGGCCTTGGGGTTGTCGCCGTTGATCAGGCTGATCAGGGTCGACTTGCCCGAGCCGTTCACGCCCTTGAGCCACCAGGCTTCACCGGGACGGATGGTCCAGTTGATGGCAGCAAACAATACCCGGTCGTTGTACCGGATACTGGCGTCTTTCATTTGCACCAGGTATTGATAACTGGTGTTTACCGGCTGCAGGTTTTCGGGCAGTTCAATGCGCCCGTTGTCGGGAATATGATAACGGCCTTCGATGTGCAGGGTTTTATTAAAGCAGGCAGGCGCCTGTGCGGGGTCGCAGATCAGGATAAACTGCATGCCATCTGCCGCTTTCTTTTCGATGAGCTGGCTGAGCAGCTCACGGCTTCGGGTATCCATGCCCGTGAATGGCTCGTCCAGTATCATGATATCGGGCTCCTGTAAAAAAGCGCGGATCAGCTGAAAGCGTTTGTGTTCACCGCTCGACAAATGCAGCAGCGGTGCATCCAGGTGCTGTTCCATCGAGAACAGGCGCAGCAGGGGAAGCCATTGTTCAGGTTTGCAGCCGCTCTTTTCCAGTTCTTCGCGAATGCTGGCGGCATCGTCGCTGTCGATGCTGTTGAACCGCTGCTGGTAATAGAAATTATTGACGTTCGAACGGCTGTTGAAATGATAATGCTGTTCCACCCGCTGGATGCGCGGCGATGCGGCTTCCCGTTTCGGTAAACCAGGGTTCCTTCATGAAAAAGCTCTTTGGTAAGGCTTTGGTCAGCAGGGTTTTACCTGATCCCGGATCGCCGGTGATCAAACCTGCTCTCAAGATTGAAACAAACGGGCCCAGCACCTGGCGGTTGCGCCAGCGAATGCGATTTGCTTTGCTATGGTCCGGATTCCGTTCATGATCAGGCGGTTACTGCCTTTTCCTGTTGGGCTTTGCCAGTGTGTGCAGGTCTTCGTCGCCCACTTCTTTCTTGGCGTCGGCCACGTTGAGGAACTGTGCATAGAGGGTATCCACATCGTTGCGCGTGAAACTGTAGCCCAGTTTCTGGAAGCGGTAGGCGAGTGCGCTGCGGCCGCTGCGGGCTGTCAGTACAATTTTAGAGCTATCCGCGCCTACTTCTTCGGGCGCAATGATTTCGTAGGTCGTAGTGTCTTTCAGGAAGCCGTCCTGGTGAATGCCTGATGAATGCGAGAAGGCATTGGCGCCTACAATGGCCTTATTCGGCTGCACGGGCATGCGCATGGTATCGGCCACTTTGCGGCTGATCGGGTTCAGCTGCTTGGCGTTGATATCCGTATAAAAACCAAGGGTTTGCTGGTGCTGTTTGATCACCATCACCACTTCTTCAAGCGAGGTATTGCCCGCGCGCTCGCCCAGGCCGTTGATCGTACACTCGATCTGGCGGGCGCCGCTGATAATGCCGGCAATGGAATTGGCCGTGGCCAGTCCCAGGTCGTTGTGGCAATGGCAGCTGAGCACCGCCTTATCCACATTTTGCACATTATTAATAAGGAAGGCGATTTTTTCGCCATATTGATGCGGCAGGCAATAGCCGGTGGTATCGGGAATGTTCACGGTGGTGGCGCCGGCGGCGATCACCGCTTCCACCACGCGGGCGAGGTATTCGTTTTCGGTGCGGCCGGCGTCTTCTGCGTAAAATTCCACATCGTCGGTGAAGTTACGGGCCCATGTAACGGCCTGTACGGCCCGTTGGAGAATCTCTTCCCGGTTGGAATTAAATTTGGATTTGATGTGAAAATCGCTGGTACCGATGCCGGTATGGATGCGCCGGCGGGCGGCTGGTTTCAGCGCTTCTGCAGCCACTTCAATGTCTTTCTGCACAGCACGGCTCAGGCCACATACCACGGTATGCTTCAGCAACTGCGCGATCTCGTGTACCGCCTCGAAATCGCCGGGAGAGGAGATCGGAAAGCCGGCTTCCAGGATGTCTACACCCAGGGCTTCCAGTTCGAGGGCCAGCTCGATCTTTTCCTTTTTGTTCAGTTTGCAACCGGGAACCTGCTCGCCATCGCGGAGGGTTGTGTCAAAAATGAAAATCTTTTGATCCATAACTGTGTGGTATGTTTGTGAAAGTCAGTTACCTGCCTGTCGAAATTACCATTCGGCAAAGGGCCTGTAAAATCAAAATCTGCCGGAAATTACACCGGTGAAATTGGGGTAAATTTGCTGAAACCCAGTACAGGTAAGGATTTTAAACGATAGTAATTACGATGCCCAACCGCTCAGTAGATACGGTGTTCCAGTTGGTTAAAACCCTGGAAAAGTCGGAAAAACGCAATTTTAAGCTGTATGCCACGCGGAATTCATCGGCTGAAAGCCTGAAAGTCATTGAGTTATTTGATGCGCTCGATAAAATGAGCGAATACGACGAGGGGGTGCTGCTCAGGAAAACCCCGGGTATCAAAAAGCAGCAGCTCAGCAACCTCAAAGCCCATCTTTACAAGCAGATATTGAGCAGCCTGCGGCTCTTGCGCGACGATCAATCGATTGAAATTCAATTACATGAGCAAATGGGCTTTGCGCGGATACTGTACAATAAGGGGCTTTATCTCCAGAGCCTGAAAATACTCGACAAGCTCAAGGAAATGGCCCGGGCCCATAACCAGTCGAGTTTCCTGATGCAGGCTATTTTTTTCGAAAAAAAGATCGAGGCCCTGCATATTACCCGTTCGGAAGAAAACCGGGCGGAGACCCTGGTGGCCGAGTCGGAAGAGATCAGCCGCCGGATCAACCGCATCAATGACCTTTCCAACCTGTCGCTGTTGCTGTACAACTGGTATATCCGTTCGGGGCATGCGCGCAACCGCGACGATGAGGCCGAGCTGGTGGCGCTCTTTGAAAAGCACATGCCGAAAGACCTGGGGGAGAAAGAAGGGTTTTATGAGCGGCTGTACGTCAATATGAGCTATACCTGGTATGCGTTTATCAGGCAGGATTTCCTGATGTATTACCGCTACACGGCCAAATGGGTTGACCTGTTCCGGAAATACCCGGAAATGGTCAGGGTCGAAACCCTGCAATATATCAAGGGGCTGCACAATTTGCTGAGCGCGCATTTCGACCTGAAAAACGAAGAGGGTTTTCAAAAAACACTTGCCTTGTTTGATGAGGTGGAGAAGATGGATATCGTGCAGATGAATGATAACAACCGGGTGCAGGCTTTTGTGTACGGGCAGCTGGCGCGCATCAACCAGTATTTCCTGGAGGGCCGGTTTACAGACGGGCTGGTTATTATTCCGGCGCTGGAAGAAAAAATGGAAGAATACTGGCTGCAGATCGACCGCCATCGCATCCTCGTATTTTATTACAAGATCGCCTGCCTGTATTTCGGCAGCGGCGACAACGAGCGGGCGATCGATTACCTGCAGAAGATCATCAACCGCAAGGCCGACCTGCGTACCGACCTGCAGTGTTATGCCAGGCTGCTGCACCTTATCGCCCACTATGAGCTGGGCAATTTCGATCTGCTGGAATACCTCGTGAAATCGGTGTATCGTTTCATGGCAAAGATGGGCAGCCTGAGCATCGTGGAGGAGGAAATGTTCACTTTCCTGCGGCATGCATTCGGCAAATCGGCGGCAGCGATCAAGCTTTCTTTTGTTGAACTGCTCCATAAGATAAAACCTTACGAGAATGATCCCCGCGAAACCCGCACCTTCTCTTACCTCGACGTTATTTCCTGGCTGGAGAGCAAGGTAGAGGGGGTGCCCGTGCAGGAGATCATTCGAAGAAAAAGTATTGCGAACAGGAAGAAAAGGCATTTGCTCTGATTCATGCGGAAGAAAACAGGACTGGATCCTTTTGTGCTGGCGCTGACAGGTATCCCAGGCAGTACAACTGGTCATAGCGGGCAGATGGAGGCAGTTAAGGCGCAGTAGTACGGATAAATAGATAGTCGTCTTTTTCTGCAAAAACAGTAAAACCGGAATAGTCGGGGAGGAGTTGCTGTAAAAAATTATTTGTAAGGGCTGTTTTTCGCGAAACAACCAGGTAAACCACAGCCCCGTTGCCTGCATAAGATTGCATTGGTTGTCCTTGCCGCCCCAGATCGAAAACGGTGAGGTGGTTTAGGTCGATCGAAATGTCAGGGGTTGCCTCTACAAAAAATACAACCGGTTTTCCGTTGATGGAAACGGGCGTGGTTTTGTCGAGGGCAATCAATTGCCGGTACACGGTTTCAGGTAGCCGGTCAACCCATTCAAGGTTATCGTGATTCCGGTAAAAGTTGTTAATGTTGACATACCTGCCGGCGGTCCACTTGCGTTTTGTATATATATAATCACCGGTGCTGAGTATAAAAAAGAATCCGAGCACCAGCGGAAGTGAAAAGCGGGATACTTTTTGCAGTGCGATTACAAGAGCCGGTGTAAGCAGGTATCCCGCGAGTTTATAGTGCCTGGCACTTTGATCAATGCCCGTTTCCATTATGTATGCTAAGGCAAAGTAGCTGAAGATACCCGTCAGAAGGATCGTTAACAACAGTTTGAACCTGCCCGGAAGCAGCTTGCTGTAAGCTAATAACAGGAGAACGAAACCCGCTGCTGAAAAAATGCAGAGTAAAAGATAGACCCGCTGCTGATAAATGAACGGGAAAAAATGTGTTCCCAGCCGGTCAATCCGCAGAAATACAGTCTGTAACGAAAGCAGGCTAAGAAAAGGAGCGGTGGCGGGAATAATAATGTCTTCCGGACCAAAATGAAAGCCGTTGAAAAATGGTATATGCAGGCCCTTCAGCAGGAAACCCTGAAGTATAAGAGCGCTGGCGATCACCACAGGTATAAAAAACAGGAAAAACCGAAAATCACGTATGTTTAATTTGCGGCCTCTTATACCGGCAGCCACCGGTGGTTCCACCGCTTTAAATAAAATGACCAGTGCGCAGTAGAGGCAAAGCGTGATCTTGGCAACGAAACAGACGGTAAAGAAAACGCCGGTCAAGACGAGGTTGACGGTCGTTGGCCGTTCTATTTTCAATATATATAGCAGAAACCAGGGAAATACGCCGAACGATAATATTTCGCCTCCCTGGTAAAAAATAAAGCTGCTGTAAAAACTGTCGCTTAGCATGATCATCAGCAGCGCTGGTATCGTGACGGTTCGCGGCAATAAAAAAAAATTGAAAACTTTAAAGAAACCTATAAACCCGGATACCGCAAAAAGGATGCTTATAATGCTGCTGGCCGTTCCAAGCTTCAAATGCAGAAAGTAATT
>JASGFZ010000179.1:0-6609 GCA_047605345.1 Flavihumibacter sp. | reverse complement strand
ATAAAGGCGGTTTCAGGGGAATTGGATGATCTGCTGATAAAGGCTTTTTCTGACAGGATAGAGGATGCGGCGGTTGTTCAGGATTTTCGGATGCGGCTTTCTACAGGATTGGGATCAGGGGAGGCGGTTTTTGAAGGGTTGGATCGTTGCTGATTTCTGCGTTTTCAAAGGATTCGGACGGTCTGCTGATGGGCGGCTTTCGGTGGATATCGGATCAACTCGTTTGCTGATACAAAGATGTAAAACATCCCTCCTTGGCTGAACTTTCTTCGATCACCTGTCTCCAATCATCGATTTTCGGGCAAATTCAGCCGTTTAACCACCCGTCGGGTCGCACCCGTCGGGTGGCACCCGTCAGGTGCGACCCGACGGGTAATTGTTAAAGTTGGTTAAAACCGGGCGGCAACCGCCTCAATTACGAAACCGATCGTATATTTATTACGAAATCATTCGTAAATCTTGTAGCCATGTCCACCACCCACCAAACCAAACGCAGGCTGTTGATCTGCCTGCCCCTGATCGGTATCGCCCTTGTTTCTATCAGCTGGCTGGATCCATTTGTACACGGCGCCGGCGTACGCAACGAACATTACCGGCAAAGAACGGCAGTTGCCGACACCACGCCCCGCCGCAGCCTCGACGACCACCTCAGCCAGATCCGCGAAGCCAGGGAAAAACTTCGACATGAACTGACCGGGAAAGACTGGGATCGCGTTCAGGCAGAAATGGAAAGCACGCTTGAACGCCTCCACACAGACGGCATCGAAAGGGAATTGCAGCAATCACTGTCGGGGTTGAACAGGCAGATGGGCAACCTGGAAAGGCAGCACCTGCAGCAACAGCTCCAGTTCGATATACTGGAAAAACAGCTCAAAAATTCGGCCGCGCAGCTGAAAAAAGAATTCAGGCATATCGACACTGATGCCGCCATGGAAGCTGCCCACAATGCCCTGCTGGATGCACGCAACAAAATGTCGGTGCTCAACAAAGAAGACCTGAAGGCAGATATGGATCAACTGCGGCAGGAATTGAAAGAGCAGCTGAAAAACCAATCGGCCAGTATCGCCCGGCAACAGCAGCATGCGCGCCGCCTGCTGGCCAACCAGCGGGTTAACCTGCGCAAAAGCCTCGACAAGGCGGTGCAGGGCATGGACAAGGCCGAAAAACAAATGGAAGGTTATAAAACCATGATCAGCGAACTCAGGGCAGCCGGCCTCATTAACGACGCCGAAAACTACGAAATAGAATGCCGCAAGGGCATCCTGTACATCGATGGCAAAGAACAGCCTGCCGAAATCAGTAAAAAATACAGCCCCTATTTCCCGAAAGAAAATACCCGCATCAGCAACCGCCGGGGAAACTGGAACCTGCAAAGCGGGCTGATCACCGACTAAAGGCCCGGCAACGCTTGTCTGTTCTCCCTTTATCAGCCCCGGCAGCGCCGGCTGGTAAAGGGAGATTTTTTTATCCGTCCGGGTTTTGGGGCCATATCGGCTTATTTTTGTGCCTGCTATACAACAAAGTTTAAACATCGTTCGATATAGGGCACATGAAACGACCGTATTTTCCTGCTCACCTGCTGCTTATTGGTGTCGGCATATTGCTGACAGGTTGTTTTGAAGTAGTGGAAAGGCTCGACCTGCATGGCAATGGCAGCGGCAGCTTCCGGTTTACCGTGAACATGAGCCGCAGCAAAACCCGGATCGCTTCCATCCTACAGATGAAAACGATCAACGGCCGGCCGGTTCCCTCGCACAACGACATTACTGCCAAACTGAACGAAATAACGGCAACCCTCCGCAGCTGCGCCGGGATCAGCCAGGTGAGCAGCCAGCTCGACCTCGACAATTTCATCGCCAGCGTCAGCTGTTCATTCGACAAAGTCGAAAACCTCAACCAGGCCATCCGCAAAATAGCCGTGAAACAAAAGGCCAAACCGGAAGAGGTGCAGGACAATTATAAATACGATACCGCCGCGGGTACCTTTTACCGCCTGAACAATTTTTCGCTGAAAACAGAATACGACAAGATGAAAGCGGCCGACAAAGAAATCTTCGATAATGCCGTTTATACCGGCATCATGCGTTTCGAGCATCCCATTTCAGCCAGCTCGCATGTTGCGGGCAAAATTGCCGCCGACAAAAAAGCGGTGATGGTACGGGAAAATATTTTACCCATCGTTACCGGAACCGCTTCCATCGCCAATACCATTACGCTCACAAAGTAGACGAATGAAAAAAATCTGCTGTTCGCTCATCGCCGCCTGTGTGTTTTTAACCGGTTTCGGACAACCTGTTCTGCCACCCGTACCCGCGAATGCCTCGCTGGTGATCAAATATTCGGGCAATAACCTGACCCGTCAGCTGCCGCTGACAAAGATCGACGCGTACGGGTTCATGAAAGAGAATGTATTCAAGCTGATCGGGCTCGACAGCCTGTCGTCGCTCGAAAACACCGGCATCGATTTCAGCAAAGACAGCTGGCAATACCTGGTTGCAGGCGACAGCGCCACAGGTTTCGTGACCCTGCTGCCGCTGAAAAACAGGCAACAGTTCCTGCAAACGGTATCCAAATCGCTGAGCAAAGAATTGACGACAACCCAAACAGGCGCTTTCAGTTTCACCCACCTGGGCTCCAATACCTATCTCGGCTGGTCGGAGCAACTGGCGGTGCTGGTATATGCCGACCAGAAAAAGCCGGCCGACTATTATTATCCGGGCACCGAAGATGTTACAACCGATACAGCTGTTGCCGACACCACGCTATCGGGCGGCTACACCATTTACCCGCCTTTGCAGGCCCTGGACGAAGTGGCGGTCGACAGCGTGGCATTGGATGCAGAAAGAACGGAAGCCGTTCGCAAACCGGTAACAGTTAAACGAACCACCGGTAAAAGATCCGCCGCTAAAAAACCCAGCACCCACAAACAGGCGCCGGTAAAAAAGAAAACCACGGCAAAAGGAAAAAAGAAAGTTGCGGGTAAAAAAACCGGCACAAAGCCGAAGAACAAAAAGCCGGTCAGCAAAAAGAAAATTGTTATCGACGAAGAGATAAGCGAAGCGATGCCTTATCCGCCCGATATCGATCCGCCGGCTGCAGACAGCGAAGCAGAAAACAGCTACAACCACTACCTCGACAGCCTGGATGCCAGCAAACAAGCCCAATGGTACCGGGAGAAGGATTCCATCCTGCAGGTGCGGCAGGCAGCCGTGGCAGACAGCCTGGTGAACAGCGCCTTCAGCAATAACAGTCCGTCTATTGCAGGCACCAGCCGTTATACAAAGGTGACCGATGCACAGGCGGACATCTCGTATTTCGTGAACTATGACCAGTTGTTCGGCAGCATATGGCCGCTATCGCTGGGCCAGCTCTACCGCTATACCGTCTCGCCGCTGCCTGCCCTGCCGAAAAAGCTTACCGGTTTTATCATGGGCGGTAACGTATATTTCGAAAAAGACCGTGTTCGGGTGGCGCACAACCTGTTTACCGAAGATGCCGAAATGGCGAAGTGGACCAAAGCGATGTACAAAAGCAGGCAGAAAAAATCGATCGCCAGCTATATCCGTCCCGATGATATTGCTTACCTGTCGGGTTCGCTCAACACCGAAGCAGCCAGCCACTATTATTATAACATGATGCGCAACTACCTGGGCAACGGCAGCACGCTGTCCAATACAAAAGAGGCAGCCGATGTTATTGTAGACCTGATCGAACTGGTGATCGACGAAAAAGCCCTTGCCGACCTCATACCAGGCAATTTCGTTTTTGCGCTGCATGGCATCGGCACGAAAAAAGTAACCTACAGCACCTACGAATACGACGACGACTTCAACCAGCAGGAAGTAAAAAAGACGAAGGATGAAATGTCGCCCGATTTCAGCATGGTGTTCGAAACGCGCAATCCCGCATTTGTTGAAAAGCTGCTGCGGCTGCCCGCGCGGTACGGCAAAAACAGCAGTGAGGATTTCAAATACTTCGAGCACAATGGTTATTACGAGTGGGGTTTCGATGCAGATAAAGACCTGATCAATCATCTTTACCTGGTTGTGAAGGGCGACCGGCTGGTATTCACCACGTCGAAGCCCATGCTTGACCTGACGCTGAAACAGGAAGTGATCCGGCATCCCAAAGACCTGCGTAAAAAGATCTTTAAGAACAACTATACCATGAAGCTGAACAGCGGCAAGCTGATCAGCCAGCTCAGCCGGGAGCTTAATACAGGGTCGGCTGCGAAGATCAAAGACTACCTGCGCGATAACCTGGGCGATATGGAAATGAACAGTTTTTACAAAGACGGCATCGTTCACAGCAACGGCTATATGGCGGTGAAGGGCAACCACAGCAACAGCCTGGCGTTTTTCTTCAACCTGATCGATACCATTGCGAAAATCTATGACGAAGAAAAGCATACCATCGAGGTAGATGGTATTGAGCTGGATACAGACGACGTCCGGAAACAACCCGCAGCCAATTGAGAAAAAGAGCCTGGATAATGCTTTCCGTGCTGGCCGCTGTTTGCGCAGCGGCCGGCTTTTTCCTGTTCCATACCAGCTACGATGAAAAAAAAGTAGCCGCCGGTGCCGACCAGGTACTGGTGATCGATATACACCGCATCCGCAATACATTGCTGTGGGAATACCTGCAAACACCTGCACGCTGGCATATCTCCTGGCCGGCGCGCAGCAAAGACAGCAGCTTCAGCGACCTGGTGAAGCTGCCCGATTATGCTTTTCTCTTTCATCCGAAAGACCAGCCGCTGAATGCCTGGTATGCAGTATTCGATCTGAAAAAACCAGGCATCGCGCCGCTGCAATTAAAAGCGCTCGGGTTCGAGGTGTCGGGAACCATTTATCACTCGGAAAAACTGGGGATCGATTGCCTCCTGGCCGGCAACCAGCTCATTGCCGGTAACGGCCGGCTGAACGATAAAACCCTGCTGCAACAAACGGCTGTTGCGTTGTTGAAGGAGAAAAAGCACCTGTCGCACGAAGCCGTGGAAACCTACCTTGATCAGCCGGCCCACCTGCAATGGACAGCTGCCGCTACCCCCTGGTTTGAACAGGCCGGCGGTACGGCGCAATTTGATAAAACCAGCATCAGCGCTTCTGTTTACATTCAAACCCGCGACAGCATCGGCAGCCGGCCACAATCCTTCGATCTACCTGCACATGCGTTGGCCAGCCTCTCGTGGGTACAGCCTGCCGGTGCGCTCACGCAGTGCCTCGATACAGCAACAAAGGCAACCATCTCGCGCTGGATCAACTTCAGTGTGGACAGCCTGCTGGGCGCAAACATCAGCCGCTACCATTTTTACCTGCCCTCCTTTCAAAGCCGCATCGACAGCGCCATCACTTACGAATACGACGATGCCTTCAACCCCATCGAAAAGAAAACAGCGAACGCCGTTACAGAACCCGCTTTCCAGCTGCAGCTGACGGGCGCCGGCGTAGATCGTATCTATCAATACTGGCGGGCCAACGGCAATATCGGCAGCGACAATATATTTTCGCCCTCACCCTTCGTTGCTGCAGAAGCAGCATTGGCCGACAGCGAAAACCTTACCGTCAGCTCGATCCATTTCAAACCCATGCCAACCAGCCCTTCTTCTCCGGCGCTGCTGCTGGCGCAGCTCCGGCCACCCCTGCTGCCCGATTCCCTGTACAAATACCTACCCGGCCCACTCGCGTCGGCCTTACAACAATGCAGCACCATAACAATTACATTGGAGAAAAAAACAGCCCACACCCTTCAGCTCGGGCTCCACGCCGACCGCCGGCAACCATAAACCGGCGTCACAACACACCTTCCATGAGCCTGATAACCGGGTGTTCATAGTCTTCCGGCAGCAGTTCCTGTTGTGTACGCACGTTCAATTGCAGCATTTCACCCGCTTTCAGCTTCACTACATCCTTTCGTACAAAACGGTAACCCTTTTTATCAAAAACGATCGACATATTTCCTTCGGGCAGTTCCCTGATCCGGAAATAGCCGGCAGCGTCGGTGGCGTCCGATTTCACCACTGATCTGCCCGACAGCGCCGACACAGTTACCCCCACCAGCGGTTTACCGGTTTTGGCATCGAGCACATAACCGTGCACACCGGCTTCTTTTTTACTGCGGGCAGGCTCGCCCTGGTTGGCAAACACCGTCAGTGCAGCGCCGAAAACAGCTATAACGGTCATGCTTACACGAAGAAATCGCATATAGAAAGCTTTGTCAGTATATAAAGGGATGTTGAACCGCCCCGGTAAATTCTTCTCTGAAATTTCGCACAATTTCCGCAGCCGGAAGCATATTTTTTACCAGGCAGCTCACCTGCCCGATCTCCAGCTCACCGTTGTCCATATCACCTTCAAACATGCCTTTTTTTGCACGGGCCCGGCCGAGTAATGCTTTGAGTTCTTCGGTACCGGCGCCCCTGGCCTCGGCCTGCGCTACCAATTGATAAAACGGATTTTTCAGCAGCCGTACAGGCACCAGCTTTTTTAGGCTCAGCTGGGTATCGCCTTCTCCCGCCGCCAGCACCGCCTGCTTAAAGGCCTCGTGGCTGCTGGCCTCTTCACAGGCCACGAAACGGGTTCCCGCCTGCACGCCGTCGGCCCCCAGCAC
>JASGFZ010000178.1:0-6631 GCA_047605345.1 Flavihumibacter sp. | reverse complement strand
GTAAAGGTACAGGCCGGCCTTGTTGCTGTGGTAGATTTGTGGGTCAACCGGCAGATCCCGCCCGCATAACTCGCTACGCCGTTCTGGCTGGTACCCACCCCGCGTTGCAGCTGCACACGGCTGACCGAGCTGAAAAGATCGGACTGGTTGGCGAAATAGGCGCCCTGGTCTTCCGGTTCATTCATCGGCACCCCATCCAGCGAGGTGTTGATCCTCGTTTGGTCGATGCCCCTCATCCTGAAATAAGAATAGCCCTGGCCGCTGCCGGCATCGCTGTAATTGGTAATGGATGGTGTTTCGCTCAAGATGAAAGATGGTTCCTGTCCGTAAACAGGTAATATCGCCATGATCCATGCTACAGGTGCCAACCATCTTTTCATCGGCTAAAAATCTGCGTTTTAATCCTGAATATCTTTACCGGTATGCGAAAAAATTTATTTGCTGCCTGCACCGTGCTGCTGTGCCTGGGCGGTATCATTGCCAAAGCCGCCGGTCCACATCTACTGACCGATCGCGGTGTTGCGGGTGAAACCACTATAGCGCTCGCCGGAAATGCTTTTGTTATAAGCGGCACCGACAGCGCACGTATTACCGGAAAGGGATTGGTACGCTGGACCGACGCTTCCAGCAGCTG
Source organism: Flavihumibacter sp. (assembly GCA_047605345.1). Classification (GTDB taxonomy): domain Bacteria; phylum Bacteroidota; class Bacteroidia; order Chitinophagales; family Chitinophagaceae; genus Flavihumibacter. Next base: position 5,997 of record JASGFZ010000178.1, on the reverse strand, counting down.
TATCGGGTTTGTGCGGGTGGTTAAAACAGGTATGCTGAAAGGCGGACTTCGGTTGCGCGTGCCCGTTGGTACCAGCCGGATCAGGCTGCATATCGGGTCGGCGGTTTTCGAGCGGAAGATTTCGGCGGGCAGTTGGACCGACCTGTTTTTCGGCGAAACACGGGTAACCGATACGGGCTATGTAAAATTTGTTATCGAAGGATTGTCCAGATCGGGCAGCCAGTTTGCCGAAGTATCCGACTTCCTGGTGGCCGGCGAAGCGGCGGCGGGTTGCCAGTTCGCCAACGACCCGGAGAATTTTTACTGGTCGCGGCGTGGTCCTTCGGTGCACCTCAATTATACACTCCCTGCCAATGAAAACATCGAATGGTTTTACAACGAAGTAACCGTGCCGCCCGGTGAAGACAAACCCGGCTCTTTCTTTATGAGCAATGGCTTTGCACACGGTTATTTCGGCATGCAAAGCCGGGAGAACGATCGCTGGGTATTGTTTTCGGTATGGGATCCCGAGAGCGGACAGGGAACCACCGATCCGGTAGAACATGGTCCGGAGGTGATCGTACAGCGGTTCGGTGGGGAAGGCACCGGCGGACAATCGTACCTTGTCTACAATTGGCGGGCGGGCACTACCTATAAATTCCTGACCCGCGGCCGGCCCGACGGCCAGGGCAATACCCTGTATTCCTGCTGGTTTTATGCGCCCGAAAAAGCAGCCTGGCTGTTCATCGCCACCTGGAAAAGGCCGCATACGTCGGTGTACCTGTCGAAGCTCCACTCTTTCCTGGAAAACTTTATCGACAGCAACGGCTGGATGGAGCGGAAAGCCAACTACAACAACCAATGGATCCGCACCAAAGAAGGCAACTGGCAACCCGTTACCGATGCCACTTTTTCAGTAGATGCCACCGGCCGCAACAAACAGCGTTTCGATTTCGATGGCGGCCTCGATAGCAACGGCCAGTTCTTTCTGCACAACGGCGGCTTCTTCAACCATTACGGCACGCCCGGCCGCCAGTTCACCAGGGCAAGCCACGGCAGCCCGCCCTCGGTGGAAGGGTGGTGAAGGGCAGATTCAAAAGTCAAAAGTAAAAATTCAAAAGTAAAAAAGGGTCGCTGCGGTTGCGGGCCTGCCTCCACCCGTCGGGTATTCCCGACGGGTGAAAAAAGACCGCTGATAGTAAATAAGCTACGCCGCCAGCGACCCTTTTTTACTTTTGAATTTTTACTTTTGACTTGGCTTAACGTACCGCTCCAGCCACTCGTACTGCTCAGCCAGCACCTGCAATAGGTTTTCCTGCGCGGCATAGCCGTGGCTCTCGAAAGGCAGGCTTACGAAACGAACGGTGCCGCCGTGGCCCTTGATGGCATTAAAGAGCCGCTCGCTTTGGATGGGGAAAGTGCCGGTATTGTTATCGGCCTCGCCGTGGATCAGCAGCAGGGGCGTTTTGATCTTATCGGCATAATTGAAAGGACTCATTTCGTTGTACAACGCCGTTGCCTGCCAGTACGTTCTGTCTTCGTTCTGGAAGCCGAAGGGCGTGAGGCTCCGGTTATAGGCGCCGCTGCGGGCGATACCTGCCTTGAACAGGTCGGTATGCGCCAGCAGGTTGGCGGTCATGAAGGCGCCATAACTGTGCCCCGCCACCGCCATCCGGTTCTTATCCCCCACACCCAGGCCCGACAGGTAGTTGACGGCCGCTTCGGCATTCATGCGCAGCTGGTCTACAAAATTATCGTTCGGTTTTTTTGTACTGTCGACCGCCACAATAGGCATTTCGGCATTGTTCAGCACGGCATAGCCCTGGGTCACCAGGCTCAGCGGCGAGGCGCCGGTGATCAGGGTAAAGCGATGCTCACTGCCCCGAACCTGTGCGGCATCGGCGGCTGAGTTGTATTCTGCAGGGTAGGCCCAGATCAGTACGGGCAGCGGACCGTCTTTTTCCTTGTTGTATCCTTTGGGGAGATAAAGATCACCCGTCAGGTCAACGCCGTCGGCGCGTTTGTACCGGATCTTTTCTTTGGTCACCCCGTCCATTTGCGGGTAAGGATTTTTGAAAGCGGTCAGCTGTCTGTCGGCAATGCGTAACCGAAGATTTTTCAGCCAGTAATTGGGCATCTCGGTTTTCGATTCCCGCCGGCTGATGAAAGAAAGTTTGGTGGGGTCCAGCAGGCGAACCACGGTTTCAAAATAGCCCTCGGGACAACGCCACAGGGTGTCGGCTTTTTTGGCAGACAGGTTATACGACAGCAAAAAGGGTAAATCACCTTTGGGCGAACTGCCCACGGTATTGTTGAAGAAAAGGGTATTGCCGTCGGCGCTCAGCTGCAGCACCCGCTCGCCAAAGTCATTCGCTTTCAGCACGGGTGCGCCGGGGTTGCCGTAGGCGTCGGTGGTATGGCGGGTAAATAGTTTTTCGAGGGTGCCGGCGGTTGGCTGGAAGAGGCTGGTCTGAACGGTTTGTTTACCCGTTAGCCCTTCGGTAACCAGGGCATGGGTTGCATCGCCCCAGGTAGTGCCGTAATAACGCATGCTGGTTTTGAAAAGCGTTTGTGGCTCACCGTTAAACGGTGCCGACAGGGCGTAGACAGCATCGCGGTATTCGGCCGGCTTGCTGATCAGTCCGCTGTCGAGCGCCTCGCACCAGGTAATGGTGGCCGGCACATCGTGGCGCCAGCCGAAGTCGCGCGGCACCAGCTGCACATTGTCGTTACCGCTGGGCGCCGTTTCGCCCGAAGGCAGGGTGGCCAGCTTTTTTATTTCCTTGCCGTTCACATCGGTGATGCTTACCACCGCCGGAAAATCATAATAGGGAACAAGGTAGGAGAAGGGACGCTGTATTGTTTGTTTCAGCACGTATCGTTTATCGGGCGAAAACCCGATAGAGGCGATCAGCTCCGGCGTATTCACTTTCGTTTCCACACCGTTTACGTTCCTGATAAGCTGTGTGGTTGCATAAAAATCAAACAGGCTTTCATCGTAGGGGTTTTTGATCATGTCCTGGAAAGTGGGCCGGGGCGAAGCTTTTCCGTAGTTTTCCTGCACGGTAGGTCCTTTGGGCGCCAGCGGTTTCTGTGGTGCGGCCGATGCGGGTTGCACGATGCCGTTGTAATAAACCGTATTGTTATCGTACCAGTACACATCGCCCACGGCCATATTCAGTGCGGTCTGGTTGATCTTACCTGCTTTCTGCGTGCTCACATTGATAATGTACAAATCGATTCTCGAAGCCGTGGTATGCGTCAGCGCGATCTTCTTATTGTCGGAACTCCAGCTGATATTGGCAGCCGCCAGCGGCGAGGGCAGTCCGGTTACCGCGAACTCTTTTCCCGAAGCGATGTTTTTCAGGATAAGCTGAGTAATGAAAGTCTGCCGGCTGGGCCCGAAATTCGCGGGATTGATGCGCAGCCCGGCAATACGCAGTTCCGGCCGCGCCAGCTCTTCCACCGACGGATACAATTTATAATCCATCAGCAACATCCATTCACCCTTATCATCTACACTGACGCCCGGCGTAGGCTTCGCCAGCAATATTTCTTCCATCGCCTTCGGCGGATGCTTGTACGTTGTTTGGGCCGTGGCGAAAAAAGCCGGAACGAAGAAGAGGAGGAGGAGAGCTGGATTTTTCATGGTGTAATTTAATAAAAGTCAAAAGTCAAAAATCAAAAGTAAAAAGGGGCCGCTGTAAGTGTAGTATTCAAAACTGCTTGTCACTTTTTTCCACCCGTCGGGATTTCCCGTCGGGTATTCCCGACGGGTGGAAGCGTGCCCGCACCCGCAGCGACCCCCTTTTTGACTTTTGATTTTTGACTTTTAATCTCTACTTCCCCTTCACCAGCTCTACCCGCCTGTTCTGCATTCTGCCCTCTTCGGTATTGTTGTCGGCGATGGGGTCGGATTGACCGAAGCCCTTGGCGGTGAGGCGGTCGCCGGCAATACCGGCTTTGCTGATTTCATTTTTGACGGTGGCAGCCCTCGCCTCGGAAAGTTGCTGGTTGTGTGCGGCATCGCCTACATTATCTGTGTAGCCGTTGATGGCGATCTTCAGGCTGTTGTCGGCCTGCAATACTTTAATGATCTCTTTGACGGCGTCCAGCCCGTCGGGTTTCAGCGTTGCTTTATCCGTGTCAAAATTGATGTGCAGCACCGCCTTGCCTTTGCTGGAAAGCTCTTTTTCTATATCGTCGGCTTTCAGCATGGTGATGGTTTGTTTGAAAGCTTCTTTTTGCAGTACCTGTACGGTGCCGCCGGCGGTATTACCCGACACCTGGATATATACATCGTCGCCATTGGCCCGGCGGACCAGGTAGGTCTTAACCGGGCTGTTCCAGTAATCGGCCGATCCATCTTCACCAATCCCGGTCATTTGGTCTTTGACGCGGTCGATCTCTTCTCTGATACCATGTCATCGGAAATCTTCACCCCGCCAACACCCGTAATAGCCTGGTCATAACTCCGCTCAAAAAAGGGTAGCGACCATTCTTCGGTACTGCCGGTTTTGATGCCGACAATGGCACCCACAGCCTGCCTTCCAGCGGCGTCATCACGCCGTTGATGGGAAAGAACACCCTGTCGAATTTTTTCTGAACGGGTTTGTTTAATGCATCCAATCCCTCGGGAAAACTAAAGAAGGGAAAAGCCCCCAAATCCTTGCCTGATACAGGAACACTGTTTATATCAAATCCCGGCGAAGATGCATTGCCAGCGGACGCCGTTTCAGCAGTCGCTGCCCCTGTATTGTTATCGGTATCTGCCGGCTGCTCATGCTTCGTGCCACCCTTACAAGCAAACAAAATAATGGCTGACACCGCCATCACGCCGAAAACCTGTGAAAACCTTTTCATAAGCGAAAAAAATTTTAAAGTCAAAAGTAAAAAATCAAAAGTAAAAATAGGTCGCTGCGCTTGCCATGTGTTTCCCGCAAAGCGCACAGCGGAACAGAGACAGTCTTCAGGGGTAATTTCCCCCCTTAAAGCAACCAGCAGGAAGGCCGGCAGCAAGCCGCCACCTCAAACCCGTCTCCGTTCCTCCGCGTACTTGGTGAGAAAAAACCGTACCACATCGTCAGCCCTCCCCACCCGCAGCGACCCCTTTTACTTTTAATTTTCTTTAACTTTAAACTAACATTCGTAAGTAAAATTTTTTTTGCCCGTTTCATCTATTCACTACCTTCACTTCATGATTTCACGCAACGCTTTTGCCCGGTTTTATTTTTTCTTCTACTTTTTTACAGGCAGAAGGCCGGCGATGCTTTGTGTTGAATCAGCAAATTGAGATCAGATAAATCAAACATAAAGAGTCCCGGCGAAGAGCCGGGACTCTTGCATTTTATGACAACAAGAGTAACCATACAGGGCTATGAAGGCAGCTTCCACCAGGTGGCGGCGCAACAGTTTTTCGGCAAGCAGGTGGAAGTGATTCCCTGTCCCAATTTCCGCGACGTGGTACGCATTGCCGGTAACCCCGCGGCAGCCGACGGCGGTGTGATGGCCATTGAAAATTCCATTGCCGGCAGCATTCTGCCCAACTACAACCTGCTGCAGAAAAGCAACCTCCAGGTGATCGGTGAAGTGTACCTGCAGATCAGGCAGAACCTGCTGGTGAACCCCGGCGTGCAGCTGGAAGATATCCGCGAAGTGCATTCCCACCCCATGGCCATCCTGCAATGCATGGACTACCTGGAGAAGTACAACTGGAAGCTCATCGAAACGGAAGACACGGCGCTCAGCGCCAAACACATCCACCAGAAAAAATCGAAGTCGATCGCCGGCATCGCCAGTAGGCTGGCGGCTGAACTGTTCGACCTGGATGTGATTGCGCCGAATATCCATACCATGCGCAACAACTACACCCGCTTCCTGGTGCTGCAGCCGGCGGGTATGTCGGAACCGGTGGAAGACGCCAACAAAGCATCGGTCAATTTTCATACCGACCATTCGCGCGGCAGCCTGGCGCGGGTACTGTCGGCCATTGCCGACGGCGGCATCAACCTCAGCAAG
>JASGFZ010000177.1:0-6643 GCA_047605345.1 Flavihumibacter sp. | reverse complement strand
TCCAGTTCGCCGAACATGCCTATGCCGCCGCGACATCCGAACAGGGCCGGGTGGTGCACTGGTGGTCCTGAATTTTTCCGCGAATTGCTTATACGAGAAAAAACCGCCCACAGAAAGCCCATGACCCGATTTGCCCAGGGGCCTGAACCAGTCGATCCCCGCTTCTCCGAAAAAACCGGGCGGCCGCTTCTTCGACAAAGCATTTCCCGGCGCCTGCCGCGATTCACCCAACAGGAAATGCGTGCCCGCATTGATGTTGCCATAGAAATGCGATTGCTTAAACAGCAACAATTTATACGTCACAAACAGGGGAACAGAAGTTCGGCGATAAAAATCAACGCCCGCACCCACACCCACAAACTGGCGGTCGCGGTACACACCGTGAATACAACTGGCCTGAAAGCCTGTCCTGGCGCCCAAAAGCGGGCCGGCGTACGTATAAGACCGGTAATGCCACGGCGACTGCGCAAAGGCACACTGAACCAGCACAAAGAAAACAAGCGTTGTCAGAAAAATCCGAACCATGCGTTATATTTTGCTGGCCAGATGAATATTACCCGGATCGCTGCAATCATACAGGAAAACGCCTTCCTTCGCCGACACCACTACCACCTGGCCCAGCGGGATTACATCAAAAGGATTGATATTTTTAAATTCCTGTTTCAGCACAGGTGCCGCCGGCGTACTTACGTCAAATATCTTCAGGCCCGCCTCTCCGTCGCAAACCCATAACAGGTTGTCCCATTTACCCAACCCGTACGGATCGCTCAAAGGCAATTTTTTCAGCAATGAAGGCGACCGGACATCCCGCACATCCATCACCTGCAACTGGCTTTCTATTACGGTACCGCAAACGGCCGACGACCGCAGGGTAACATAGGCAAAATTACCGTCGGTGATCACCGGGTCACATACCCTGAAATGCGCCGCCTGGCCCACCAGCACCGGCTGCCCCGATGCACTGATATCACATATAAACATGCCGGTGGTGGCACCGATAAACAGCTTGTCACCGAAAGGATATATCGTTTCAAGCTGGGCACCCATAAACAACGGGTCACCCGATTTGGCCGGCGCTGCCGGTGCGGAAATATCATAAGCCTGCAGGCTGTTGTCGTTTACCAGGTAAAGGAACTGATCAACCACGCTGAACCTTGCCATGGAACCTGCCACACCGATCGGCGCCTTCGAACCGGAACTGCCGAGGCTGTTCACCTGGGCATAATCTAACCACATACCCGGCATCGGTCCGCACCAAAAGCAGGGTGCCGTGTCATCAATGGTTACCGTGGTATCGCGCTGCTCCCAGCCAACAATATACTGGGTACTGTCGGCCATAAACCCGTTGCTGTAGACCCGCTCGGGAAAAACATTCGGGTAGTTATTGAGCAGCTTCGCGTTTTGCGGATCGCTGATATCAAGCGTCAGCATATCGCTGTATATATCGGCATACAGTATGTTTCCACGCACCGCTATATCAAGGTTTCCGGGAATACGGATAAATGCCTGGTTCACCGGCTTTGCGGCGTCGGCAATATTAAATACATGCACGCCTTCATTGATCTCGTTCACGAGCAGGTAAGGACCGTACACATACATCTTGCCCGGTTTTTCCAACGGCTGGTCACTGCCGCTTTTAATCGATTTCAGCACCGTTTCCTTCTTTTCATAAACGGGCTTGAACAGGGTATAGGTTTTGGTGGTACGGTCTTTCAGGCAGCCTGAGAGCGACAGAACCAGCAGGGCAAGCAGGGTTTTGGTAACGGTTCGCATGGCCTTTTATTTCTGTTGACAAACAGCAGAAATAAACCATTGCATGCAGTGAAAAAAAATTATCAGGAAGCCGGTTGCACCCAGGCGTCGCGATCATCGGGCGAAAATTTCCAGGGCGCAAAATTATTCTCCACGTTACCGAACAACGCATTCCATTCCTGCGGGGCATTGCTTTCTTCCATGATAAGAGAACGGCGCAGCTCCAGGATGATCTCCAGCGGACTGATGCTCACCGGGCAGGCCTGCACGCAGGCATTGCAGGTGGTGCAGGCGCGCAGTTCTTCCACGCTGATATACTGGTAAAGCAGGGTTTTGCCCGCGGCAGCGTCTTCCTCCTTGCGGCCCGCATCCAGCTCACGGCCCAGCTCTTCCAGGCGGTCGCGGGTCGACATCATGATCTTACGCGGCGACAGGATTTTACCGGTGGCCGTAGCGGGACAGGCCACCGAGCAGCGGCCGCATTCGGTACAGCTGTATGCATCCAGCAGGTTGCGCCAGCTCAGGTCGGTAACATCTTTGGCGCCGAACGAAGCAGGCGGTGCGGCTGTTGCAGGCGCCAGTTCCGGCTGCATGGCATACAGCACTTCCTGCTGAATGGCCGGCATATTGGTTATCTTGCCCGGCGGCTGCAGCCGCGCATACCAGGCATTCGGAAAGGCCAGTAATATATGCAGGTGTTTGGAAAAAGGCAGGTAATTGAGAAAAGCGAAAATCCCTGCAATATGCAGCCACCAGCAAACCCTTTCAAACAGGTGCAGCGCATGCGGCTGCCAGCCGGCAAACAGGGGCTTGAGCCATTGCGAAACGGCAAAGGAAAAATCGGGGTCGGCGGCATTCATCAGCAGGAACAGGCTCATCAGGAATATCTCCGACAACAATATATAGTTGGCGTCGGAACGGGGCCATCCGTCGAGATCATGGCTGATAAAACGTTTTATCTTAAGTATGTTACGGCGAACCAGGAAAATGGTGCAGGCCGCAATCACGCCCAGGGCCAACCATTCAAATGCATTGATCAGGAAAGGGTAGAGGCCGCCGAGCGGGCGGGCGAAGAGCCGGTGCGTTCCCAGCAACCCGTCGAGTATGATCTCCAGCACTTCCAGGTTGATGATGATAAAACCGGCATAGATCACGAAGTGCATCACCGCCACCAGCGGGTTGGCAAACATTTTTTTCTGGCCGAAGGCAAGCAGCAGCAGGTTCCGCCAGCGCGCCGGCCGGTTATCGGTATAGTCTGCCTCCTTTCCCAGCAGGATATTGCGCCTGATGCGCAGGATCCGGCGCGAAAACAGGTAAATGGCAACCGATGCCAATACAAAAAAAGCAATTTGTTGTAGGAGCTGCATAAGCGGCTTTGTAAAAACTAAATTAAGTGATTTCCCGGTGGCTCGGGGTTTTGTTGTAATTTTTCGGCCTTAAAACCAGGCATGGATACCGAAAAGAAATATATACTCGACGAAGCGGCGGCCGCAGTGAAAATGGAGCGGATGGCTTACGAAATCGCCGAAGCGCTGGGCGGAACAACCGACAGGATCATCCTGGCAGGTGTTCGCGACAACGGGGTGGTAATGGCGCATATACTTGCCCGTTTGATCAGGAATATTGCCGGCCTGGAGTCGGAAATCATAGAGCTGACGCTCGATAAACGCAACCCGGGGCCGGTAACCATCAGCGGCGAAACCGACTTCAACAACCGGGTCATTTTGCTGGTGGACGATGTGGTGAACAGCGGCAAAACCAGTCTCTATGCGCTGAAACCCTTCCTGAACAGCCACCCGCGCCGCATACAATTGCTGACATTGATCGAACGCACCCATAAAGCGTTTCCCGTGAAGGCCGATTATGTTGGCATCAGCCTGGCCACCACCCTGCAGGAACATATTTATGTGGAAGTATCGGGCGACCGCATCACCGGCGCCTATATGATCTGATCAGGGATGCAGCCAGTGCGCACGAACGCCATCTGCCGCATTCAACTCCAATGCCGGGGCAGGTATTTTCACTGCATTGAAAAGAAAGAAAAGGGTCTTGACTGCCCTGTTTCGGGTAGGTATCTGCGTTAGGTCAACATCTACCGAAAGATAATAACGGCGCACCCTGGGCAGATCGCTCCGGTCGATGGTCTGTCCCTGCTTGTTCTGCCACTGGTTAGTGCGACCACCCAGCATCACATCACTTCCATAGCCGAGCGACAACATCAGCCATCGCGGCCACGCCGAACGGGGGAAAAACGACCGGACATTGCCGCTGATCCAGTATGTCTGGCTGTTATAATCTTTAAGCACCCGACCGGGTGCGCTCCAGCCGAACAATTCATCACGCCTGCCTTCCAATCCCGATGGATAGTTATGGGGCCAATAGCCCAGTTTGATATGAATCCTTTGCTCCTGCCAGGCCAGTTCCTGCGCCAGGTAGGCGGCAGCGCCACCTGCATTGGCGGTCATGTCCCACCAGCTAAATCCCCATTCGGCTGAAAAGCCATCCTGTATCTCGATAATACTCTGGAAGGCAACTGCGCTGGCGGCGCCCACCCAGGCTGCTTTGCGGGGCGTCAGCCCGGCCCATTTCCAGGTAGCGGCCGATACGCGCGACAGCTGGTAGGCCGTCCAGGCATGACCCGCCTTGTCCATCTGGTTCCATTCGGCGCCGTCGTTAAAGAAATGAAAAGCGCTGCGGGGATAGTCGGCATACCATGCCTTGTTCAGCGCGATAAAAGTACCTGCCCACACACCCGCATGGGCGCCGGCCACCACCCATTTTTTTGCCGAGGTCGAATCCTGCGCGCGCACGGCAGCGGTCGTCAGCAGGAAAACGGTAAGAAAGCAAAGGGGTTTCACGTGATCAAAAATACATATCTTCAACGCCTATATAAAACTGAATATTATGGATGCAAGCATTCAGGCAAAAGTTGACCAATGGCTGAACGGCCATTATGATAACGAAACCAAAACAGCCATCAAAGAACTGGCGGATAAAAATCCGACCGAACTAACCGACTCCTTTTACCGCAACCTCGAATTCGGCACCGGCGGCCTGCGGGGCATCATGGGTGTGGGATCGAACCGGATGAATAAGTACACGGTTGGCATGGCCACCCAGGGGTTTTCAAATTACCTGAAAGCCACTTATCCCGGCACCGAGATCAAAGTGGCCATCGCACACGACAGCCGGAACAACAGCCGCTTCTTCGCCGAAACAACAGCCAATGTATTTGCGGCCAACGGCATCAAAGTGTACCTCTTTGAATCGCTGCGGCCAACCCCCGAGCTGAGCTTCACCATCCGCCATTTCGATTGCCAGGGCGGCGTGGTATGCACCGCTTCGCACAACCCCAAAGAATACAACGGCTACAAAGCCTATTGGAACGACGGCGGGCAACTGGTGCCACCGCACGATAAGAACGTAATTGCCGAAGTGGAAAAAATATCGTCGGTAGACGAAGTAAAATGGTCGGGCGGCGAATCGAATATCACCCTGGTGGGCAAGGAAGTAGACGACAAGTTCATCGATATGGTGAAAAGCCTCAGCGTATACCCCGATGTGATCGCCCGGCAGAAAGACCTCAGGATCGTGTACACACCCATTCACGGCACAGGCATCATGCTGGTGCCGAAAGTGCTGGAAAGCTTCGGCTTCACCAATGTGCATATCGTTGAAGAGCAATCGAAACCCGACGGCAATTTCCCCACCGTCAACTATCCCAACCCCGAAGAAGCCGACGCCATGGCCTATGGCCTGAAGCTGGCCAAATCGCTGGATGCCGATATCTTACTGGGTACCGACCCCGATGCAGATCGGGTAGGCATCGGCGTTAAAGACGACAAGGGCAACTGGCTGCTCATGAACGGCAACCAAACCGCCGTGCTGGCCTTTAACTATATGATCGAAGCCCGTAAAGCAAAAGGACTGGCGGCACCCAATGATATGGTGGTAAAAACCATTGTTACCACCGAGCTGATCGACGAAATCGCCCGGCAGAACGATATCAACTGCTACAATGTGCTCACCGGTTTTAAATGGATCGCCGAGCTGATCAAAGAAAAAGAAGGCAAAGAGAATTATGTGGTAGGCGGTGAAGAAAGCTACGGACTGATGATCGGTTCCCAGATTCGCGATAAAGACGCCGTAAGCGCCGTAGCGATACTCTGCGAGATGGCGGCGTATGAAAAAGACAAGGGCCGCTCGCTGTACCAGAAGCTGATCGACCTCTACGTGCAATACGGCTTCTACAAAGAGCACCTGATCTCCATCACCAAAAAAGGTATGGACGGCCAGCAGCAGATCGCCGCCATGATGGAAGGCTATCGAAGCAACCCACCCAAAACGATCAACGGATCGGCCGTGGTAATGCTGCTCGATTATGAGCTGCGCAAAGGCAGGAACCTGCAAACAGGCGAGGAGTGGACCATCGACCTGCCGAAAAGCAATGTGCTGCAGTTTGTGCTTGAAGACGACAGCAAAATATCGGCCCGCCCCAGCGGCACCGAGCCGAAAATAAAATTCTATTTCAGCGTGAACACCACCCTGGCCGATGCCAAATCGTTCGACGCCGAAAGCGCTGTATTAGACGCAAGGATCAAAGGCATCATTGCCGATATGCAGCTTTAGATTATTTTGCGGCCGGTATGAGGACTTACGAAGACAGTTACCGGCACAAAGGATTGAGAAAAAAACTGGTTGACCTGCTGCAATCAAAAGGAATCAGCGACGAGCGGGTGCTGGATGCGATCAATCGTATTCCCCGGCACTTCTTCCTCGATTCGGCCTTTGACGAAAAGGCGTACGAAGACAAAGCATTCCCTATTGCAGTAGGTCAAACCATTTCACAGCCCTATACAGTGGCTTACCAGACCCAGCTGCTGGAGCTGAA
>JASGFZ010000176.1:0-6668 GCA_047605345.1 Flavihumibacter sp. | reverse complement strand
TCATCACTGATGGCCCAGCGGGTGGCCAGCGAGGGGGCGATCTCCAGGCGGTCGTTCACTTCCACCAGAGTATTGAACAGCTGGTGGGCCGTCCACATCACCGCCTGGCTCTTGGCAAAGGCAGGATCAAGCGTGGGTACGCCCGAACTTTCGTTGTACCGGAAAAACCCCGCATCGTTCTGGCGGGATCCGCAGGAAAACAACCAAAAAGTTAAACCGCAAAAAATGATCAGTCGCCGGCAATTCTTCATGTAACGGAAAGCTCGTAAAGCACTTATATTTACCGCATGCAACTTACCAATTTCAGGAGATCATTCCCGTTGATTATTTGCCTGCTCGCCACCCATTTCGCCCTGCAGGCCCAGCCGCTTTCAAAAAGAGAAGAGCTTACGCGGCAGGATACCCTGCGGGGCAGCCTCAATGCCGAACGCACCTGGTGGGATGTGCTTCGCTATGATATCAGCGTAACCCCCGATTACGCATCGAAAACCATCGCCGGCGAAGTGGACCTGGGCTTTAAAGTGGTTGCCGAAGCAGGCACCATGCAGATCGACCTGCAGGAACCGATGAACCTGACCAAAGCAACCCTGAACGGCCATAATATCGCCATCACCCGCGAAGGCAATGCCTGGCACCTGGCCGTTACCGGTAAATTGCCCGTGGGCAGCCAGCAGGTGATCAAACTGGCTTTTTCGGGTAAGCCGCGCGAAGCGGTTCGTGCACCGTGGGACGGGGGCTGGATCTGGACCAAAGACCGCGCCGGTAACCCCTGGATGACCGTTGCCTGCCAGGGACTGGGCGCCAGCGTATGGTATCCCTGTAAAGACCACCAGAGCGATGAGCCCGATAACGGCGCCTCGCTGCGCATCACCGCACCGCGCGACCTGGTGGCCGTGGGCAATGGCCGCCTGATTGCCAAAAAAGACGTTGCCGGCAATAAAACAGAGTTCCTCTGGGAAGTGAAAAATCCCATCAATAACTATGATATCGTTCCATATATCGGCAAATACAGCAGCTGGAACGAAACCTATGCGGGCGAAAAAGGCAAGCTCGACCTGCAGTTCTGGGTGCTTACCGAAGACCTCGAAGCGGCAAAACAACAATTCATCCAGGCCAGGCTTATGTTGCAATGCTTTGAGCACTGGTTCGGCCCCTATCCTTTTTACGAAGACGGCTATAAGCTGGTGCAGGCGCCCCATCTCGGCATGGAGCACCAGAGCGCCGTGGCCTATGGCAATAAATTCAAAAACGGCTACCTGGGCCGCGACCTGAGCGGAACCGGCTGGGGACTCAAATGGGATTTCATCATCGTACACGAAAGCGGTCACGAATGGTTCGGCAACAGCATCACCTCACGTGATATCGCCGATATGTGGGTGCACGAAGGCTTTACGAATTACAGCGAAACACTGTTTACCGAATGCCAGGACGGCTACGACGCGGCCATGGAATACATTGTGGGCGTGCGCCAGGGCGTCAAAAACGATATTCCCGTTATCGGTCTGTATGGCGTAAACAAAGAAGGCAGCGGCGATATGTATCCCAAAGCCGCCAATATGATCCATTATATACGGCAGCTGCTGAAAGACGATGAAAAATTCCGCCAGATGCTGCGCGGTCTCAACCGGACTTTTTACCACAGCACCGTCAATGCATCGGATGTGGAAGCCTATATGAACAAGGCCGTGGGTCGCGACCTCACACCGCTGTATGAACAATACCTCAACACGGTGAAAATCCCCGAATTCCAGTACAGGGCCGGCAGCGGCATGATCTCGTACCGCTGGCGCAATGTGGTGCCCGGCTTCAACATACCGGTGAAGGTGAAAATAGACGGGAAGGATGTTTGGCTGACGCCCACCGAAGAATGGCAGGCGCTGAAATCACCGGCCACCGAGGTAACGGTCGACAAAAATTTCTACGTAACCACCAAAAAACAGGATTAAAATCCTGTTCAGCGGGGGCTAAAAACGCCCGGCGCCCATATACCTTTTCCGGTAGTATTCCTCGTTCAGGTCGCTGATGGTGACACCGGCACTGGTGGAAGCATGCACAAACTTGTTATTCAGCAGGTACACCCCCACATGCGATACGCCGCCGTGGTTCTTAAAAAAAACAAGGTCGCCTGTTTGCAGCTGGCTGTTGGGGATGTGCTGGCAGCGGTCATACTGCTCGCGCGAAGTGCGGGGCAGGGTCTTATTGAACATGGCCGACGACAGCTGGCAGGTAAAAGCCGAACAGTCGATCCCATCGCGCGAATTGCCGCCAAAACGGTAACGGGTGCCGTACCAGTCGTCGATGAATTGCAGCAACTCGGTATTCCAGAGGTCTTCCACATTCTGGTTCATGAGAACGGCATACTTGAATTGCAGGGCCGTGCTGTTCTCGATATTCGCATAAGCGCCGTTGCCGGCATATTTCGGGCCGCTCAGCCGGCCGGTGTTGGGCGCACCGTTATATCCTGGTCCGCCTTCAGGATCGCCGCCCGGCGCCATACTGACCGATCCGGAACGGGTCGGAGTATGCGTCACCGTTCTTTTTACCGTTGCCCCCGGCCCCGTCGCTGTACGCGTACTGCCGCAGGCGGCCAGCAGCAGGGTCAATCCGATCACTCCAAAAATTCTACTCAAAACAATTTTATTTGCTGACCAATTGTGCAAAACTAAGCATTCCACATCGTGAACCCGCATCCCGGAAATTTGTTACTTGCAGTATGTCCGGTTTTTCACATTTACACTGCCATACCCAGTACTCCCTGCTCGACGGAGCGGCCTCCATTCAGTCGTTATATAAAAAAGCTGTTAAAAATAATATGCCCGCGATCGCCATCACCGATCACGGCAATATGTTCGGCGCTTTCGAATTCGTATCGGAAGCCTATAAGCACAAGGGCGAAGACGGCAAGCCGCTGGTGAAGCCGGTGGTAGGCTGCGAGTTTTATGTGGTGTCCGACCGCCATCGCAAGAGTTTTACCAAAGAACAGAAAGACGAACGCTATCACCAGGTACTGCTCGCCAAAAATGCCACCGGTTACCAGAACCTGATCAAACTGACTTCGCTCGGTTTCACCGAGGGGCTCTACAGCAAGTACCCGCGCATCGACAAGGAGCTGATCGAAAAATACCACGAGGGACTGATCGCCACCAGTTGCTGCATCGGCGCCTATGTGCCGCAAACCATTTTGCACGAAAGCGAAGAAGCGGCCGAAAAAGAATTCAAATGGTGGCTGGATATTTTCGGCGAAGACTATTTCATCGAGCTGCAGCGGCATAAGATTCCCGAACAGGAAAAGATCAACGAAGTGCTGCTGCGCTTCTCTAAAAAGTACGGCGTTCCGGTGATCGCCACGAACGATAGTCACTATACCGACCAGGACGATGCCAATGCGCACGATATCCTGCTTTGCATCAACACCGGCGAAAAACAAAGCACCCCCGGCTTCGACGATTTCGTCAACGATGATACCCAGGTGCGCAACCGCCGTTTCAAATTCCCGAACGACCAGTTCTATTTCAAATCGACCGAAGAGATGAGCCGGCTCTTCAGCGACATCCCCGAATCGATCTCCAACACCAATATGATCGTGGAGCGCGTGGAGCTGCTGAACCTGAAAAAAGACATCCTCCTCCCCGCTTTCCCCATTCCCGCCGAATTCCAGGTGCACAACGACAGCAACCTGAACCAGTGGGAATACCTCAAACACCTTACCAGTGAAGGCGCGCGCGAGCGATATGCGGAAATGACACCCGATATCCAGGAGCGGATCGACTTTGAGCTTTTCACGATCAAAACGATGGGCTTTGCCGGGTACTTCCTGATCGTGAGCGATTTCATCCGCGCAGGGCGCGACATGGGTGTGTTCGTGGGCCCCGGCCGCGGATCGGCTGCGGGCAGCGTGGTAGCCTATTGCATCGGCATTACGAATATCGACCCGATCAAATACAACCTGCTGTTCGAACGGTTTCTCAATCCCGACCGCAAGAGCATGCCCGATATCGACACCGATTTCGATGACGACGGCCGGCAGCGCGTGATTGATTATGTGGTATCCAAATACGGCAAGAACCAGGTGGCGCAGATCGTTACCTATGGTACCATGGCGGCCAAAATGAGCATTAAAGACGTGGCGCGGGTGCTTGACCTGCCGCTGGCAGAATCGAATGCTTTGGCAAAGATGGTTCCGGAAAAGCCCGGCATTGAACTGAGACGGGTGCTCAAAGCGCCGCTCACCGATAAAGACGGCGAGAAATCGCTTGAGAGCAAGGAACAGCTTGGTCCCGAAGACCTGGAGACGGTACGCAAGCTGCGCGAAATATACAACGGCACGGATATAAAGGCGCAGGTACTGCACGAAGCCGAACGTTTGGAAGGATCGGTGCGCAATACCGGCCTGCATGCTGCGGGCATCATCATTGCGCCCGACGACCTCATGAATATCATCCCGGTGTGCACGGCGAAAGACTCTGAATTACTGGTAACGCAAATCGAAGGCAGCATCATTGAAGAAGCCGGTGTTATCAAGATGGACTTCCTGGGGTTGAAAACCCTCACCATCATCAGGAATGCCCTGGAGATGATCAAAGCCAATCACGGCGTGGATATTGAAATAGACAATATCCCGCTCGACGATGAAAAAACTTTCCAGCTCTACCAGCGCGGCGATACCATCGGTACATTCCAGTTTGAAAGTCCCGGGATGCAGAAATACCTGCGCGAGCTGCGGCCCGACCAGTTCGCCGACCTTATCGCCATGAACGCCCTGTACCGCCCCGGCCCCATCGCCTATATTCCCAACTTCATTGACCGGAAGCATGGACGCGAGGCGATCAGCTACGACTTGCCCGAGATGGCCGAATACCTCGAAGAATCTTATGGCATCACGGTGTACCAGGAACAGGTGATGCTGCTGGCGCAGAAGCTCGCCGGCTTTTCCAAAGGCGACGCCGACGTGCTGCGCAAGGCCATGGGGAAAAAGCAGAAATCGGTGCTTGACAAAATGAAAACCCAGTTTATAAAAGGCGCTTCCGAAAAAGGACATCCCGCCGACAAACTGGAAAAGATCTGGACCGACTGGGAGGCCTTTGCGCAGTACGCGTTCAACAAATCGCACAGCACCTGTTATGCGTTTGTGGCTTACCAGACTGCTTATCTCAAAGCGCACTATCCCTCCGAATACATGGCCGCGGTGCTCAACAACGCCGGCAGCATCGAAAAGATCACTTTCTTTATGGAAGAGTGTAAACGGATGGGGCTGGAAGTACTGGGGCCTGATATCAACGAATCGCAGCAGGGCTTTGCGGTGAACAAAGGAGGGGCTATCCGCTTCGGGCTCGGCGGCCTCAAAGGCGTGGGCGAAGCGGCGGTGGACAGCATTATCAAAGAGCGAAACCACGACGGCGCGTATAAAACCATTTTCGATTTGATGAAAAGGGTGAACCAGCGCACGGTCAACAAAAAGACGCTGGAATGCCTGGCCAGCGCCGGCGCTTTTGATTGCTTCAGCGAGTTGCACCGCGCACAATATTTCTTTATGCCGCCGGGCGATAATACCACCGGGCTGGAAAAAGTGATCAAATACGGGAACGTGTACCAGGCGCAGAGCCAGGGTACCACCAATACCCTTTTCGGCGATCTGCCGGCTGTGCTGGATATACCTACTCCGAAGATACCCGCCTGCGAACCCTGGTCGCTCACCGACCGGCTGGAGAAAGAAAAAGACGTAACGGGCATCTTTTTGAGCGGGCATCCGCTGGATCATTTTCGCTTTGAGATGAAACACTATGGTATTATGCCGCTTGCCGAATTCAACGAGATCAAGGAAAACCCCGCAGCCGCAGCAGGAAGATCGTTCCGGCTGGCTGGGCTGGTGATCGACGGGCAGCACCGTATTACACGCACGGGACGGAATTTCGGGGTACTCACACTCGAAGATTATACGGGTAAAACGGAATTTATGCTCTGGGGTGAAGATTATATGCGCTTCAAAGAATACCTCGATAAGGGAAAAAACCTGTTTCTCTCGGGCAGTTTCAAATCCCGCTTCAACAGCGAGCAATACGAGTTCAAGGTAGAGCGTATCAGCCTGCTCGAAACCATTAAAAGCAGTCTCTCGCGCCAGCTAACCTTGTCGCTCGAGCCGCAATATGTGACCAGCGACCTGATCGATTTCCTGGCGCGGAATTTCCGGACCTTCCCGGGCAAGACGGGTATTCGTATTAAACTGGGCAAAACCAGCAGTTTATACAGTATTGAAACCGGTATTGAGGTAAATGATGAGCTGACTGCCTGGTTGGCAGAAAGGCCTGAACTAGATGTTAAAATTGACACCCATTAAGGTTATTCACTGCTGTGCACTGCCAACAATGGAATAATTCGAACAAGGGCTTTATTTTTGCGTTCTTATTAGTATCAATCTAAAAAAACAAATATGGCTTTAGAATTCACCGATGCCAACTTCCAGACAGAAGTACTGGCTTCAGACAAACTGAGTGTTATTGATTTCTGGGCAGAATGGTGCGGACCCTGCCGTGCGATCGGCCCGGTGATTGAAGAGCTGTCGAAAGAATACGACGGTAAAGTGAAGATCGGCAAAGTGAATGTGGATAACAACCCGGAATTATCAACCAATTATGGCATTACTTCTATTCCCGCCATCCTTTTCGTAAAAG
>JASGFZ010000175.1:0-6684 GCA_047605345.1 Flavihumibacter sp. | reverse complement strand
CAGTCGTAAAGAGTTGTTTTGCCTCCGATAGCCGGGTCACCTTTGCGCCGCCCGGGCCTGCATGACCTTCCAGGTTCGGGCACCGTACCGGTGGTTCACTAAAAAGCACTTACTCATCGGCGTTATAACGGCTTTGTATACCGGGCGTAAGCGTCACGACAAATTGTATTTCCGGTTAACAGCGATGCTAAACCAAAATAACAGCCAACTAGGTGCAAGCACATTAGCCGACAGCGAAGCCCGGAACCAGAACGGAACTTTGTTATTTCGGCGCTTATCGCCGCTGTTCTGGCCCTGTTTGCCGTTTTCGCCTACCGGTATGCGCGGCTGAAGCTGCAAGAGCTTCAATCCACCCCATCCACGCCTGAAATGGCCCCGGAAGCAAGCCGGCAGGTTATTCCCCTGCTCAATACACTGGAAGATATCCTGGTATGGAGCAAAAGTCAGATGGACCGGTTTGTTATTCAGCCGGTAACCGTTTCCCTAAACGATCTTTTTGCCGAACTGCAGGAATTGTACCAGCCGCTGGCCGAACACAATGGCATCAGGTTCATACCCGAAATACCCGACGCCCTCACACTTATTACAGATGAAAACCTGCTCTCGAATGCCATACAGCACAGCAGGGAAAACGCACCGGTCGTTTTAAGCGCCCGGCAGGCCGAAAAAGGCCTGATCTGCACCATAAATCAGACCGACGCCGCTCACTATGCACAGCTGAAAGACCGCCTGCAGCGCGGACTTGCAGACAGCGGCCCAAACGGCCTGGGACTTTTTTTAATCAGGGATTTTCTCCAAAAGCTGAACAGCAGCCTGGATATTTCTTATGAAAACGAACAGCTGCTGATCCACGTTTACCTGCCTTCCCGTATTGCCTGATCTCCTTCACAGAGTTTTTCCATCCCTCCGCAGAGTTCTGTTGTTACCGCCTGTATTGCCAGGTTATTTTCGACCTGAAGCCAATCATCAACAACATCAAAAATCTACAACCATGGCAGACGTATTAAAAATGCTGAGTGACCTCAAGTACAAAGCAGTCGGAGTGGATCCGAACACAAAGAAAATGCCCGAAGGCTATTTTGTTTCTTTCCGGCCTATCGGTCTTCCCATCCCGGAAGAGGATTTTAAAAACCCGTGGACGCCCACCGGCTCCAACCTGAAACAGATACTTGATTCCAAGCCGAAAAACGACAGCGCAGCCACCACCTAAGGGCAGGATACCACCACCGTAAGCGCGGTATCTGCCAGCCAGCAGCTGGATGATATGCAGTTTATGAGTGCAAACATCGGCGCCAGCATGCAGGCTTTCCTGCAAACCTTTATGCTCACCGATTCCAAGCTGGTGTTGGGCGATACCTACAGGGTAGCCCCCGGTACCAGCAAGCTGAATGACACCTGGTACGCTATCATCAATGGCGCGAACGGCATTGCACCCGACCTGGAGCTGAACGATGACATCAAAAAAGCCATTCAAAAAGCAACCGCGGTGATCATGGACAGCGAAGGAAATGCAACGCCGCATTATGAAAAATACCTGCAATACCGCGACGAATACCAGGAAGCAGTGCGCACGCGCGACAAGCAATACGCCAACGCCCTTTCCGATCCGGCGAAGCTGCAAATGTGGCCGATTCAGGGAAAGGGTTACCAGGACGATGTTGATTTTGCCAGGGACAAATGGCAACCCTTCGGCTTTAAACAGGAAATAGAAGAAGCCTTTGCCGTGCTGGCCAGCCAGGGTGTGGATCCGGCCATCCTCCTGATCGCGCGGTCAAAGCATAAATACGAGAACAGCCTGGTCAATATTCCGAGCATCGGAAATATTCCCTATACCTTTATGACACCTTCCAAATGGTATTCTCCCAGCAGTGCCGACGGCTGGAATAATTATTCAGCGCGATTTTCATGCCGAGAGCCATTTCGATTCCCAAACCCAAAAAACATCCGGTGGCGGCGGCTTCAACCTGGGCTTTTTCAGCATAGGCGGCGGCGGGTCGAGCTCCACTGAAAGAACTTCGCTTAACATTGTTACTGAAGGCCTCACTATTGAATTCGAATACGCCGTTGCCGATATCAACCGCCCCTGGCTGGATACCACCCTGCTGAACCTGGATAACTGGTTCCTTGTGGGCGATTATCCCAAGAGCTGCATTTCTGACGGCACTTTTAACCAGCAGTTCAAACAGAACAATCCCACTGAAATGCTGTTCATGCCGTCGGTTGTTACCAGCCTGATCCTTGCCAGGAATGTATCAATAAAGTGGAATAAAAAGCAGACCGATATCGAGGCTTTGAAAACAGCTGCATCCGGCGGCGGCTTTGTCGGCATCGGGCCTTTTGTAGTAGGCGGATCACACCAGTCGGGGCACACCAAACGCGACTACACCTTCGACGAAAATGCACAGGGCATTGTTATAGAAGGGGTGCAGCTGATCGGCTATGTTTCTACCATCATGCCGGGATCGCCCAAGAAAAACGGGAAGGACTATATGCAAAAGAAAAAAACCACAGATCAGCAGCCTGCCAAAGACGCACAAAAGGATCCGGTTGCCTGACCCATACCGGTAAATACCGGCACTTACCCAATCAATATTAACCGGGCTAACCAGGAAGCCCCGGCCACCCCTGGTCAGCCCTTAAGCTATCGTTATGGACATCAATAACCTGATGGAGAATGTACGCGCCTTCTTCTCGGGGCAATACAAGGGAATGGAACTTTCCAATTCCTTTATATCCTTCGAACCCCTGGGCTGCATGATAGATCCGAATGATTTTTCGTCGGATGATGAACAGATCAGCCAGATCAAAGCGACCGAGCAGCTTTCGATTCTGGGCGACCGGCTTCCTTCTATCGGCGATCTTTTTGTGCCCACTACCGCAAGGCGGAGTACGGCTTACGAAATGCTGGTTGAATCAGCTACTTTCAGCGGAAGCAGGATCACCGCCGGAGACAAAACAGCGTATGTGGCCCGTTTCGGAGAAGTCAAATCAACGTCTGTACATAAACTGCAGGAGGCCCGGAAGTCTTCGCTGGAAATGCCGGAAGGCAGCTACCTGCCGGTTTACGGCATTCCGCAAAAATGGTACGATCCCGCCAATGCTTTCTGGGTCAGCAAAAGCTTTTCAGAAAAAGAAAAAACCGACGACCCGAAAACGCCGGCCTTGTCGCCCGCAGCAAAAACTGTTTTCTCGCAATGGCGTACCAAACTGGTGGTTAACCCGTCTCTGCTGGAAGCCGCCACCCGTATCAATCCTGTCAATCCGTCTGCGCCGGCGGCGCCTGTCACCCCTTCGGTGCACCCGGTGCCTTCTTTCCAAACAACAACGCTTAACAGGGCCATCATTCAACCCCTCGCAAAGCCGGCCGCCCTGCCTGTAACGCCGCTGATAAAAACAGCAAACCCCGGCGCTGCTATCGAAATCAAACGCATGAGCCCCCTGCAGCATATCCGGCTGGCCGACAGGCTGGCGTTGACGAGAGATATACTGAAAAACGACAACACCGAGGTGGAACCGGTAGCTGCCAATGGGTTCTCGATGTCTTTTGACTAATGCCTTGTTTATCTCGAACGGCCCTGGTTTAATACGGCGCTGCTCAGTTACGCAAACCTCTGGTATGGTCTGTCGCTGAAAGAAGCCTACTTCTCCAATGGAAAAAAAGACGAAACCAACACGGGGCTGATGAAATGTATTCGCGGCGCTATGATCCTGATAAAGAACCTCCGGATAACGGCGCAATGGACCGACAACGATAAAAAGAATGCGGTCAACAGCATAGGTCTCGGCATTTTCAACCTGAATGAAAGCCATTTTTCCGGCAATGAACTGATAACGCCGGGTATGCAGGTGATCGGCTGGGTATGTGAAGTGACGCCCTCGCTGCCTGCCATGCCCGACCCATTTATTCAATTTTAAATTTTTTTATGGAAGATGTAACTGTACGGGTGCTGGATGAACTGAATACGATTCCCGGCACACCTTTAAGGCCCGGCCTGTCAAGAATTGAAATGGTGAGGCCCGCTATCAATGCCTATGTGGAACGGTATGTCTCCGACGCACTCGACACGGTGCTCAGCCTGCCGACCGAGGGGCTTTGGCCTTATTGGGAAACCGTCGACAAACGGCTGCTGGACTTCGAATTCGACACCCAGGAAAAAGATACCATGATGACCTATATAGAAGACGAAGCAACAAGTGAGCAGCAACTGATCACCACCACTGCCATGCCGCAACCCGATTTTGAAACGATTGTGCTGGAACGGGCGGGCGATGTTTTTCCCAAGCTTATTTCCGTTAGCATCCCCGCTTCGCTCGACCTGTCGAATTATGCAGAGAGCGGCCTGCCTTTTCATATCTATTTTCACCCCACGCTGGGCCAGAACCTGGCAAGCTACTACACCGCCGTTAACGAGCCGAAGCGCGAATCGCTCAAAGACACCATAGATCACCAGTATGCGCCTTATGGCTGGGATTTTTTATACTTTATCCTTTTGCGGAACCTGCAATACGAAGGCAGCACCAATCTATTGGAAAGCGGGCAGCTGAATGAATGGGCCGGAAAGGGCTTATTGTACCAGACTGCCAATACCAGCCGCGATATTATCACTGTTATCCCCGTATTGGACCCGTCACGGAATGCAGGTGATTTTGAAAAGCCCGGAACCCTGCTCCCGATCCTGGAAGAAGTGCAGGAACTCCTGTTCGCGCGCAACAACACAGCGCCGGCGTCTTCAGCAGTGGGCAGAACAGCCGTGTCGGCCTTCAGCAGCGGGCACAGTTGCTTGAACAACCTGCTGCAGGCGTATGCCAATGACGGCTATGCAGCATTTTACGGAGATACGCTGCAGGAAGTTTATATGTTCGATGCGCCCCAGCAACTAAACGCCACCTCTGTGACCCTGGCCAATGGCTGGGCAAAAAAATACGGAAGCGACAAAGTTATCAGGGCTTACTCGCAATGGGTGCCGGCAAATGTGGGCCTGCTGCTGGCGGCAGGGCAGCACAGCATCGCCGGGAAGGCGGTCGTAAATGCCGACAACAGCAACCGCTCGTTTGCACACCTCAATTCGGTTTTCTTTAAAGATGTGCTGAGGGCAACAGACTGGCAGTCCATACACCAGGCGATACCGGCACTGATGCTTACCGATGCCTTGTCGAGAAGCGGGTTTTGAAGGTTTCGAACCGTAAAAATTAAAAGCAATTCCGTAAAAACTTAAACCAGGCCATTTTATTAAGATTTACTTTTGTGCCTGTTAGCAGGCGTCGTATTGAAGAAGAAATACAACATACAGGAGTTTCTGGCCTATACAAATATCAGTGGCTACCGGAACAATCATATTCATTTGGTGGAATACCAGAAGCAGACGAATATGAGAAGGGAATCTGCTGCCATTGAGCTCGATTTCTATTTGCTGGCGATCAAGCTGAAGTTCGACAAACAAAAGAATTACGGGCAAACCGTCTTTGACCAGGCCGATTCATTTGTATATCTCGACCAGCCCGGCGATTTTCTTCAATGGAATGTGGATCAGCAGATTTCAGGGTACCACATCCTCATTGACGCAGGGTTGTTCAGGAAAATTGCCAAAGAGTACAGCTTTACCTATTACAATAACCACGAAGCGCTTTTTATTACCAAAGAAGAAGAAAAGACCATCACCGATCTTTTTAAAAAGGCGCTCAATGAATTTGACGGCAACGAACATTTTTCGAAAGACATTGTGATTTCGTACGCCTCGCTTATCCTTTCCTATATCCAGAAGTTTTACAGCAGGCAATTCGATACCAGGGAAGCCTTGTACAACGCTACGGTTGCTGATTTTTACAAGAACCTGGAAGCGTATTACGACAATGCGCAAAATGCGCTGAAAATGCCGTCGGTTGCCTATTTTTCCGATAAGGCCAACCTGTCTGCCAACTATTTCGGCGACCTTATCAAACATTATACAGGGCGTTCGCCGCAGGAGCATATTCACGAGCTGCTCATCCAGATCGCAAAGAATAAACTGCGGTCCACCTCTTTATCGGTCAGCGAAATTGCATTTAGCCTCGGGTTTGAATACCCTTCCTATTTCGCCACCTTTTTTAAAAAGGAAACCGGTATTTCGCCCAGTGTTTTCAGGAATCAGTAATAATTTAAAGCCTTCCGGTAATTACTGTAAAGGCGCGGCGCTCTGTCTGTATTACCTTTGTATTGTTTAATAATTTTAAGATAGAATAACAATGAAATCAGTAAAATTCAAACACAAAAGCTGGGAAGTTGCAGGCATTTTGCAGTTTCCGAAAGATTTTGACGAATCCAAAACATATGCAGCCATCGTTTGTGCGCACCCCATCAGCAGCTGCAAAGACCAGACATCGGGAAATATTTACGGAAAGGCACTGGCGGCAGCCGGCTTTATTACACTGGCCTTTGATGCTTCTCACCAGGGAGAAAGCGGGGGAGAGCCGAGATTTCTGGAAGATCCCGCCACGCGTGTGGAAGACTTCCGTTGTGCGGCTGATTATTTAACCACGCTTCCTTATGTGGACAACGACCGTATCGGTGTTTTGGGCGTTTGCGGCGGCGGCGGTTATGCGGTAAGTGCAGCGATGACCGAAAGACGGTTTAAAGCGGTGGCAACGGTGGTAGGCGCCAACTATGGCCGTATTATGCGCGAAGGTGATTTCACGCCGGGAGCAGCT
>JASGFZ010000174.1:0-6705 GCA_047605345.1 Flavihumibacter sp. | reverse complement strand
ATTGCCGTGTACGCAATGTTTCTCGGCCTGAAAATATTCAGCCGGGCTTTCCAGGTGAAGCAGGCCGGCAACAGCAAGATCAGGCGGGTAGGCTGGCTGGCCGGCGCGGGTGGCTTCCTGGATTCGTTCGGCGGCGGCGGCTGGGGACCGATTGTTACCAGCACCCTCATCTCCAAAGGCCGCCATCCGCGGTACACCATCGGAACGGTTAGCCTTACGGAATTTTTTGTAACGCTGGCCAGCGCGGCTACTTTCTTTTTTACCGCAGGGGTTTCGCACCTGTCGGTCGTGATCGGTTTATTGATCGGCGGCGTGGTTGCTGCGCCCATCGCTGCCCGCCTGGCCGGCAAACTGCCCGCCCGGAGCATGATGATCGGAGTGGGTGTTATCGTTATGATCTGGAGCATCAGGCTTCTTGTAAAAAGCTTTCTTTAATTGATTAATTTTGACACATGGATATTGTACGTATTGCAACGGCCGGGAGTGTAGACGACGGAAAAAGCACGCTGATAGGCCGCCTTCTCTTTGAAACCAACAGTATTACGCAAGACAAGCTGGAAGCGATTGAACGCGCCAGCAAAAGACGCGGGGTTGATTATACCGATTTGTCGCTGCTTACCGACGGGCTGATCGCTGAACGCGAACAGGGTATTACCATCGATGTGGCGCATATCTATTTCTCCACGCCCACCCGCAAATACATCATTGCCGATACGCCGGGGCATTTTGAATATACCCGCAACATGATAACCGGCGCCAGCAATGCGCAGGTAGCCATCATCCTGGTAGATGCGCGCAACGGCATCGTTGAGCAAACACACCGGCATTTTTACATTACCCAGCTGCTGCGCATTCCTTATGTGATCGTGTGTATCAACAAAATGGACCTGGTGAATTACGCCGAATCGCAGTTCAGTGACATCAGGCAGCATTTCAATGAATTGTTCGCCAGGGCCAATTACCGCGAACAGCAATTACAGTTTATACCGGCGTCTTCACTGTATGGCGACAATATTGCCAGCCGGTCTGATAATATGGCCTGGTATGAAGGCCCCGCTATACTCGAATACCTGGAAAGCATCGAATGGCATGCCGGTGAAAACCAGTTTCCCGCGCGCTTTCCGGTACAGTATGTGATTCGTCCGAAATCGGCGCAATGGCATGATTTCCGCGGTTTCGCAGGGAAGCTGACCAGCGGTGTATTGCACAAGGGCGAAACAGTGGTAGCGCTTCCCTCGGGGCAGGAATCGGTGATTGCATCCATTCAACGTTTCGAAGAAGAGGCAGACCAGGCAGAGTCGGGCGAAAGCGTGGTGATCACGTTAAAAGACGAGATCGACCTCAGCCGCGGCGATATGCTGGTGCCCAAAAACAGCGCACCCGAACAACGCAAGGAGATCTCGGCCCAGGTATGCTGGCTGGACCAGCAGCCGCTCAAAACCGGCAAGAACTACCTCCTGCAGCATGGCAGCAACCGGGTGAAAGCGAAGGTCACCAACCTGTTCAGCAGCATCAATGTAACCGACTACCAAACCATTGAAGGCATTTCGGAAATCGGCCTCAACGAGATCGGTTATGTATCGCTCAGAACCGCCAAACCCATCAATGCCGACAACTATTCCGTCAACAAGCACAACGGCAGTTTTATCCTGATCGACGAAGGCAGCAACAATACGGTGGGCGTAGGGTTTATCGGATAACCAGTTTTCTGTTACCTTTGCCGCATGGCTGAAAAGATTATTGAACTCAGGAACGTCAACATCTACCAGGGCAGCAACCTTGTTTTGCAGGATGTGAACATCAGCATTAACCGGGGCGAATTTGTGTACCTGGTGGGAAAAACCGGCACCGGCAAATCGAGCCTGCTGAAAACCCTGTATGGCGATCTTACGCTCAAAGAAGGCGAAGGAACCGTAGTGGGTTTCAACCTGAAAGAGATGGACTGGAAAAAAGTGCCTTTCCTGCGCCGTAACCTTGGGGTGGTGTTCCAGGATTTCCAGTTGCTGACCGATCGCAACGTGAGCGACAACCTGAAGTTCGTACTGCGGGCAACCGGCTGGAAAGATGAGAAGCTGATGGATGAAAAAATAGCCGATGTGCTCGACAAGGTAGGCCTTCGTTCAAAAGGATTCAAAATGCCCTTTGAGATGAGTGGCGGCGAGCAGCAACGGATCGATATCGCCCGCGCCCTGCTCAACTCACCCAAGCTGATCCTGGCCGATGAACCCACCGGCAACCTTGATCCCGAAACCTCCGACGAAATCATGCAGCTGCTGTTCCACATCTGCCGTGATTTCGGTACCACCATCGTAATGGCCACCCACGACTATATCGTCATCAATAAATACCCCGCGCGGATGCTGCGAACAGAAAGAGGCAGGGTAGAAGACAATGCTACTGTAAATATGCAATAAGCTTTTCGGCATTCGCTGCGTTGTCAAAGCAGGCGCCCAGTATTTTTTTTCGCAGCCGGATCTCTTCTTCGGCAAAAGGCTGGTGATACAATTGCATCACAATGCGCTGCATGGCGGCGGGGCTTTCGGCTACATGGCAGAGCGGCCCCAGTGGCGTTCCTTCAATGGCAGCGTCGTTGACGATACAGTGCCGCCCGTTGAAAAGCGCATTGAGCAGCTTCAGCTTCACCCCGGTTTCATTGAAAGAAGGAAGGATATTGATCTGTGCCTTGCAGATAAGATCGTTCAGCTCCCTTTCCTGCGGATCGGCAATGAGGCAGGTATGACAGCAAAGGTGCGCCACCCGCTCGAGGTGTGCGGAGGGCTTTTTACCCGCTACAATAAAAGGGATCTTCATTTTGTTGAACACTTCTTCCAGCAGCCAGGTGGCGGCTTTTTCATTTTCAGCCACCGAAAGATTGCCGTGGTAAAGGCAAAAGGACCCCAATCCTTCGGCCGGCTGGTAGGCATGGTGCGGGATAAATACCGGCAGGGTATGCACCTCCCTGGCGCCGAAACGTTCGCGGTAGGTATGGGTGTCTTTATCAGACAGGGTCAGTACCGTAACCCGCTTTGCTATTTCCGCTTCGTATTTCTCGAGCAAACGGCTTTCGTTGAAATAATACGCCTTTTTCACCAGCGACCTTTCGTGTTTGCAGAGATGCCTGTAATAACAGGACTCTACATTGAAAAGGCGCAACACAATTTTCCGGTGGTCAAAGCGGGGGTCTTTCAGCAGGTAGCTGCAATGTATGCCTTCCAGCAGGATCGGGTGATCATCTGCCGCCAGCCGGTCGAGCAGGGCAGGGTTGGACCGCGAGCTGACGATATAAGGCAGGTGAAAACAAATCCCTTTATGCCCTTCCTTCCGGGCATAATAGTGCACCTCCTTGCAGTACCGGTTGAGTATTTCCTGCTTACCGCGACCATAGTCGAAACAATGCAGAATGATCTCTACACCTGCTGCATGCAGGGATTGCAGGGTGCAGAAAATGTCGATCACGCCGCCATAATCAAGCGGATAGGGCACATCATGAGATACTATGTGAATGCAGCTTTTCAATTCGCAGGCAAATTTTTGTAAAAATCCAGCAGGTCCTTTTCTTCATTTTCCCAACAATACATTGCTGCGGCCTGCTGGCAATTTTCAGTCAGCCGCTTATATACAACAATATCATTCAGCAAATAGTTGAGCGCTGCGGCAATTTCTGCCGGTTGGGTGGAGTTGATCAGCACCGCTACTTCCGTTTTTTCCTGCACCCGTTTGTATTCGGGGTAATTCATCGTTACCTGTGGAATACCTGCGTTTATATAGTCGAAAAATTTATTGGCCAGCGAATAATACTGGTTAAGGCCTTCCGCTTCCACGAGGTTGATCCCCACCCAGTACCCGCCGGTAACCGTTTTCAGCTGATCGGGAGGCAGCTGTCCGCAGAAAAACACTTTTCCCTCCAAACCCAGTTGCCGGCTGATCGCTTTACAAGCTTCCAGGCGGTTCCCGCTGCCATATAAATCGAGCCCGGCATCTACTGTTTGCATGGCAAGCAGCAGGTTTTCAATGGCACGTCCTTCGTTGATGGCCCCCTGGTACAACAGCTTTTTTCTGCGCCGGGTAACGGGCGTAAATAAATGGCTGCGCAGCGGTACGTTGCGGATGAGCTTGTAATCTACGCCGTATCGCTGCCTGAAAGCGGCTGCAATGCTTTCACTGACGGTATAACCCTGCGGAAACCGCGGCAGCGCAAACGCTTCTATGCGCTGCCAGATCTTTTGAATGAATGGCCTTCGCACTACCTCCCTCAGTTCGCTGAAATATTCGTGTGCATCATACACACGCGTGGTTCTTTTCAACCGGCTGTTTATGTACACCGGCAGGATGGTATCGAGGTCAATGGCGCAAAAAACATCGGCCCGGCGAAACAGCAGGCAGCAAAAAATCCGGGCATTGATCTCCGCATAGCTCAACGGTCCTTTCCTGAACCACGTAGCCAGTCTTTTTATGGCAAAACCGGCAGCCGGCAGCGGCAGCCCGGTCATTTTCCTGCCGATCAGTTCCACCTGGTAACCAGCTGCGGCCAGGCTGGTGCAGATCCGGAGCATCCGCTGATCGGTAGCCGGGTCGTTGTTGATGGTGAAAATGATCCTTTTAGCCGGCACGGTAAATGGCTTCAATCAGTTCAACAGAAGGCAGCCCTGCTTCCATTTGGGGCAGGGAATGCGGCTCGCCCGCCAGGGCTTTTTGCAGTTCAGCGTACACCAGATCATGGTGGCTGCCCGGCGCCTGCGATACCGCCGGCAAAACCGGCGCCCCGGGGGCATTTTCCTGCCATACGATCCGTTCCATAAACGGCCCACCCAATTGAAGCGTCGCTTTTTCAAAAACCAGCTGCAGGCTTATCTCCTGGTTTTTATTGGTGGCGTTAACCGTCCAGTGCAGGGCGCCGATAGCGCCTGCGGCCGCTTTCAGCAGGGCTACCCCGCAATCTTCTCCTTCGATGGTACCGGTATGTAAAAAATTCGCTTTTTCCACCGCCACCACCTGCAGCCCGGGAACCAGCCAGCAAAGGGCATCTATATAATGACTGAACTGGGTGTACAGGATCCCGCCGTCGAGGGAGGCAGTGCCGTGCCAGTCGTTTTCCCGGTAATAGGCAGCGGTTCGCTGCCAGCAGGCGTTCAGCTGGAAACTGAGCAGCGGCCCCCATTTGCCTTCGGCGATTACCTGCCGGGCAGCCTGTACAGCCTGGTGGTAGCGGGCCGATAGTACCAGGTAAACAGGCAGGGCAGCCTGGCGGCTGAAGGTGATCAGCGCCTGCGCATCGGCGGCCCGCAGGCAAAATGGCTTTTCGCAAAGAACGGTGAGGCCCTGCGCAAGCGCCTGCCTGGTATGGAGGGGGTGAAGGCCGTTCGGGCTGCAGATCACCGCTACGTTGGCGTCGGTTTGCTGTAAGAGGGCAAGGCTGTCGTCAAATCCCGGCACCGGGAATTCCCTGCAGAAATCCGCGCGTTTACGGGCGTCGGGATCGGCCACAGCTACCAGTTCACCCACCTGCCTGATCTGCACCGCATGACGGCGGGCGATCCGGCCTGCCCCGATAATAACAAATCGATTGCCCATAAGCAGCGGCAAAATCCAAAAAAAATAGCAATTTGCAAGTCATTTCCCTATTTTTTCCTAACTTTGCCGCCGATTTAAGCTGAAATAATATCGGATGTTTTTGTAAAAAAAGAAATGATGTCTTATTTAACCAAAGAAAAAAAAGCCTCGATTTTTGCTGAACACGGCGGCAACGCAGCCAATACCGGTTCTATCGAAGGGCAGATTGCTTTGCTGACCGAGCGGATCAGCTCTATTTCCAAGCACCTGCAGGCAAATAAAAAAGATTTCTCCACGCACCGCGGTCTGATGCAACTCGTAGGTAAGCGCAAGCGCCTTCTTACATACATGAGCAAACACAACCTGACTGGCTACCGTCAGTTGATTGAAAAACTCGGCATCCGCAAATAAGTGATTCGATGATATGGTAAACTATTCCCAACTCTTTATTTGGTTGGGAATAGTTTTTTTGCGCTTATAAAATTTTACGACGTTTATGTTATCACAACCCATACAAGTTAGCTTTGAAGTAGGTAGTGGCCGCGAGGTGATTATCGAAACCGGTAAACTGGCACGCCAGGCCGACGGAGCTGTTACCGTTCGCCAGGGAAACTGTATTATCCTCGCAACGGTTGTTGCCAATAAAGAACCCAAAGAAGGTCAATCGTTTTTTCCCCTTACCGTAGATTACCAGGAAAAATTCGCTTCCGCCGGCCGTATTCCCGGTTCCTTTTTCAAACGTGAAACCAAGCTCAACGATTACGAAGTGCTGGTAAGCCGCCTGATCGACCGCGCGCTTCGTCCGCTTTTCCCCGAAGATTATTTATGTGACGTGCAGGTGCTGATTACCCTGGTATCGAGCGATCCCGAGGTGATGCCCGACTCGCTGGCCTGCCTCGCTGCTTCTGCAGCCCTGGCCGTTTCGGATGTACCCATCCAGGAAATCATTTCCGAAGTGCGCGTAGCGCGTATCGACGGACAATTCGTTATCAACCCCCTTCGTTCGGAACTCGCCAAAGCCGATATGGATTTCATGATCGGTGCCACCGACAAGAACATCATGATGGTGGAAGGCGAATCGAAAGAATGCTCTGAAGAAGACCTGGTACGCGCCATTGAAGTTGCCCACGACGCCATCCGCGTACAGGTAAAAGC
>JASGFZ010000173.1:0-6717 GCA_047605345.1 Flavihumibacter sp. | reverse complement strand
AACAGTTTGGTCAGGTTGCCGGCGGCCGGCGCCTGGAAACGCGTGTTCCTGGCTTCCCCGCGGCGGCCCTGGTCGCGCGCGCCACCGTCGCGCAGCGAAGGTTTGGCACGGCGGTCGTCGCGCAGGTTCAGGTCTTCGGCATTCTCGTAGTATTTCAGGAAGCGGTCGAACTCGGTCGCCACTACCTTTTGCAGAATTTCCTCTTTGCTCACCTCGGCGAATTTTTCCATCAGCGTGGGCACATAGGCTTCGTAGTTGCCGTGGCTGATATCGGTTTGCAGCAGGCGGTCCATAAACGAGAAGAACTGCTTGCGGCATACATCTTTGCCACTGGGTATCTCCAGCCGGTTGAAGGGCGACTGCACCATCTTCTCGATCTGCCGCAGGCGGAACAATTCACGGCTGTGCACGATCGACATACAGATGCCCGTGTTGCCCGCACGACCGGTACGGCCGCTGCGGTGGGTGTACACCTCGATATCGTCGGGCAGCTCGTAGTTGATGACGTGGGTAATGCCCGTTACATCGATGCCGCGCGCCGCCACATCGGTGGCGATCAGCAGTTGCAGCGACTTGTCGCGGAACTGTCCCATTACCTTATCGCGCTGGCCCTGCGTGAGGTCGCCATGCAGGGCATCTATATCGTATCCTTCGCGGGTGAGTTTCTCGGCAATGTCCTGCGCATCGGCCTTGGTGCGGGTGAAAATAATGCCGTACATGCCCGGGTTGAAATCGATCAGCCGCTTCAGGGTTTCATAACGGTGCTGCGCACTCGTAACGAAATACTGGTGATCGATGTTCTTGTTGGCGGTATTCACCTTGCCCACCTGCACCTCTTTGGGATCGTTCATGTATTTCTTGCTCACGCGGCGGATCTCGGGTGGCATGGTGGCGCTGAACAGCCAGGTGCTTTCGCGGTTGGGCGTGTTCTTGAGGATGAATTCAATATCGTCCTGGAAACCCATGTTCAGCATTTCATCGGCCTCATCGAGCACTACATATTTGATCTGCTCCAGGTTCACGGCCTTGCGTTCGATCAGGTCGATCAGCCGGCCCGGCGTGGCCACCACAATCTGCACGCCGCGTTTGATGTCGCGGATCTGCGCGCTGATGGAGGTGCCGCCGTAAACCGCCACCAGGTGGATGCCGGTCATGAACTTCTTGAACGATTCCATTTCGTTCACGATCTGGATGCAGAGCTCGCGCGTGGGGCACACAATGAGCGCCTGCGGATATTTTTCGCCGCTGCTGATGAGCTGCAAAAGGGGAAGGCCGAAAGCGGCGGTTTTACCCGTGCCGGTTTGAGCAAGGCCTATTAAATCGGTGGTTCCGGCCAGCAGCACCGGGATCGCTTTTTCCTGGATGCTGGTGGGGTTCACGAAGCCGAGTGCAGATGTTGCTTTTACCAATCTCTCGTCTAAACCAATCTCTTCGAAAGTAATCATGTGAAAAATTTGCGCAAAGGTAGGATATTGCGGCCATGAAACTGGATATTCTGGCAATTGGGGTGCACCCCGACGATGTGGAACTCGGCTGTTCGGGTACCATTCTGAACGAAGTGAAAAAGGGTAAAAAAGTGGGCATTATCGACCTGACCCAGGGCGAGCTGGGCACCCGCGGCACGGTAGAAACCCGCTACCGCGAAGCCGCCGCCGCTGCCGAAATACTCGGCGTACCGGTGCGGGAAAACCTCAAAATGCGCGACGGGTTTTTCGCGAACGACGAACAGCACCAGCTGCAGCTGATCAGGGCCATCCGGAAATACCGGCCGGAAATCATTTTGGGGAATACGCTCGAAGACCGGCACCCCGACCACGGCCGGGCCGGTAAGCTGATTGAAGTGGCGGCCTTTCTCGCCGGACTGGTTAAAATTGAAACCCTTGATGAGGCAGGGCAGCCGCAGGCGCGCTGGCGGCCGAAATATGTTTTCCAGTACATACAGGACAAGCTCTTCGAACCCGACCTGGTCATTGATATCACCGACGTGTTTGAAGAGAAGATGCGCTCGGTGGAAGCCTATGGTACCCAGTTCTTTTCCGGCGCCGCTGAGCAGGCCGGCCCCCAGACCTATATCTCCACGCCCGATTTCAGGGAAGGCATCGTGGCGCGGGCGCGGATGATGGGAAAACGGATCGGTGTTAAGTACGCCGAAGGCTTCAGATCACAGAAAACGCTGGGAATCACCGGTTTCGATGCGCTTATACAAAATGAAACCTGACGTTAATTTTACTTTTCTACCTGACGAAGATCATTATCCTGCCCGATTTATTTAATACCTTTGTTCAAATGAAAACCAGACCCGTTTTATTCCATGGCAACACCTAAATTCGCACAATCGGCGCAGTCATTTCATGCCGAACTGAAAAGAAGAATCAACAACTATTTTGAAGAAAAAGGAAAGGCGACCACCGGTAACCTGACCCTGTATGCAAAAGCAGCTATCCTGCTGGTGGCTTTTGTATTCGTGTACGTTCACCTCGTGTTCTTTACGCCCAACTACTGGCTGGCCGCCTTTGAATGCATCATACTGGGCGGCATTGTGGCCGCCATCGGCTTTAACATCATGCACGACGGCGCGCACGGCAGCTTCAGCCAATATAAGTGGGTAAATGTTATTGCCGCGTTTTCGCTGAACCTGCTGGGCGGCAGCAGCTTCATGTGGAATATCAAGCACAATGTGATCCACCATGCTTATACAAATGTAGATGGCGTGGACGACGATATCGATATCCAGCCCTGGATGCGCATGAGCACCACGCAGAAAAAATACAGGATGCACAAATACCAGCACCTCTATTTCTGGTTCCTGTATTCCCTGCTTTACATCATGTGGATTTTTGTGCTCGACTATACAAAATATTTCAGCAGCCGCATCGGCAGCACACCGCTGAAGAAAATGAGCTTCTGGGATCATGTCAATTTCTGGGGATTCAAGCTCCTGAATCTTTTCCTCTATGTAGGATTGCCCATTTACATGCTGGGCTTTGTTCCCTGGCTGGTAGGATTCATCATTTTCACTACGTTTGCCGGTTTCGTGCTCAGCATCGTATTCCAGCTGGCGCATACGGTAGAGCATACTTCTTTTCCCATGCCCGACCCGGTTAGCAATAAGCTGGAAGACGAATGGGCCATCCATCAACTGAAAACAACCGCCAATTTCGCGACTGGTAACAAGGTGGTTTGCTGGCTCGTGGGCGGTCTCAATTTCCAGATCGAGCACCATTTGTTCCCCAAAATTTCGCA
Source organism: Flavihumibacter sp. (assembly GCA_047605345.1). Taxonomy (GTDB): domain Bacteria; phylum Bacteroidota; class Bacteroidia; order Chitinophagales; family Chitinophagaceae; genus Flavihumibacter. The sequence goes on along the minus strand of JASGFZ010000173.1, from coordinate 3,474 downwards.
CGTGCATTATCCCGCTATCAGCAAGATCATCCGCAAGGCCTGCGAAGAATACGGCATACCCTATATTGAGTATGCAAAAACACGCTACGCCATTGCGTCACATGTTTCCTTCCTCAAGCAGATGGGAAGGGCCTGATAAACTGTAAATACAAACATGTCTATTGTACGGGTTGGATTGGTGCAGATGACCTGCAGCGCATCCAAAGAAGAGAATTTGAATAAGGCGATCGCCAAAGTGCGGGAAGCTGCCGCCAAAGGAGCGCAGATCGTATGCCTGCAGGAACTGTTTACCTCGCTGTATTTCTGCGACGTGGAAGATTATGCCAATTTCGGGCTGGCCGAAACCATCCCCGGTCCTTCCACCGAGGTGCTGTCGGCCGTTGCCAAAGAGCTGGGCGTGGTGATTATCGCCTCCCTGTTCGAACGCCGCGCACAAGGGTTGTACCACAATACCACGGCGGTGCTCGATGCCGATGGAACCTATCTCGGCAAGTACCGGAAAATGCATATTCCCGATGATCCCGCTTATTACGAGAAGTTTTACTTCACGCCGGGCGACCTCGGTTATAAAGTGTTCAAAACACGCTTCGCCACTTTCGGCGTGCTGATCTGCTGGGACCAATGGTATCCCGAAGCGGCGCGGATCACGTCGCTGATGGGCGCAGAAATATTGTTTTATCCTACGGCCATCGGCTGGGCCACTTCGCAGGATGAAGAAACGAATGAAGAGCAGTACAATGCCTGGCAAACCATCCAGCGTTCCCATTCGGTGGCCAATGGCATTCCCGTAGTGAGCGTAAACCGCGTTGGCTATGAGCAGGAAGGGCGGATGAAATTCTGGGGCGGCTCTTTTGTCACCAATGCTTTCGGCCGGCTGCTGTACAAGGCTTCACACGAGCAGGAAGAAGTAGCGGTGATCGATATCGATCTCAAAAAAGCCGATACTTATCGCACCCACTGGCCTTTTCTGCGCGATCGCCGCATTGATTCTTACCAGCCCATCACCAAAAGATTCATCGACGAATGAGTACACCCAAGGCCGACGGCTACTTTTTCCCGGCCGAGTTTGCCCCGCATGATGCCATGTGGCTGAGCTGGCCGCACAAGGAAGCGTCGTGGCCGGGAAAGATAGACAGCATCTTTCCGTATTACGCACAGTTCATCAAAACCGTATCGCAGTCGGAGCGTGTATGCATCAACGTTAGAGACGAGGCGATGAAGGAATTTGCGTTGCAGCATATTGCAAAAGCCGGCGCCGCGCTCCATAAGGTTGAATTTTATTTTCACCCCACTAACGATGCCTGGTGCCGCGATCATGGTCCGGCGTTTGTGATCAAACCCGGCGCGGCGGTTCCCAAAGCCGTTGTCGACTGGGGGTATAATGCCTGGGGTGGTAAATACCCGCCCTTTGACCTCGACGATGATATTCCTACCAAAATAGCCGGCCGCCTCGGCTTGCCGGTTTATTACCCGGGTATTGTAATGGAAGGCGGATCGGTAGAATTCAATGGCGCCGGAACGGTGCTTACTTCCACCGCCTGCCTGCTGAACAAGAACCGGAACCCGCACCTGAACCAGGAACAGATCGAGCAGTATCTCTGCGCTTATTACGGTGTGGAACAGGTGTTGTGGGTGGATGAAGGCATTGTGGGCGATGATACCGACGGGCATATCGATGATACCGTTCGGTTTGTCAACGAAGACACAGTGCTCACGGTGGTGGAGCCTGATAAAAACGATGAGAACCATGCACTGCTGGCGCACAATCTTTCCCAACTGAAACAACTCCGCCTGCTGAATGGAAAGCAATTGACTATCGTGGAGCTGCCGATGCCCGGCGAAGTGATCTGGGACGACCAGCGCCTGCCCGCGTCTTATGCCAATTTTTATATTTCCAACGGGCATGTGGTGGTGCCCACCTTCCGCTCGGCCAAAGACGACCAGGCTTTGCGCATCATCCAGGAATGCTTTCCCACCCGCGAGGTGGTGGGTATCGACTCTGTTGAGATCATCTGGGGACTGGGCAGTTTTCATTGCCTGAGCCAGCAGGAACCATCGGTTTAATATAATTTCCAGCCCACTAACGCTTGTTAGTGTAATTTGTTATTTTTGATTCCTTAAATGATCACATGCATTTTACACTGACCGAAGAGCAGCAGATGATCCGCCAGGCGGCGCGTGATTTCGCGCAGCAACAATGTTTGCCGGGTGTTATCGAACGCGACGAAAAGCAATCTTTTCCCCGCGAACAGGCTATGCAGCTTGCCGAACTGGGTTTCATGGGTATGATGGTGGACCCCGCCTACGGCGGATCAGGGCTCGATGCCGTCAGTTATGTGCTGGCGATGGAAGAGATCAGCAAGGTCGATGCCAGCGTTAGTGTGTGCATGAGCGTTAACAACAGCCTGGTTTGCTGGGGACTGGAACTTACGGCACCGAGGCGCAGAAGCAAAAATACCTTATGCCCCTGGCCCAGGGCCGCAAAAATGGCGAGCTATATATCGGCGCTTTCCTGCTGAGCGAACCCGAAGCAGGCAGCGACGCCACTTCGCAGCGCACTACGGCGATCGATAAAGGCGATTATTACCTGTTGAACGGCATCAAGAACTGGATCACCAACGGTTCATCGGCTTCGGTGTACCTGGTGATTGCCCAAACCGACAACACCCTCGGCTCGCACGGTATCAATGTATTTATCGTAGAGAAAAACACGCCCGGCATTGTGGTGGGCGCCAAGGAAAATAAAATGGGCATCCGCGGCAGCGATACCCACAGTATTTCTTTCAACGATGTAAAAGTGCCCAAAGAAAACCGTATCGGCGATGACGGGTTCGGTTTCACGTTTGCGATGAAAACCCTTGCCGGCGGAAGGATCGGTATTGCCTCGCAGGCCGTGGGCATTGCCGGCGGCGCCTATGAGCTGGCGCGTCAGTACTCAAAGCAGCGTAAAGCCTTCGGCAAGGAGCTGATGAACCACCAGGCCATCCAGTTCAAGCTGGCCGATATGGCGACCCGTGTGGAAGCAGCGCGGCTGATGTGCCTGAAAGCGGCATGGGAAAAAGATAACGGCCTCGACTATACGCTGAGCGGTTCCATGGCCAAAGTATATGCTTCCGAAACCGCGATGTGGGTAACTACCGAAGCCGTGCAGGTGCATGGCGGTTATGGTTATGTGAAAGAATTTCATGTTGAAAGGCTCATGCGCGATGCCAAGATCACGCAGATATATGAGGGTACTTCTGAAGTGCAGCGGATCGTTATCGGCAGGTCGGTACTGAAAGACTGATTGCTGTATGCCCTTTGCTGAATAGCTTTGCAATATGGCCGTCGACCTGAATTTTTACCGTCATTTAACCGGGGTTTGCCGTGAAAATAAGGCAACACTGGTTGCTGTAAGCAAAACCAAGCCAGTAGCAGACATCCTGGAATTGTACCAGGCCGGTCAGCGTGAATTCGGCGAAAATTACGTGCAGG
>JASGFZ010000172.1:0-6730 GCA_047605345.1 Flavihumibacter sp. | reverse complement strand
TGATCAGGCAGCTGCCCGTTGGCTACCGCACCGTGTTCAACCTGTTCGAGATAGAAGGGTTCGCCCATGCCGAAATCGCCGCCGCACTGGGCATTTCTGAAGGCACTTCCAAATCACAGCTGAGCAAGGCCCGGGCATTGTTACAAAAAATGTATCACCAGCAAAATGCCGAAAATGCCAGACAGAAAATCAGGTAGCCGTTGGCGGGAAGCTATCGACGCCCCCGGTTCGCTCGGAAACGATGAATCGTTTGACAAGGCGGCGGCCTGGCAAAAATTGTCGGACCGCCTTTACCACAACAACCCGAAAACGGCTTCCGGGCCAGGGCTGCTGCGGTATTGGAAAACGATCGCCGCGGTTTTCCTGCTGGCGGCCGGCCTGGCCGTTTGGCACAGCCTGACGCAAAAAGAGCAGCAGCCTGCGGCCGCAACACTCGTAACCAGTGAGCCGGCAGCAACTGTACCGGAAATGCCTGTTTCCCTGCCTGAAAAACAACCGTTACCCGGCCCCTGGCAGCCGGCCATATCACGGCGGCAATACCTGCACCGTTATCAGCCATTGACACCTCACGGCCAGCTATAAACGAAAACCTGCTCGGCCGGCTGAACACCCCCCTTACACCGAAAAAAACCAAAGTAGTGCACCTGAACGAAATAAATACGGCACCACAGCTGCTCAGCAGTCAACCTGCCAAAGACCAGCTGCGGCTCAGCTACCTGATCATTCCTTTTAATCACTGATACAATGAAAAAATTATTCTTTTGCCTGGCGCTTATGAGCGCCGGAAAGGCAATCCATGCCCAAACCAGCGGACCTGTTTTCAAAGTGCCGTCTAACCACAGCTATGCCCAAAAGATCAGGATCGACCTGGGTAAGGGCAATTCGGTAACCGTTTTTCTGAGCGACATGAGCGACCTGCCCCGGCTCGGCAACCTCGATTCGATGATTCACCATTGCCTTATTGACCTGGCGCCCTTAAAAGACAGCATGCGCGATCCTGTTGCGCGGTATTACGTTGATCATTTCAGCGATGCGCTGGGCACCCGAAAGATCAGCCTGCGCCGTACACCCGATACAGACAACAGCTACCTCGTGATGAACGGCGAGCTGGCGGCGATCAAACAAAAGCAGGACACGGTTCGGTTGCTGGGTATCATCCCGCATCCCTCACCAGCCAGGCATAGCAACGGCGAACGGTATTATGAATTTATTTTTTCCGTCAACAATGTGGACGACCTCCAACAGGTACAGGCCGCCGACATCACCGACCGCTTGAAATTCTATGCGGCAAACAAGAACGACAAATGGCGGCGTAACAGCAACGACGGGCTCGCCTGGAAACTGGCAAAAGACAACAACATTACAGCCGACCGGCCAACGGGTGGCGCGTACAACAGCCGTGACTACCTGATGCTCACCGGCGGTGTTTCTGTGCAGAACTACAAAAACTATTTTGCGCCGGGTCTTACGCTGGGTGTGCAGGTAGTTGTCGGCAACCAGCCGCTCACCTGGATGCATACCGTATCGCTCAGCTGGGACCCTGTTTTTCTTTTTGCCCAAAACCAGGAAGGAAAGCTCCAGACCTATCGCAACGATTTTATTACCCTTGGTTACGGCCAGCGCCCGATAGAAGAAAAAAACACCCTAAAAGAAACCAGCTTTACGGGCGTCGGCTCTCTCAGCTGGCTGTTCCATCGCCAGGGTGATTTTATAGAGAAGAATACTTTCCGCTTCAGCTTAGGGCGTTTCAGCTGGAAGAAAACACAGATCGATCCGGTCATTTATTTTCACGATTTCTTCAGGGGCACCACACCCGGCCTCCGCATCGTTCAAACATTTTAACCGTATTTCAAATGAAAAACAGACAAGCCTGCCTGCTGATGGTTGCCTGCCTTTTTTGTGCACAACTGCAGGCTTTTTCACAGGCGCCGGTTTTTACCGGAACCTGGGTGCTGAACCTGGAAAAAAGCAGGCTGGAAAACAAGCCGGATGGTTTAACCGGATCCATCTTCATCATAGAACAAAACGGCAACAGGTTCCGGTTAACACGGTACCACCTGTTCGGCGAAAAGAAAAATAAAATACGGTTTACTATGATCGCCGACGGTAAAACCAGGCGGATGAAAATCCTGTTCAAAAGCAAACTGGAGAATACAGAAAACGGTTTACGGGCCACTATATGGCGAAAGCATTTCTCTAACATCGTCCATTATAAATTCGGAAACAACCCCGATGAATTCATAGCCGACGAAGTATTTACGGGAAAATCGGGGCGCCACCACAATAGCTGGGTTTTCGAAAAACAACCTTCCCAATAAGCATGCCCCTTTTGGCTTTTTTTGACTTTTGACTTTCTCTACCTTTATGTCAAACAAGCACCATGCGCTCTATATTAGTCGCCACCGATTTCTCAGCAGCTTCGCTGAATGCCGCCCGTTATGCGGCCATCTTTAGCCGTAAAACCGGTGCGGAACTTACGCTGCTGCATGTTTATATGTTACCGACCCCGGTTGGCGACATGCCCTATGTAATGATATCCGCCGAAGAAATACAGCTGGAGAATGAAAAGCAGATGGATAAAATTGCCGGCGAGCTGGAGCCTGTTGCCGGAAAAAAAATAAAAACCCAGGTAAACATCGGCCTGCCCGACGATGAAGTGGTTTACCAGAGCACCGAGCAGGGAGCCGACCTCATTGTAACCGGCATGCGCGGCAGCAGCAGTGCGCTCAACAAGCTGATAGGAAGCACTTCGGCGGCCATTATCCGGAAATCAAAACTGCCGGTGCTGGTGGTTCCTGCCGGTCATCACTACAAAAACATCCATACGATCAGCTTTGCCACCGATTTTAAACATCCGATGAGCGAAAACAGCCTGCAGCACCTGCAATACTGGCTGGCCGCCAATCCGGGTACCTCGCTGCAAATCGTGCATGTGCAGCAGCCCGGCGACGAACCGGGGCAGGTGCAGTTGAACAATAAATCAGCGCTTGGGCAAAAGCTCGGCGGCATACAACATTCGTTCTTCAACGAAAAACACGATTCGGTGGAAGACGGGCTCGACCAGTTTCTCACCGGCCATCCCAGCCAGCTGCTGGTCATGGTCAGCCACCGCCACAGCTGGTGGCACCGCCTGCTCAACAACAGCCACACCGCCCGGATGGCCTACCGGGCCGATTTGCCCCTGCTGGTGCTGGAAGACAAATGATGTTTATGGTTTGTGGTCTGTGGTTTATGGTTGGGATTGTACTTGACTGTTCATAATATTTTGATTCTAAAGCAATTAACAGATAACACTATTTTCTTTTGCTACATTTCAGGGAAGCAATTTGGGTCGCCGGCGGCCCAACAATAAACAACAGACCACAAACCATAAACTTTCGTACTTTTGCACCCCCAAACGAATTAAATATGGCAACAGTTACCAGGGAAAATATTGGTCTGCTGAACGACAAGATCACGGTTACGCTCGCAAAAGAAGATTACCTGCCTTCTTTCGAAAAAGCGCTGAAGAATTATAGCAAGCAGGCAAATATTCCAGGTTTCAGGAAGGGAATGGTTCCTTCGGGACTGATCCGCAAAATGCACGGCCAGAGCGTGTTTGTAGATGAAGTGCTGCGTTCGGTTGAAAAGAACCTGAACGACTATATGGTAAATGAAAAGCTGGAAATTTTCGCGCAACCCCTGCCCCTGCCCGAAAACGACTCCCGCCAGCTGGATGTCAACAAACCCGACGATTATGCATTTGCTTTTGAAATCGGCCTGAAACCCGATTATTCGATCGCCGACCTCAATGCCGCTACCCTCCCTTTCTATAAGATCGAGGTAACGGATGCCATGATCGACGATGTGGCCAGCCGCCTGCAATTGCGCCATGGTAATATGAGCAACCCCGACATTGTAACGGGCGACGATAACGTGCTTAACCTCCAGCTCACGGAAATCGATGCAGCCGGCAACCCGGTTGAAGGCGGTGTTACCAAAGACAATTCACTGCTGGTAAAATATTTCAGCGAAGCCTTCCGCCCCTCGCTCATCGGCAAAAAAGCCGACGAGGCCTTTGAGGCTAGTTTAGCCGAGGCCTTTGACAGCAAGGAGCGCGAATGGGTGCTTGGCGACCTGGGTCTTTCTGCCGCCAATGCCGCCGATGCCGATCGCCGGTTCCGGATGACCATCACCAAAGTGGGGCTGGTAGAAAAAGCAACGCTGGATGAAGCTTTTTTCAAAACCGTTTTCCCGGGCAAAGAAATCAGCGATGAAGCGGGTTTCCGCAACGCGATCAAAGAGGATATCCAGGCACAGCTTGATGCCCAGAGCCGCAACCAGCTGTTCGACGGCATCTACCACTACCTGGTCGACAATACCGTTATCAACTTTCCCGAAACCTTCCTGAAACGCTGGATCCAGCACAATGGCGAACAGGCGAAGTCTGAAGAGGAAGCCAGCCGCGAATACCCCGGTTTTGCCAATTCGCTGAAATGGACCCTGATCGTAGACAAGCTGGTAAAAGACAATAATATTGAAGTAGGCGCCGACGACCTGCGCAGTTTTGCCAAAAACCAGCTGTTCAGCTATATGGGCGGCATGAATATAGGCCAGCTCGACACCGACCAGCCCTGGGTGAACGATTATGTGGAGCGCATGATGAAAGACCGCAAATTCGTGGAAGACAGCTTTAACCGGATCCAGACCGATAAAGTGTTTGCGGTGGCCGAGAGCAAAGTGAAGAAAAACGAGCAGCCCATCAGCCTGGAAGCCTTCCAGAAAATGCAGGCCGAACACCACCACCATCACTAACAGCTAACTTTCAAAAGAGCGCCCCTCCTGGTGCGCCCCCCTCCACCCGACGGGTTTTCCCGACGGGAAATGCGGACGGGTATTCCCGTCGGGAAAACCCGTCGGGTAGTTGAGGGTGGGAAATTCCCGCCTTTTTGTCATGATTTTCAATTGGAAAGGTATTTGATCCGCTCTAGTCCTTACATTTAAACAAACAATCCGGAAATATGGCATCAGAATTTGAAAAGTATGCAGTCAAACACCGGGGCATTTCCAGCCTGACCCTGCATGACTACCAAAAGCACCAGGTTACGAATTTGACCCCGAATATCATCGAAGAACGTCCCATGAACATCGCCGTTATGGACGTGTACAGCCGCCTGATGATGGACCGGATCATTTTTCTCGGTTATCCGATCAACGACGAAGTAGCGAATATCGTTACCGCCCAGCTCCTGTTCCTCGAAAGTACCGACCGCACCCGCGACATCCAGATGTATATCAACTGCCCCGGTGGCAGTGTGTACGCCGGCCTCGGCATGTACGATACCATTCAGTACATCACCCCCGATGTAGCCACTATTTGCATCGGCATGGCCGCCTCTATGGGCGCCGTACTGATGTGCGCCGGCACCAAAGGCAAAAGAACAGCCCTGAAGCACAGCCGCATCATGATGCACCAGCCCAGCGGCGCCATCGGCGGACAGGCATCAGACATCGAGATCACCGTTAACGAAATCCGCAAGCTGAAAAGAGAGCTGTACGAAATCATCGCCAACCACACGGGCAAACCCATCAAGCAGGTGGAAAAAGACTGCGACCGCGACTACTGGCTCACTTCACTCGAAGCCAAAGAATATGGCCTGGTAGATGAAGTGCTGCTGGTGAACCCCCGAAAAGAGAACAAAGACTAATTATCCTTAAAAACAAGCTGACATGTTATACAACGCTACATACGGGTCATTCAGGATGGAAGACGAAGAGGAAAAGCAGCCGGAAGACAAGCGCGATGACCTCATGATGCTCAACAAAAAACTGGAGAAGTACTTTTTCAATGAAAGAGCGGTACACCTCTGGGGACCGGTAGACGATAAATCGGCCCGCGAAGTGGTGACAAAAATGCTGCTGCTCGACGACCACGACAAAGGCAAGGAAATTAAATTTTATATCAACAGTCCCGGCGGTGTGGTAACCAGCGGCATGGTCATTTACGACACCATGCGCCTGCTGCAAAGCCCCGTGAGCACCATCTGCATGGGCCTTGCCGCCTCGATGGGGTCAATTTTGCTCAGTGGCGGCGCAAAAGGCCGCCGTTTCATCTACCCCCATGGCGAAGTGATGATCCACCAGCCCAGCCTGGGCGGTTATATGCAGGGCGTAAGCGCCGACCTCGAAATCCAGGCCATCCAAACAAAAAGAGTTAAAGAGCTGGGCGCCAGGATCTTAGCTGAGAACTGCGGCAAAACAGTAGCCCAGATCATGAAAGATTTCGACCGCGATTACTGGATGGATGCCAAAGACGCCATTGCCTACGGCATCGTTGACCGCCTCATTGATAAAGTTTAACAATCGCAGTTGCACACGGGAAAAACCCCATAAAACTGCGTAAATGACCGTTCCGATATGCCGGAACGGTTTTTTATCTTTGCAATCAGCAAAACAATATGGCTAAAAATACTTTACACTGTTCTTTCTGTGGCCGCAGCCGCGACGAAGTGAAAATTCTGATCGCCGGGCAGGACGGCCACATCTGCGAGAACTGTGTGGAACACGCAAGAGAGATCATCGAGCAGGAACTGCTCACCAGATCCGAGCCGAACGGACCCGGCTTAAAATTAACGGTTAAGAAACCCATTGAGATCAAACGCTTTCTCGACGAATATGTGATCGGGCAGGACGATGCCAAAAAGGTATTGTCGGTAGCCGTGTACAATCACTACAAGCGCCTGCAGCAAAA
>JASGFZ010000171.1:0-6755 GCA_047605345.1 Flavihumibacter sp. | reverse complement strand
GTATGGTGGATGCCCCAGGCTGCGCAAACCACATCGGCAAGCACACTGGCAATAAAGCAGGGCATCAGTGCATCATGCTTTATCCGCCCCAATGCCAGTACCTCCAGCGCAAAAATGGCGCCCGTGATGGGCGTTCCGAACACGGCGCCGAAGCCTGCTGCAATACCGGTCATGAGCAGGGTTTTTACATCTTCCTGCGACAGCCCGAACCGTTTGGCAAAGAATTGGGCGATGCTGCCGCCGATCTGCACCGCGGTGCCCTCCCTGCCGGCCGAACCGCCAAACAGGTGGGTGGTCACCGTGGTGAGTAGTACCAACGGCGCCATCCTGAACGGCACACCACTACCGGGATCATGTATCTCGTCCATGATCAGGTTATTGCCGCCTTCGGCATTCTTACCGGAAAACTTATAAAGGAAATAGATCAGTATCCCCGCCACCGGTAACAGGAACAGCAGCCAGGGATGGGCAAACCGGAGGTTCATGGCCTTATCCAGCAGCCATAAAAAAAGCGCTACGAGCGAGCCTACCGTGAGGGAAACAGGCAGTACCAGACAAGTCCACTTAAAAAGATAAGAAACAATAAAAAAATGTTCAAACGAAGTCTTTAGCCTTTTCATTCCTACAAATTATATGTTGCTACCGGATAAATCCAATAATTTGTAGGCGCCATTAGCTCAACGTGATGAGCGGTTCAAGCAGGAAGACACCATTTCCTGTGCCGTAAGGATACAAAAGTAGTATTTTTTTCAAAAACAACAGGCCCGTTCAAACCTGCTTTTCCACCAGGCACTTCCAGTACCTTTTGGGTACATGCTGCAAATGCAGCCGGGGGTTTTTCCGCGCTTCTATATTGGTGCTTTTGAAATATTGCCGCCAGAGACGCTGGCATTTTTCGTCCTGCTCATCCAGGGTTATACTGACAGCAGTTGAAGGCAACTGTTTTTCCCCAGGCAATACCGTCACTTCCGAAACGCTGTTTTTGTCATAGAGCAGCCCGTACTTTCTTTTTACATCATAAATCACCCAGCACTGGTCGGCATATCGTTTCCTGAAAAAAGTGGCCACCAGCGGAAGCACATTAAAATCGGGTTCGATAAGCGCCACATAGGTGCCGTCGCTGCATTTCTGGAAGCGGATAAACGCCTTTACCCGGTGCCGTTCCCGGTCTACTTTTTTTACGGTCTGTGAAAAATACAACAGATCGGCATCACCGAAGTTTTCCAGGCAGGCAGGCCCTGTTTTAAAAACACGGGTTATCATGCGGAAAGCGCTTCGCCATGCTTTTTCATCTTCCGACAGGAAGGCGCGAAAGAAACCGGCTGCCTTTTCCCGGCCTATTCTTGTTTGCAGGCCCTGCTGTACGCGCTTTGCTTTGGCGGGATCGGTGGTTATGGTTCTGCCCGCGATAAAAAAATCGCCCGCAAACTGTTTTTCGGTCAAAGGAATAACATCCCATTCCTTTCTTTCAAAGCTGTCAAAAACGCAACACAAAAAGCCGGCATAACTGCCGTCGAATAAATAATACATTTTTAAAAAAAGCCAAGCTGCGCTTCAGGGATTTTACTTTTATACTTACTGTTTCCGTTTTGCAGGATGCGATTCCTGATGTCGGTTGCCGCCGGTGTACCCGGTATAAAAGGCGAATCGGCGCATACTATAAAATACCTGGCCCTGTTATAGGCAACCCCCATTTTAAGCAGCTGGTATATGTGCAGCCGTCCGAATTTTCGCGCCTGGATTATTTTCATGGCCGACTGCCGGCCGATGCCGGGTATGCGGATAATCATTTTATAGTCCGCCCTGTTGATATCAACAGGAAACAAATGCAGGTTGCGCAAAGCCCAGGCCAGCTTGGGGTCGATGTCCAAATCCAGGTTGCTGTATTCCTTATTTAAAATTTCATCGAGCTCAAAACCATAAAAACGCAATAACCAGTCGGTTTGGTAAAGGCGGTTCTCGCGAATCAAAGGTGGCGGGGCGCCCACCTGCGGCAATAAGCCATGAGTGGCGTTTACCGGCACATAGCCGCTGTAATACACTCTTTTCAGCTGGTAGTGCTGGTAAAAGGTTTTCGCCACGCGCATGATGTCAAAATCCGTTTCGGGGGTAGCGCCTACCACCAGCTGCGTGCTTTGCCCGGCGGGTACAAAAACAGGCACATGCCTGGTTATTTTCGATTCGGATGCATAGTGCTGCATAAGCTCATTCACAAAAGCCAGCGGTTTCTTAACCGACGCATGGTCTTTGTCGGGCGCCACCATTTTTAAACCCGCTTCGGTAGGCATTTCCAGGTTGATGCTCATGCGGTCTGCATACAAGCCCGCTTCTTTAACCAGCGCTTCGCTGGCCCCGGGAATGGTCTTCAAATGGATATAACCGTTGTACCTTTCCTCCAGCCGCAGCTTTTTTACGATCCTGAGCAGGCGCTCCATGGTGAAATCTGCGTTTTTGAAAATGCCCGAACTCAAAAACAACCCCTCGATATAGTTCCGGCGATAAAAGTTCATGGTCAGCGTTACCACTTCATCAACGGTAAAAGCGGCCCTCTTTATATCGTTTGTTTTCCGGCTTACGCAGAAAGCGCAATCGTAAATGCAATGATTGGTGAGTAAAATTTTGAGCAGGGAAACACACCTGCCGTCTTCCGTATAAGTATGGCAAATACCCGATGAAGAGGCGTTGCCGATGCCGCCGTTGTTTTTTCTTTTGCTTCCGCTTGAGCTGCAGCTTACGTCGTACTTCGCCGCCTCGGCCAGTATCTGCAGCTTTTCTTCTATTCTTTCCAATCCGAAACAGTGTTAAGATTCACTGACGCAAAATTACTAAATTATTTAGCAATTCGGATTAAAAAAACAACTGCCTGCTTTTGGCGTTATTTGCCTGTTCCGGATTCGTTCCAATAGTAGCTGTCGGGATACATCCTTTGTCCGAATACAGCGGTACCCACCCGTATGATGGTGGCGCCTTCGGCGATGGCTGCTTCCAGGTCGCCGCTCATTCCCATCGATAGCTCCTGCATGTCCACACCCGGCATTTGCAGGTCAATGATCTGTTGCTGCAGCTGTTTTAACAACCGGAAACAGCTGCGCACTTTTTCGGTTTCGGCGCTGAAGAGGCCGATGGTCATCAGCCCTTTTATCTGCAGGGTCTTCCACTGCGCAACCTGCCGTACCAATTCGATGGCCTTGGCGGGATGTACGCCGAATTTGCTTTCCTCCCCCGAAGTATTCACCTGTATCAATACGTCCATGGTCCTGTTTTCGGACAGCAGGCGCTGGTGCAGCTTTTCGGCCAGGTCCGGCCGGTCGAGCGATTGCACGCAACAGACTTCATATTTCAGGATATCTTTGACCTTATTGGTTTGCAGATGGCCGATAAAATGATTGGTATGGGGTACATCGCGCAATGACTCGAACTTTTCTTTGAGCTCCTGCACTTTGTTTTCGGCGATCAGGGTATATCCCGCCCGCAGGGCTATTTTTATGCGTTCGGCAGGAACGGTTTTCACCGCCAGCAATAACTTCACATCGCCCGCATGCCGGCCGCTTTCTTCGCAGGCTTTGCGGATGCGCACCTGTATGGCTGATACGTTTAACAGCGCGGCTAAGTTAAGAAGATGTTACCACCTTGTAAGGCGCAAACACTGCACTAAAAAAAATGAGCGGGGCCTAACCATAATCCGGCAGGAAACAATAGGTTTACAGCGAATTACTTCAACACATGCGGAAATACCGGATCCTGCTATTTTATATTATAACCATTCTTGGATTTTCGGCGCTGATCATTGTGTTCGTGAACCGCGGCAAACTGCTGGAAAAAGAAAAAGTCAGTGCTGTTACCCCGCAAATCACCGCTTCTTCCTGGGAGCAATTCAACGACACCTGCCTACACAACCTCACCCATCCGCTGGCGATCCTGCTGCTGCAGATTATCACGATCATTCTCGTGGCGCGGGCTTTCGGCTATATCTGTAAAAAGATCCGGCAGCCGGCGGTGATTGGCGAAATTGCGGCGGGCATATTTCTGGGCCCTTCGTTCCTGGGCCACTGGTGGCCGGCGGTTTCAGCCTTTTTGTTTCCTGCCGCTTCGCTCGGCAACCTGCAGTTTCTCAGCCAGATCGGGCTGATCCTTTTCATGTTCGTAATAGGCATGGAGCTGGACCTGAACGTATTGAAGAACAAGGCCAAAGACGCCATCGTAGTGAGCCATGCCAGTATCATTTTTCCGTTTACACTCGGCACCCTGCTTTCCTACTGTCTCTATGCCGGCTTTGCACCCGGTAATATCAGTTTCCTGTCTTTTGCCTTGTTTACCGGCATCGCCATGAGCATAACGGCTTTCCCGGTGCTGGCGCGAATTGTGCAGGAACGCGGGCTGTCGAAAACCCGGCTGGGAACCATTGTTATCACCTGCGCCGCGGCCGACGATATCACCGCCTGGTGCCTGCTGGCGGTGGTGATCGCCATCGTAAAAGCAGGTTCGCTGATCAGCGCTTTTTATACCATCCTGATGGCTTTCGCCTATGTGCTGTTCATGCTGAAACTGGTACAGCCTTTCCTGAAAAGGATCGGCGATAAATATGCCAATAAAGAAGCATTAAGCAAGCCGGTGGTGGCAGTATTCTTTATCACACTTATACTGTCGTCATTCATGACCGAAGTGATCGGCATACATGCCCTGTTCGGCGCATTTATGGCGGGGGTGATCATGCCGGCCAATGTCAGCTTCCGCAGCCTGTTTATTGAAAAGGTGGAAGACGTGTCGCTGGTGCTGCTGCTGCCGCTGTTCTTTGTATTCACCGGGCTCAGAACGGAGATCGGCTTACTGAATGAAGGTAAAATGTGGCTGGTGTGCCTGCTGATCGTGCTGGTAGCCGTTGCCGGCAAATTTGTGGGCAGCGCACTGGCCGCGCGGTTTGTGGGGCAGAGCTGGCAGGACAGCCTGTCGATCGGTGCGCTGATGAATACCCGCGGACTCATGGAGCTCATCGTACTGAACATCGGCTATGACCTGGGTGTGCTTACCCCGCAGGTTTTCGCCATGATGGTGCTGATGGCTTTAACAACTACGTTTATGACCGGGCCGGCCCTCGACCTGATCAACCGCTTCGCCGGCAAATCGGCCGGCCCCGTTGCAGCAGAAGAGACACCCGCAAGCGGCCTTTTCCGCATACTTATTTCTTTCCGGATACCTGAAAAAGGCGCGGCCCTGTTCCGGCTGGCAAATATGCTGATACCTAAAACGCCGCCTTATTCGCCGGTAACAGCTTTGCACCTCTCGCCCAGCACAGAGATCAATCAATACAACCAGCAGGAATACGAAAAAGAATCCTTTGCACCGATCCACGAACAGGCCGCGGCCTGGCAATTGCCGGTGTCAACCATTTATAAACCGGCGCTGGATATTACGGAAGAAATCATACAAACAGCCAATAACGGCAATTTCGACCTGCTGATGATTGGTGTGGGTTCTTCGGTATATGAAGGAACCCTGCTGGGAAGAATTTTAGGGGTCACCAACAAAATCATCAGTCCCGACCTTTTATACGGCACGCTTACCGGCAGAGAAAAACTTTTCGACAACTCCATTTTCGACGAACAGGTGCGCCATATTATCAGTCGCACCAAAACATCGGTCGGTATTTTTATCGACAAAAAAATACCTGTAATAACGCATATATTAATCCTGCTGCAATCGGCCGATGACCAGGCGCTGCTTTCCTATGCGCAGAAGTTGCTCCGGAACGGCCAGGTACACCTGAAGGTTGTTCGTATAGGCGGCGCGGTTAACAACGAGGACCTGCAGGAAAAAATCCTGGCGCTTGACAAAAACGGCGCTTCCATTGAACTTGCCGGTGCGCGCGAGTACTTCGATCCCACCTTTTTAACCGGTCAGCACCTGATGCTGGTAAGCCTGGATACCTGGAAAATGATGGAAGAACAGGAAAACGGCTGGATGACGAATGCCCCCTCGATACTCATTATTAAACCTTGACGCCAATCGCTTCTTTCGATAACCGGGCGATATCCCCAACTTCCAGTACGCGCTTTTTGCCGGGTTGCAATACCACCTGTATCATTGCCCTGCCGACTTCGGTAAGCGTGAGAAAATACCGCGGGCTAACCGCCCGGAAAACCGGGTAAACCGCATTGATTATTTTGTAAAATCCTTTTACGTTCCTGGCGCCGGGCGAAGGCTTCATAAATGCCGGCCGGAAGTTAAACACTGCCTTGAACGGCAGCTTCAGCAGTTCATTTTCCGTTTTCCCTTTCACACGGGCCCACATCTGGCGGCCTTTTTCAGAACTGTCGGTGCCCGCACCTGAAACATAACAAAATGTCAGCTGCGGAGCGATTGCCGCCAGCTGCCTGGCAAAGTTGACGGTCAGTGTATAAGTCAGCGCAAAGTATTCATCCTCTTTCATACCCATCGACGATACACCGGCGCAGAAAAAGCAGGCATCATAGCCTTTCATCGTTTCTGCTATGGGCGAAAGATCATTGAAATCTTTCAGCAGGCGCTCTTCTATTTTTTCCCCACTGTATCCACTTGGGCGGCGGTTCACCAAAAGAATTTTCTCCACCAGGGGGTTGCTGATGCATTCCTGCAGCACCCCCTCACCCACCATACCCGTAGCACCTGTTATGATAACGTTCATTTTCATATTACAAACCACGGCAAAGATACCGCCAATTCCGGCAGTCAACCATGCTTCATGGCAAAAATTACGATGCCAAAAACATGATGCATGT
>JASGFZ010000170.1:0-6795 GCA_047605345.1 Flavihumibacter sp. | reverse complement strand
GCAAAACCTTGTAAATGGAACGGGGGCGCACTTCGGGCTGCATTACCGACTGAACCCTGGCTGATTCAGGCAATATGATCAGCTGTTTTTCGACGGCACTGGTTTTGCCGTTTACATCTTTTACCGGGATTTCATAGGGAATGTATAAAAAGTAGCCCGAAACATTTTGAGCTGCCGCCCATTTGCCGCTCACTTCCCGCACCACTTCTGCCTGGCGGTACTTTCGTTCGGAAACAATATTGCTGATAAAGAAAGTAGGGATCAGCATCAGCAGTATCAGCAATGCGGTAATGATGCCTTTGGTAAGTGTGGTTGATGTTTGCATAAAAAAGGAAATTTTCCTGTTTGAAAGAGTTGATAGTATGAGTGTATCTGATGGAACTGTGTAATCGGTAAAGAAGCAATCGGTTTCCTGGTGTTGCAGCAGGTAAGAAAGCGTGGCCGAAACCGGAACGGTGGCTGACAGCAGGAACACGGTGGCCATAGGTTCTCCCGCAACTGCCGGAAAGAAGACAAACGGAACCGTGCAAACCAGTGTGAGCAGGGCGAAAGCCCGGCAGAAACGCTGTTCCTTCTCTGCTTTGGTTATATGTCGATTTTCAACCAGGTTGAAGATGACCAGCAAAACAAAGAACACCGGCAGCCCGACGATCAAACCACCGAGCAGGAATAAAAGCAGCAGCCAGCCTTCTATGCGTGCTGTCAGCGAAAACACTATCCACATGATGACAGCGCTGAACAACACGGTTACTATCCAAAGCCGGAACGCCGCCGGCAACGAACGCGATATTATATTTTTTAAAAGCACTTTTATTTCAAAGTATGTGATCAAAAAAAATCAGCCTATCGAGCGGATCATTTTTTCAAGGGCCTCGAGATGTGATTTAAATGCCTTCTCGCCGGCTTTGGTGACCGAATACGTTGTATTGGTTTTCCGCCCCACAAACCCTTTCTGCACTTTGATATAATTGTTGTCTTCCAAGGTCTTCAGGTGGGTAGCCAGGTTGCCGTCGGTAACTTCGATCAACTCTTTGAGTTCATTGAAATTCACCTCCTCGTTCACCATGAGCGCGCTCATGATGCCCAGCCTGATCCGGCTGTCAAAAACCTTGTTTAAATGTTCGATCGGATTTTTCATGTAATTGTTTCGCCCGCTTGTCGTTCATGTTTCCACCACATCGCCACGCCGTACACCACGTGCAAGATACCGAAACCAAAGGCCCAATAATACAGGGTCGCTTTCGGAAACCAGGCGCTGATCAATCCCGTGGCCAGGATCGCAAGCCCGAGGTATCGAACCTCACCCAGCGTATAACGTGACCCGTTTACCAGCGCCAGTCCGTAGAAGACCAGTGACGCCGGCCCTACCAGCGCATACATCTTCAAATCGATCATTTTCAGTATCAGCACCGCACCGGCCAGCATAGGGATCAGCGTATTCCAAAGCAGGCGCCGGGCCGAAGCGCCCCAGATCGCCGTACCGCTTTTGCGGCTGCGCAGGTAGGTAAAAAGAAAAGCGGTCACCAGGGCCGAGACGAATACGCCGGCTGCAATAGCCAGCAGGTGGTTCCGCAGGCATTCGGGGCATTCGCCTGCCGTACCGTAAGCATCCCGGTAATAAGCGCTGATCGATTGCTGTGCGAGGCCCGCCCCCACCAACGCGCAAATACCGGCCGCTACACCGCTCCAGCCGCTCAGGCTGATGAACCGGCTGCTCTTTTCCATCATCCGCCGGATGTCTTTCAGGGTTTCCAATCCGCTTGTATCTGTCGGCATAAAAGCACTTTGAAATACAAAGCAATATAATTTCGCTGAATCTTCCAATTTTTTTCGTCCAAATGCAACTGTTAAAGTGGCGCAGGCGTTAGAGGACTTGTGTTAATTTCGCCCAGCTATGGATTTGAAACCGACCTGTTTTCGTGGAGCCGGTATATTGCTTATTCTGTTGATCGCCCAGCTGGTTTCCGGCCAGGGAAAAATCATCAGGGGTTATGTAAAAGACAAGCTCAGTGATGAACGTATTCCCTTCGCTTCGGTCAGTTTTAAACAGGCCGGTACAGGCCGGCTGACCGATTCTTCGGGCAGCTTTGTATTGGGGCTGGACCACTGGCCCACCGATACGCTGCTGGTCACCTATGTTGGCTACCAGGATTTGCTGGTGCCGGTAAACCCGGAAATGGTGGGCAGATTGTCGGCCGACAATGGCCAATCCATCAACCTGATGCTGCAGCTGGTGCGGGGCAAGATAACGCCCGAAGTGGTGGTAAAACGAAAAATAGACCGGGGTTACCTGATGTGGAAACGCATCGTCAAAAAGAAACCCGTTAACGACCGCTACCGGTTTGCATCGTTCAAATATGAGCTCTACAACAAATTGGAGCTTGACCTGAACCGGCTGAAAAAGGAAAAGCTGAAAGACTTCAGCGTGCTGAAACCTTTCGGCTTCCTTCTCGACAATATAGACACCACCGAGGGGCAGCCCTTCCTGCCGGTTTACCTCACAGAAACCATCTCCGATTACTATTTCCAGAAATCGCCCCGCAAAACCCGTGAAATCATCAAGGCGGTTAAAACCATCGGCATCAATAATGAAAGCATCAGCAAGCTGCTGGGAGGAACCGAGCAGAACGTGAATGTATATGCGAATTTCATCCCCGTATTCGACAAGCAGTTTGTAAGCCCGATCAGCGACAACGGCGATGCCTATTATCACTACAAGGTGCTCGACAGCCAGTTTGTAGCCGGCAAACGGCTTATCCACATGACGTTTACACCCAAACGAAAAGGGGAGAATACCTTTGAAGGGGATTGCTGGGTACACGACACTACCTGGGCCATCCAGAAAATGACCCTCGCCCTGAATCGCGAGGCCAATATCAATTTCGTAGACAAACTCAGCCTGATACAGGAATACAAGCAGCTCGACGACAGCACCTGGTTCCTGGTGAAAGACAAATTTGTGGTGGATATTGCGCCGATAGGGAAGTCGGCATTCGGGGTCATCGGACGGAAAACCACTACCTACCGCGACATCGAGGTAGACCAGCCTTTCATACGCGACAGCATTGCCAAAAACAAAACACAGGCCGATATTCTTTTTGCCGAGGGCGCCATGGCAAAGGAAGACAGTTTCTGGTCGGGCTCCCGGCACGAAAACCTGTCGAAGAATGAAATGGCCATCTACGACATGATCGATACCCTGCAGAAAATGCCCTTGTTCAAAAGGTATGTGAACACCGTCAACTTCCTGGCAACGGGGTATCGTAATATCGGGAATTTCGAGATCGGTCCCTGGTACAACTGGTTCACCGGCAATTCATGGGAGGGCTTCCGGATGCGTTTTGACCTGGGTACCAACCCCGGTTTCCACAAGAATCTCTACCTGCATGGTTACCTGGCTTACGGATTCGGCGACCAGGCTTTTAAGGGAAAGCTGGAAGCAAAATACCTGTTCAGCCGCAATCCGCGTTCGTATATACATGCCAGTTATACCAAAGACCTCGACAACGGCCAGGTCTATTACGATGAGATCAGTACCGATAATATTTTCGCGCTCGCCATCCGCAAGAACAAGATCCCGCTCAAGTTCATGCAGATCAAAGAGGCCAAGGTGGAGTATTTCAAAGAATGGTCGCCGGGTATATCGGCCACGCTGATCGCCCAGCATAAAACATTCGATCCCCTCAAAAACCTGCCACCCAAAGAGATATTCGACCAAACCGGGAACAAGGGCGTAAGCCTTACCAATTTCGAGCTGGCCCTGCGCCTTCGTTTTGCCTATAATGAGCGGTTCCTCGAAACCAACTTTAACCGCTTCAGCCTGGGTTCTTCCTACCCTATTGTCGAATTCATGTATGCAAGGGGCATTCCGGCGTTTTTCAACAGTAACTACAGCTACAGTAAAGTATATGCAAGCGTATCCGACTACATGAAAATAGCCCCTTACGGCAGTCTTTATTACAATATTTTCGGGGGAAAAATATCCGGCACCCTTCCCTTTATGCTGCTGAATGTGGTACCCGGCAACGAAATCTATTATTACAACAAATACGCCTTCAACCTGATGGCCCGCTGGGAGTACATCGGCGATAAATACGCCGGCTTCAACGTGGAGCACAATTTCGGCAACGGCCTGTTCCGTTTTATACCGCTTACCCGCAAATTGAAATTCCGGCAATTCTGGAGTGCCAAAGGCATTACCACCGGCATATCTGATGCGAACAGAACGCTGAATTTCAACAATCCCTACAACCAGTTCAAAGACCTGAACGGCAAACTCTATCTTGAGCTGGGAACCGGTGTTGACAACATCTTCAAGGTATTTCGCATAGACCTGGTGTGGCGGGTGCTTCCGCAGCCGTTGCCCGAGGCGCGTGTGAGCCGGTTCGGGGTGTTCGGGAGTTTCAGGCTGGCCTTCTAAGGAAGAGGGCGCGGTGTTTTCTTTCACGCAGGGTTTTGTGTGTCGCAGGTTTCACGCAGGATTTAATTTCTCACAGCGTAAATAAGAAGGGGCTTGTGCTTATAGCATAAAGAACTAAAAAAGAGCGGGGTATCACGTTCTGTTTCGCACAGAGACCGCAAAGGAACGGAGAAATGCCTTTGAAGTAAACATACTTCGCCAATAGTAGTGTGCTGCTATTCCGGAAACAGATCGCCCCTGTATAAATGCGCTGTTCCGCTGTGCTCTTTGCGAGAAACCTGCCATTACCGGAAGAAACCGGCAACTGTCAACACTGCATGTAGTTCTTGCATGTAGTTCTATAGTAAAGCGCGAGCGACCAATGGGAGGGGTTTAGAAGGCTCCGCCGTCGCAGTAGTATTACGGTTAAGCGGTGTCAGATGGGAATGTACAACAATGGCTATTGACTCCCTTTGCGGCCTTTGCTCCTTTGCGCGCGCTGCGTGAAACAGGCAGCAGCACAAAAAACGAAAACATATCTTATCATTATTTCTCCGTTCCTCTGTTTAGCCCTGTGTGAAATGCAAAATGCTGCGCGAAAAGAAGCCCCTCTGCCCCCGATCACTCGTACCGCAACGCCTCAATCGGGTTCAGCCTCGACGCTTTTAATGCCGGGTAAATACCCGCCGCCAGGCCAACGGCCGAACAAATAACCACGCCCATAAACACCCAGCCCCAGGGAATAACAAAACCGGTCGACATCAGTAATCCAACAATATTACCGAGCATAACGCCCAGCAAAATACCAACGGCCGCTCCCATCATGCTGATCAGGATCGCTTCCAGCAAAAACTGCCAGCGGATATTCCGCTGCTTGCCGCCAATTGCCTTAATCAATCCCACTTCTTTGGTACGCTCGGTAACCGCCACCAGCATAATATTCATCAGGCCGATAGCAGCACCGGCCAGGGTAATGAATCCTATAACAACAGCCGAGCCTGTTAACCAGCCCATCTGCCGCAAAAACATTTCCACAAAGGCATCGCTTTTGTCGATCAGGAAATTATCTTCTTCCCTGATATCGTTCTTGCGGATAACCCGGAAAACACCTTCCGCCTCTCCTATAGCCGTTTCGATATCGGCAATGGAATTCGATTTCACACCGATGGAAAACGACTGCTGTGCCGAGCTGGCAAAAAAACGCCGTACCGAGTTATAGGAAGTAACAATAACATTGTCCATGCTTTGACCGAATCGCGATCCTTTTTCACCCAACACGCCGATCACCCGGAAACCGATATTGTTGATGCGCACTGTTTTATCGAGCGGAGCTTCCTCATTGGTGCCGAATAGTTTTTCGGCCACATCCTTGCCCAACATACAAACATTGCGGCCGGTACTCACATCCAGTTCATTCAGGTTCCTGCCCGACACCAGGCTGTAACCATTCAGGTCGAGGAAATTTTCATCTCCGCCGCTTATATACACCGTGGGGTTGGTCTTTCTGCTGCCGTAGGCAACCGCATTCCCGTTGCCACCGTTGAGTGACAGCGATACTTTAGCAGGATAGTGGTAGCGTAGCCTGAACTCTTCGGCCTGCTGTTTGGTGATGGGTTTGTTGGTATTGGATTTTTTCAATCGCCGTCCGTCTTTCACCTGTTTGGTTATGCCACCGCGATCAAAACGGAAGGCCGTACGGTAGCGGATGGTAAATCCGTTCGCTCCCATACTCGTGAAGCTTTCCATAAACTTCTGCGACATGGACTGGATGGCGGTATTGATACCAATAAGTGCGGCTATTCCAAGAGCAATAATAGCAACCGTAATACCCGTGCGGAGTTTGTTCGACCGGATGGTTCGATAGGCCAGTGACAAGGTATCACGCATATTCATGTTATGAATGTACGCTGTTCCCGCCAAACGACAGATCAAAAATACAGGTACTGCAGCAGCAGGTTGGGAAAAATGCCCAACAAGATAACTATAGCCGCCATGGCAACAAGCACCCATTTAAACCCGGCCGTAACCGGCTGCATGGCTGCCTCGCCGCTTTTGAAGTACATCGATTGAATGACCCGGAAATAATAATATACGCTGACCACGGCGCAGAGAATGGCAAAGAACACCAGCCACAGATGGCCGGTCTTTACTGCCGCCGACAGCATATAATATTTGCTGAAAAAACCGATGGTTAGGGGAATGCCGGCCAGCGACAGCAGGAAAATAGCCGTGGTGGCCGCCAGCACCGGCTGCTTACGGGCGAGCCCGTTGAAACCTTCAAAAGTATAATCCTTCAGCCTGATCAGCACAGCGAAGATGCCTACCGTGGCCAGGCTGTACCCGAAGGTGTAGAGAATCAGGCCTTCCTTACTGGTACCATTATAGGCATAGAGGGC
>JASGFZ010000169.1:0-6798 GCA_047605345.1 Flavihumibacter sp. | reverse complement strand
CCAGAAAAAATTTATCCGTATTTATACGCCTACAAACGAGTTTGTAAAGGCAGGCTATAACAGTTTCAACTACAGCCTGATGCTGAGCCCGCGAAATGCCATCGATATGAAGACGGCGAACCGCTGGCAGAAATTTGCATCGCGCCTCAGCCTGCAATCATCGCTGCAGCTGAACCGGAAGCAGGTGTACGACGGTATTACGCAATTCAATCCTTTCAGCAAAGCATTGGGCGATACCACCCTGATTTCACTCACCAGTATCTGGGTGAACAGTCTTGCCTACCGCAGCACCAGCACCATTTGGGGATTCGATATCAGCAATACCCGCAACCGCGGAAAGCTGCTGCTTACCTATGGGCTGGAAGGCAGGGAACAGAGCGACTGGAAATTGCGCACCCGCTGGAATATTACCCGGAAGATCACTTTCGAAACCATCGGGCGGATGGGTAAGAACAGCCTGGAAACAGCCAGCACCCAATTTGACAACCGCAACTACGCCATTGATTTTTCATCGGCTGAGCCGCGTTTTACCTTCAGCCAGAACAGCAATTTCAGCGCCTCTGCCGGTTATCGCTATACAACCCGGCGCAACAACGAAGGCGATCATGAAAAGTATGGTTCACATGCCCTGGATGCAAGAGCGAAATACAACCTGCTGCAAAACGCCGTGATCGAATCGAAGTTTACGTATAACAGCATTAGTTATCCGTATAAAACGGCCAGCACTGTCGCTTATATCATGCTCGACGGCCTGCAGCCGGGCAGTAACTATTTGTGGAACCTCGATCTTACCAAAAGGCTTGGAAGGAACCTTGAAATGTCGGTGCAGTACGAAGGCAGAAAGCCGGGCGATACCCGTATTATTCATGTTGGCCGCGCCAGCCTGCGTGCCATCCTTTAACCAATTATTAAATAAACGGATTGTAGATTTGCGGCATTCAAAACTGTGTTATGAAAAGAATATTTTTCTGAGTTTAGCAGCCGTTGCTGCATTTGCACTGATGGCCAGCGCGCAAGACGGGAGCACGTATGAACGTGGTATCGGTATCCGTTTAGTTCCGGTTATTATGACCTTGCATCTGCATCTTACAAGACATTTATATCCACCCACGGAGCCATTGAACTGAACCTGGGTATTCGTCCGCATAGCTATGGCGATGTCAGGTGGGCTACCCTCGCTTTTTCTGCGGCCTACCAGCATCATTTTCCCATTAAGCCGGTGCCCGGCCTGCAGTGGTATATCGGCGGCGGTGTTGCTGCATACAATTCTTTTTCCAATAAAGACTATTACCGCGGTTTCGGATTGGGATTGTTTCCCACAGGCGGCGTCGACTATAAATTCGGAAATATACCGCTGAATGTTTCGGCCGATTTTCGGCCGACTTCGGACTGGTTGATCCTTACGACGGTCCGAACTACGGTGGTTGGAAATACCGTTCTGTTGACGGTGGTAATGTGGGTGTATCCGCGCGTTATACCTTTTAACTCAATAATTGATCTTATATATAAAACAGCCGGCTCAAACCTGAGCCGGCTGTTTTATATTCTTTTTGTGGATTCGCGGCTGTTCGATTAACCGAACAGTCCGCCTTTTCTCAGCTCACGTGTGCCTTCGCCGATTTTGAAACCATTGTGATAGATTTCAATCTTGTAGTTACCTTTCTGGAAACGCTCAGGCTGCTTCAGACCGAATTCAACAGCAGTTTTCTTAGCTGTTTCAATGGTTACAGGTACTTTGGCAGTGAAAGATTTTTCACCTTCTTCGCGGGTAGTGAAAGTGCCGGAAGCCAGGGCGTCTTGCGAAACCACTTTGCCATCAGGAGCAGTTACCACTACATACACATCGGTTGCGCCGGCGGGTGCGATGCGGTTGTCAACATCGAAAGAAACAACCAGCTTGTCTACTTTCTTGGCAGAAGTAGTCACTTTCTCTTTGCCATTGCCTTTTTCTTTCACCGGTGTAACAGCGATGTTGTAAGCATTCAGGGTAGAAGCGATATCAACTGTTTTTTCCAGTTCCTGCTTGGCAGAAGTGGTAGTGGCCAGGTCTGATGTCAGCTGGGTGGTTTTACCTTTCTCAGCAGTGAGGTCGGTATTCAACTGGGTGTTTTCGGCAGTCAGGCGGGCAACTTCCTGCTCCAGGCCGGCTACTTTATCATTCAGTGTATTGATGAGTTCTTTTGCACGTGTCAGCTCGGCTGCTGTTGCATTCTTTTTGTTGAGGATGCTGCGGATTTCACCTTTCAGTTTGGTGATTTCGCTGTTGCGTTCTGTCAGTTTACCTTCCAGGGCATTGTTGCTGCCGGTTACTGAATCGAGACGGGCGAGAGAAGCATCGAAATTGCGTTGCAATTCGGTTTTTTCATCGGTTACCTGGGCGATGGTTGCTTCTTTCTGCTGAATGGTTTGCTCATTCTTGCTGTTGTTCCACAAAAGATAGCCCCATGTGCCCATAAGACCCGCTGCCAGCAGCGCGATAATAAGACCTTTATAGTCTTTCCTGGGTTCCTGTGTGGGGGTTGCTGAAGGATAGTTTGAAGTGCTCATGTTGGTATTTGTTTTACAGAATTTAAAAATGGATAAAATCGGGTTTAGCAAGTGGTGTTTTATCACCTGGTACTATGGCCCTCTCGAAAACCGTGCCAGAAAATTTAAAACAGCCTCCAATGGTTCGTTTTGTGCGCTGAAATGTAGGCTGGTAGCGGGTTTCTGTTTTTAAGAATCTTTGGTTTATTATTGCATCCCCAACGGAATAAAATGTCTGTCGAAACCATTTTGGACAACTGGAAAAAGAAACAATTCAGGCCGGTGTACTGGTTTGAAGGGGAGGAGGACTATTATATCGACAAGCTTGTTCGCTTTGCCGAAACCAGCATTCTCAGTGAGGCCGAGGCGGGCTTCAACCTGACTGTATTTTACGGCCGGGAAGCCAACTGGGCTGATATTGTCAATGCCTGCATGCGTTATCCCATGTTTGCCGAACACCAGGTGGTGCTGCTTAAAGAAGCGCAGCAGATGAAAGACATCGATAAGCTGGAACCCTATATTGCAAAACCGTTGCAGTCGACCGTTTTTGTGGTGGCCCATAAGGAAAAAAAGGTCGACGGGCGCAGCAAGCTGGCCAGGGTACTGAAAGACAAAACGGAGCTGCTGCAAACAAAGAAACTGTACGATAACCAATTGCCGTCGTGGACGGAAAAGCTGGTTCAGTCGAAGGGTTTTCAGATCAACCAGAAGGCCCTGCTGCTGCTGGTTGATCATATCGGCAACGACCTCAGCAGGATCGACAATGAAATAGACAAATTGCTGCTGAACCTGGGCACGCGTACCCAGATCACCGAAGACGATATTGAAAAATTCGTGGGTGTAAGCAAAGAGTTCAATGTGTTCGAACTCCAGGACGCCATCGCCCGGAAAGACCTCGCAAAAGCAGTCAGGATCATTCATTATTTTGAGGGTAACCCCAAGGCAGGCCCCATCCAGCTGGTACTTCCTTCACTGTATAATTTTTTCAGCAAGGTATTTCAGCTGTTCGGCACCAACCTGCGCGACGAAAAAGCGGCGGCTGCCGCTACGGGCATTTCGCCGTTTTTCATCAAAGATTATATAGCAGCTGTTAGCCGTTTTGATTATGAAGGCGTGGAAAGAATGCTGCTTCTTTTGCACGAATACAACCTGAAATCGGTGGGCGTGAACAATGCCGCTGCGGGCGACGGTGCGCTGATGCGGGAGATGGTGGGGAAGATGATGGGAGAGTGACTTGCTCACTTCCATTTCAGTAACACATGGGCTACAGCGGCATCGGTTTGTAACAGCCTGCCTGCAAGATCATCGTTATTCAGCTGCTCCTGCCGTTTTTGTGCTTCCCATAAACGCTTAAAAGCGGGCCGCCGAACCCAGCATTTCTTTCGCGTGCTGTTCATCTGCCTTCAGCTGTGCCACCAGGCCCGGCAGCCTCAAACTTCTGCTCGGCGCGTAACCACGCTACCAGTGTCACCTGCAGCGCTTCACCATATATGTCTTCATTAAAATCGAAAATATGCACTTCAATCACCCGCGTGAGTCCGTCGACCGTAGGGCGCACCCCGATGTTCATCATGCCGCCGTAAAAGAACAACTCGCCGCTGACCGGGTGTTTCCGCCGCACACGCACCGCATACACGCCATTGCCGGGAATCAGCTTTTCGTTATCGGTAAGCTGCAGGTTGGCCGTGGGGAAGCCAATGGTGCGCCCCAGCTGGTTGCCTTTCACCACTATGCCCTCGAAGAAATAAGGATAACCCAGCAGGGTACGGCGAGCTGCACATCGCCTTTCAACAGGGCCTGCCGGATGCGGGTGGAGCTGATCGACGCTTCTTCCAGCACCCGCGCCGGAATTTCCCGCAGCTGAAAAGCCCCTTCAGCGGCATATTTTTCCAGCAGGGTGAAATCGCCCGCCCGGTCTTTTCCAAAGCGGTGATCATAACCGATGATAAGGGTATGCGGATGGAAATAGCGGATCAGGAAGTCCTTTACATAGGCTTCGGGCGATTGCGCGGCAAAATGGGGTGTAAAAGGCACCACTACCAGGTGGTCGATGCCCCGGGCCCGCAATAAGCTGAACTTCTCGGGAAGGCTGCTGAGCAGCTGTACCGTTTGCTCGGTATTACCCAAAATGCGGCGGGGGTGGGGATGGAAAGTAATGATGACCGTTTCGCCGCCGGCCGCCTGCGCCGCGGCTTTCAGCTGGTCGATAATACTGCAATGCCCTAAATGCACCCCGTCGAAAATGCCGATGGTAACCACCGCTTTCCTGAAAACCGGCAAATGCCCGATATCTCTGTGAACCTGCATAATGCCGGCAAAACTATAAACCCTAAACCACAAACCATAAACCTATTGTATCTTTGCGCCCGATGAGCCTATATTCCAAGCGGGGCGTCAGCGCCCAGAAAGAGGAGGTCCACAAGGCGACCGAAAAACTCGACCAGGGATTATTCCCCAACGCTTTCTGCAAAATCTATCCTGATTACCTCGGCGGCGACGCCAACTGGGTGAACCTGATGCACGCCGACGGCGCCGGCACCAAAAGCATTCTGGCCTATCTCTACTGGAAAGAAACCGGTGATCTCTCTGTTTGGAAAGGCATCGCGCAGGATGCCATCGTTATGAATATCGACGACCTGCTTTGCGCAGGCATCCACGATAACCTGCTGTTCAGCTCTACCATCGACCGCAACAAGCGCCTTATTCCCGGTGAAGTGCTGGAAGCCGTGATTTCGGGCACCCAGGAATTTTTCGACCAGATGAAAACCTACGGCGTGCATATCCACTACCTCGGCGGCGAAACGGCCGATGTGGGCGACGTGGTTCGCACCATGGCCGTGAACGGTACCATGACGGCCCGCTGGCCGAAAAACCGGCTCGTGACCAATGAGAAGATTACGGTGGGCGATGTGATTATCGGTTTTGCCAGCAGCGGACAAACACATTACGAAAATTCATATAATAGCGGGATCGGCAGTAACGGGTTGACCAGCGCCCGGCACGATGCCCTGCATAAGTTTTATGCCGGTAAATACCCCGAATCGTACGATACCGGCCTGGATGAGGAGGTGGTCTATATCGGCGCACACCGGCTGACCGACCTGGTGGAAGTGCCGGATTTCGGCAAAATGCCCGTCGGAAAGCTGGTTTTGTCGGCCACCCGCACCTATGCGCCGCTGTTGAAAGTCATCCTGGAAGAATATTTCGACCAGGTGCACGGACTGGTGCATGCCAGCGGCGGCGGGCAGACAAAATGCCTGAAATACCTGCCGGGACCGATGAAATTGGTGAAAGACAACCTTTTAGCCACTCCGGTTGTTTTTAATATATTACAGGCAGCCTCGAAATCGGACTGGCGCGAAATGTACCAGGTTTTCAACATGGGCCAGCGGCTGGAATTGTTTTGCGCACCGGCATCGGCGGGTAAAATGATCGAAGCGGCCGAAAAGCTGCGCATCGAAGCAGGGATTATCGGAAGGGTAGAGGCCGGCGCCGCCAAAAAGCTGCTGCTGACCGCGCCCGATGGAACGATCGTGGAATATTGACAATAGGTATTTATCTGCAGAATAAGATAATTTATGGGTAACAGCTATGAATTGTGAAGTGTGGAGATTACATTTGTCGGCAGGTCAGGGATATTTCGCTGAATTTTAACCTTCCCCCCGGAACAGTTCGTACCCCGCAAACGTCTAAACGGTTGAGTGTAACACTTATTTAAATTAACAGACAGGCATGAGGCAACTTAAAATTGCAACCCAGATTACCAATCGCGACTCCCAGGCGGTAGAGAAGTATCTGCAGGAAATTTCAAAAATTTCGATGATTACGCCCGAGGAGGAAACCACCCTCGCGCAGCGTATCAAGATGGGAGACCAGCGGGCATTGGACAAACTCGTTCAGGCCAACCTCCGTTTCGTGGTATCGGTGGCCAAACAATACCAGCACCAGGGCCTGTCGCTCAGCGACCTGATCAATGAAGGCAACCTGGGGCTGATCAAAGCCGCCCAGCGTTTCGACGAAACCAAGGGTTTCAAATTTATCTCCTATGCCGTATGGTGGATCCGCCAGTCGATTCTCCAGGCTTTGGCCGAGCAGGGCCGCCTGGTGCGTTTGCCCCAGAACAAGATCGGTACATACAATAAAGCCAACAAAGCGTATATGGCTTTTGAACAGGAGCACGAACGCGAGCCTTCTACCGAAGAGCTGGCCGAGATCCTGGAAATGAGCGAAACAGAGATCAATAATATTTTCCAGAGCAATACCCGCCACACT
>JASGFZ010000168.1:0-6826 GCA_047605345.1 Flavihumibacter sp. | reverse complement strand
TAATTATATCCTTTAAGCAGGCCGGAAGTCGTTTTAAAGGCAATAATTATGACTCGCTGCAAACTTCGGCACTGAAATTGCCAGCATCGGTGGATGGTTATGCATTTGTGAACAGCCAGGGTAAGTACCGGTATATCCTGTGGGCGGTAACCACCAAAGACAACAGTGAAGCCGCCCAGTCGGGCTACAGTTTTCCCGCCGGTTTCGAAGCAAATACCCTGACGGCATTTAACTGGAATTACAGCGTGAAAAACAGTGAGAAATCGACTATTGACGGCAAAAAGATCAACCTTACGGGCACCCCTGTTATCGTTGAGCTGTCGATGGTGGCGGTTACCGACACCAGTAAGCCGAAAGTGATTGCCAATGCAGGCTCTGCTGTCACCATCACGCTTCCGGCCTCTTCGGCAACGCTCGACGGTACGGCGTCAACGGCCAATAACAGTATAAAAAGTTATGCATGGTCGCAGTTAACAGGCAAAGCTGTTCAGCTGAACGGGAACGACAGCGCATTGACCCAGGTTAGCGGTTTCACCGAGGCCGGCACCTATAGTTTTGCGTTGGCCATTACCGACAGCAAAGGAAACAAAGACATTGATACCGTACTGGTAACCGTGCTGCTCCAGGAAGCCAATGAGAAGGTAAAAACCGTGCAGGCCAAGTTTGGGGTGTACCCCAACCCGGCCCTGAACAAAACCACCACCCTGAACCTGGTTTCGCCTGAAACAGGCAGCGGACGGCTGGTATTGTACAACAACCATGGCGTAGTGGTATGGACAAAACAGTTCGAAAAGTCGACCGAGCTTTTCAACCAGGTGCTGAATTTCCCTGGTATCCCGGCCGGCCTTTATTATCTGTCTGTATATGTAGAAAACAATAAATTATCAACCCTAAAAATTATTTTATAGCAATGTAAAAGTCCATCATCCTGTCAGCAGGCAGTTCCATGGTTAAGGGAGCTCCCGTTGAAAGCCCAGTTCCGCAACAACGCAAACACATTTATGAAATAAGAGATGACTGGTATTTATGGCGAATGCCAGTCGTCTCTGTTAAAGTAGAAAAAATGGTTAGGTTTATTTCACAAGAGAAGTTCTTAAAAAAATGGTTATTAGCGGCTTTTATCTTTTTTGCCGGATTGAATGCGCACACAGCAACAGCGCAGAACCAGAAAAAGGTCATTCTTTACCCGAGTGTAGTAGCTGAATGCGTCGGCGGTTATCTTGAGGGATTACCGAACGACTATGCAAGCACAACACAGCAGTATCCGCTGCTCATCTTTATCCACGGCATCGGTGAAGTGGGTGCAGGTGACGACGCGTCGCTGAACAAGATGTACCGGAACGGGCCGCCGAATCTGATGAACAATAATCAATGGCCTTCTTCCTTCACCGTTAATGGTAAAACATTTAAATTCATCGTATTATCGCCCCAATTCAACCACTCCTGGCCTTCTGCTACTGTTATCCAGAAATTTATCGATTACGCTAAAAGCAAATACCGTGTTGATGCCAGCCGTATTTATCTTACCGGCCTGAGCATGGGTGGCGCCACTGTGTGGAGCTATCCCAGCGCCAGCGTAGCCAATTCATCCACCCTGGCAGCCATTGCACCGGTGTGCGGCGCTTCCGGTGGCACCCAAACCTCCGCAGGCATTATGGCTTCGCAGAACCTGCCGATCTGGGCCTTCCACAATGACGAAGATCCGACAGTGGATGTGCGCAACACCATCGGTTGGGTGAATTATTACAATGCCTACACACCTAAGGCAAATCCCCAGGCGAAGATGACCATTTTCGATGCTGCCAGCCACAACGCCTGGTCGAAAGCATATGACCCCGCCTATAAGGAGAACAACATGAACGTGTACGAATGGATGCTCCAATATACCAACAACCGGGCATCGGGCGCAGCACCAACAAATAATTCACCTACTGCCAATGCCGGCAGCAACGTCACCATCACACTGCCAACATCTTCAGTAACACTTGATGGCAGCGGGTCGAAAGACAGCGATGGTACCATTGCGCAGCATTACTGGTCGCAGACAAGCGGTCCGGCTACTGCCAAATTCTCCAACCAGTGGATCGCCAAACCCACTGTTTCGGGAATGACAACAGCTGGCACTTATGTGTTTTCATTGAAAGTAACAGATAACCTCAGCGCAACCGCCACTGCCAGCGTGCAGGTGACTGTTAACGCTGCCGCTGCTGCCGCCAACAAGTCACCCACCGTTACCGCCAGTGTAAACACATCGGTTATTACGCTGCCCACTTCTTTTGTGAACTTTGTTTCAGTAGGAACAGACAGCGATGGTTCAATTGCCAGCTACCAGTGGAGCCAGGTAAGCGGCCCCACCGGCGGAGTGATTAATAATCCGACCAGCGCTAATATGACTGTGTACGGCATCAAAACGGCAGGCACCTATGTATATAAAGTGGAAGTGACCGATAATGCAGGTGCTAAAGGCTCAGCCACCGTCAGCTTTGTGGTAAACGCAGCTCCCACAGCCAACCAGGCGCCGGTTGCCAGCGCAGGAGGTAACAAAACCATTACGCTGCCAACCAGCTCGCTGGCCCTGGTATCGTCTTCTACCGATGCTGACGGCACTATAAGCTCCACCAACTGGACCCAGGTATCCGGCCCCGCAACGGCGGTATTCTCTAACCAATGGCTGCCCAATATCACCGTCAGCAAACTGACAGTGGCGGGTGTTTACACCTTTAAAATAAAAGTTACCGATAATCAGGGCGCTACCGGTGAAACCACTTTCACCGTTACCGTAGAGCCTGACGCCAGCGCCCTGGTGGCAGATGCAGGTGACGATTTCACGGTGCAAGTGCTGCCTGCTGCTTCCAGCAACAGTCGTGTTGCCACCAGCAATAGTTTCGCTGCATCTGCCAGAACAACCACAGTAACTGCCGACAGCATCTATACCTACCTCGACGGATCAAGAAGCACCGGTGGTATTCAAACCTTCTACTGGTACCAGCTGAGCGGCCCCAATTCTGCCACCTTCGGTAATGCCTGGTACAACAAACCAAAATTGCTGTACCTGACCTACGGTACCTATAAATTCGTACTTCGTATCAGCGACCTGGACGGTGCGAAGTCATACGATACCGTTGCCGTAACGGTGAAGGCTGTTGATGCTGACAATGCCACCCTGTTTGCCAATGCCGGTACAGACCAGAAAGTATCGCTCAGCCCGGGTACCGTAACGCTCGATGGCTCGGCCTCTTACACCACCAAATGGCAGATCATCGGTTACAACTGGTCGCTGCTATCCGGTCCCGCAAAAGTGACTATAACCGATATGTGGCGCAACAAAGCCCTGGCTACCGGATTTACCGCAGCCGGAACCTATCGGTTTGTGCTTCGTGTTACTGACATCCAGCAAACCCAGGTGTATGACACCGTTGATGTGGTAGTAGGCAACAGCATCCGTATGGCAGCAACGCCTGCCGGAAGCAATGATACGGTAGCCGCACGCTCATCACCGGCTGAAAATGCAGCGGGTTTACAGAATAAAGTTTATCCCAACCCGGTGGTGTCAACCACTACCCTTTTGCTGAATAATAATAACACCGGTAAAACCACGCTGACGGTCTATAACGCGTCGGGGGTGGCGGTTTACCTGGAAAGTTTTGCGAAAAACAATACCTATTTTACCAAGCAGCTTAATCTTGCACACCTGGTGGCTGGCACTTATTTCATCAAAGTCCAGACAGGCAGCAGTATTCCGGTGACCCTGAAGATCCAGAAACTGTAATCTTCGGCTCGCTTCGCTGAAAACCTATCTTTTGTTGAACAATGTTCCCCGGCATTAATAACAAATGCGGGGAACATTATTCTGATTTTCGATTGCCGCATGTTGTCGTACACCCTGATCGAGTTAATTAATGTTAAACTGTATTTCGCATGTTCAAATCGAAACTGTCTGCTATTGGACTATCTTTGTGCCTGATCGTTTTTAGTATGGAGTCGGGTGGCCAAACAACCACCACCCCTGCAATTTGGAAGTACACCGCCAATGATGTGGTGGCACCCTACAACACGAAGTTTCTATATGGCGTAAACCCCGGCTTTTACGCCAACGGATGGAGTGATAAAATGGTGGCCGAAATCGCCCATTTTGCCGGCGCCAATTCAGGCCGCTTTTCCCTGCCGGGTACGTTTATCGACAAATATGGTCCTGATATCAGGAAACCGGAATTCGACTATTATGTGAACACCCTCGGTATGTCAGACCTTACCCTGTTCGTTGAACAGCCCGCCGACGACGAAAAGCCCAGTGGCTGGTACGGCTCCTGCGGGCAGCCAAAGATTTTCGACAATCTCTACACCGAAATATGGGACAATGGTGAGGATGGCACGCCCATCAATGACCAGAACTATTTCGCCGCCTACATATACAAGCTGGTGCTGCATTATGGCGACAAAGTCAGGTTTTGGGAAATATGGAACGAGCCCGATTACAGCTACAGCGCTGGCGCCTGGCAGATACCGGGCCAGTCCGGCAACTGGTGGGAGAACGTACCTGCCCCCTGCGACCTGAAAAACTTAAACGCACCCGTATATACTTATATCCGGATGCTGCGGGTTGCCTATGAAGTGATAAAAACCTTCAAACCAAACGACCTCGTTTGTACAGGTGGACTGGGTTATGAATCGTTCCTTGACATACTCTTACGACATACCGACAATCCCGATAACGGAACGGTAAGTGCCGACTATCCGCTGACAGGCGGCGCTTATTTTGACGTACTCAGCTTTCATACCTACCCGCATTTTAAACTCACACAATGGGACTATGCGTTGGGCAAATTTGTAAGCAAGCGCCACTCAGATGAAGCAGTAGCGCAATACGTAAATTCCAAAAATGCATTTGTAAACGTATTGAAGAAGTACGGCTACGGCACTACCTATCCTGCAAAACATGTTATCTGCACAGAGGTCAACCTGCCACGTAAACAGTTTAACAACTATATAGGGTCGGTAGAAGCGCAGCGGAATTTTATGTTCAAAATGCTGGTTAAATCGCAAGCCGAAAACATCAGGCAGGTGTATATGTACCAGACGGGGGATACCGAAGATTATGCTACCGCCACTTCACCGTTCAACCTGATGGGTCTGTTTCAGAACCTGAAAAAAGCAACGTACAGGAATGAAACACTGACCGATGCCGGCATTGCTTTTAAAACAACTTCCGAATTGTTGTCGGGTTACAGTTACGATGCCGCAGAAACCCAGAAGCTGGCTGTTCCCGCTGGTGTGGATGGGTATGCCTTTAAAGACAGTAAAAATCACTTTCGTTATGTGCTGTGGGCAACCACCACGACAGACATGAGTGAGAGCGCCAGCGCCGACTATACTTTTCCCACTGAAATTGCTTTCAGCAATGCGAATGGTTACCTGTGGAATTTCAGTGTTGACCGCAGCAAGAAAACCACCGGCAGTTCCAGAACCGTTAAGCTTGATGGCTCACCCGTTGTATTTGACCTCACGGTACCGGTAGATGAAACCAATATATTGCCGGTTGTCTATGCAGGTGGCGACACGGCTATAACCTTACCCACCAGCTCGTTTAAAGCAACGCTGGCCTATGCCAGCGATCCCGATGGCCGGATCAACACCTATTACTGGAGCCAGGTGTCAGGAGCGTCCAAAGCAGTATTTGATAACGCATGGCAACCCAATCCCACTATTTCAGGCTTAACCGTAGCAGATACGTATAAGTTTACGCTGAAGGCAACAGATAACTTCAACGGCGTATCGGTTGACACCCTGACGCTGGTAGTGAATCCCGAGCCTTACCAGAATAAACTGCCCGTTGCCCGTGCCGGTGCGGATATTACGATTAACCAGCCGACATCTGCAACCTATGTCAATGGCGCTGCATCGTACGACCCCGACGGTACCATTGTTGAATATTACTGGTACCAGATCAATGGCAGCAATGCAAAGTTTGCCAACCCCTGGCAGGCCAGTCCGCAGGTCTACAACCTGACCACGGCCGGTACTTACACATTTGTACTAAGGGTTATGGACAATGATCGCGGCCGCGGATATGATACCATGAAGGTGACGGTCAACGCCAAGGTTTCATCGGGCTCCAGTAGCAATTCGAGTGGAACAAACAAAAGCCCTGTCGCGAACCCCGGGTATGCTTTCACCATCAATTCGCTGTCAGCCACTGCTTATCTTACCGGTTCAGGCTCTTATGATACCGATGGCAGTATCAAATCTTATTTATGGCGATTTGAGTCGGGTCCCGGCAGCGCATGGCTATACAATACCTGGAAACCCAATGCATATGCAAAGAATTTCTCTAAAGCCGGTACATATGTGTTCTCACTGGAAGTAACAGACAACAAAGGCGCAAAGAATAAGAAAACGGTATCGGTTACCGTTAAGTCGGGCGCCCGGGTAGCAACCGTGGACGACAGTCCCGATACGGCGGCGGTTATGGCTTCGCCGGATGCGGCCATCCTTACAACAGATGATCCGCTGCGGGCAAGCCTCTTCCCTAACCCGGTTCAAACCCAGGCCACTCTGGTGCTGGAAGGCAGTGCGGGGGGTAAAACCACCACGGCGCTGTGCAATGCCAGTGGTATGGAGCTGAGCAGGGAATCCTTTGAAAAATCGCCCGGGAAATATACCAGAACCATCCGCTTTAACGCCCTTCCGGCCGGCTTGTACTTCCTCAAAGTACAGGTGGCCGACCAGGCGCCGGTTACATTAAAAGTAATGGTTCAGTAACATAAAAAACTTACTTTCGGCGAAGGGCTGTCGAATGACAGCCCTTCTTTTTATTATGAGTGGAAAC
>JASGFZ010000167.1:0-6873 GCA_047605345.1 Flavihumibacter sp. | reverse complement strand
GCTGATTTAACATCCAATACCATGAACAGAAGGAAATTCCTCTCAAGAACCGTTCCCGCCACCGTGATGCCCGCCTTGCTGAACGGCTTTAGTTTTTCGGCCCATGGCAGCCAGCCGGGATCGGTACTGCACCAGCTGCTCTCGGCCGACCTGCCGAATGATCATATACTGGTATTAGTGCAGTTGCATGGCGGCAACGATGTATTGAATACCGTGATTCCATTGGATGTATATGGTAATTACTATACAGCCCGGGCAAACGTGGCCATTCCGCAAGACCGTGTATTGCGCCTTGACGGAACAGATAAAACCGGGCTGCACCCGGCCATGACCAAATTGCAGACCCTGTTCAATAACGGCAAAGCCAATATCATTCAAAGCGTGGGATACGATAAACAAAACTTCTCCCATTTCAGGTCAACCGATATATGGATGACAGGCGATGATTCCAACAACCGGAGCACACGCGAAAAAAGAGGCTGGCTGGGGCGTTACCTGGAGGATATTTATCCGGGTTATCCGTATGAATATCCGAATGCTGCCATGCCCGATCCGCTTGCTATCCAGATCAGTGAAATGCCCACTGTTTCGGTACAGGGCGATGTATTTTCCATGGGGTTGTCAATTACCGATCCTACCAATGTATATTCGTTTGTGAACCCCTTTAACGACTACCCGTTGAACAGTGAGGATGCCAATCGTGAGCTGCAATACCTGCGCATCATCACCGAAAAAACGAAAGTGTATTCGGATATTATCCGCACAGCCTATAACAAAGGCGCCAACCAGGGCACTTATGATGATACCGGGCTGGCGAAACAACTGGCCATTGTTGCCCGGCTGATCAGCGGCGGCTTGAAAACACGGGTTTACACCGTTACCCTGGGTGGCTTCGATACCCATAAGAAGCAGGTGAATGCCGGCGATACCAGCACCGGCGGGCATGCCGAGCTGCTCAAATCATTGTCGGCCGGTATCAGTTCTTTCCAGGGCGATCTCGAAAAGCAGGGGCTGGATGACCGCGTATTGGGTATGACCTTTTCCGAGTTCGGCCGGCGTATTAAATCGAATGCCAGCATGGGTACCGATCATGGCGCCGCTGCGCCGCTGCTGCTCTTTGGCAAACACGTTAAAAAGGGCATACTGGGAAACAGTCCCGATATTCCCGCCACTGTACAGGTGGTGGATAATATTCCTTTCCAATATGATTTCAGGAGTATCTACGCCACTATACTTGAACGCTGGTTCTGCGTAGACAAAAACAAGATCAACCAGCTGATGCTGAAAAACTACCAGAGCCTGCCGATTATTGGCGGAACGCCCTGCGCACTCAACGACGATATAGATGAAGTGAACAAGGAGGCCGATAAAATGATCCTAAAATTCTGGCCCAATCCTTACCAGCAGGTAGCGACACTGCAGTTTTCTACACCAGGCGGTAAAACCATGGTTCAGCAACTGAATGCCCTGGGGCAATTGGTGCGTATTCATGCCATAGAAGATTATCCCGCCGGCACCTTCAACATAGACATTTACGAAGACCAGCTGCCAACAGGTATGTATTTTATTCGCCTGCAAACAGGCAATCTGCAAAAAGTGATCCGGGTAATCAAGGCGAAATAGCCAAAAAATAGCGACATTGCCGGGCATGCTCACACGCCTGGCGCCTACCCCGAGCGGCTACCTTCACCTGGGTAATGTTCTGTCGTTCTGCATCACTGCAGCACTGGCAGAAGCATACCATGCGCCCGTTTTTCTGCGTATCGACGACCTCGACCAGGGCCGGGTGCGGCCGGCGTATATTACCGACGTATTCCACACCCTCAAACATCTTGGCATCACCTGGCAGCAGGGACCAGTGGATGCAGGCGATTTTATAAGGCATTATTCGCAGCTGAAAAGGCTGCCTTTATATCAGGCAGCACTGCACACACTGCGGGAGAAAAAATGCGTGTACGCCTGTGATTGCACGCGCAAAACAATAACGAACTGCCGCTGCCGCAGCAGGAAGCTGTCGCTCGACGGCCTGCACCACCAATGGCGGCTGATCACCGACAACGCTTCGCTGGATGATTCGCTGACTGATTTTGTGGTGCGGAGAAAGGATGGATTCCCGGCCTACCAGCTGAGCTCGGTGGTAGATGATGTACATTTCGGTATCAACCTGATTGTTCGTGGCGAAGACCTGAGACACTCCACCGCAGCGCAACTCTATCTCTGCGATCTGATAGAGATGAACGCATTCAGGGAGTCGGTTTTTTTTCATCACAGGTTGCTGATGGAAAACGACGGACAAAAAATGTCGAAATCAGCCGGCGCCGTGTCGGTTCATTTCCTTGCAGCGCATTGGCTTACTGCCGGCGCTGTCTTCAACAGGATAGCAAAAGAAGCGGGGCTGGGCGAAGGCATCACCGATCACCTCGCGCTGGGGCGCGCTTACCTTCAGCAAGTGCGTTGATCAGATATTCCCTTTTTTCAATTCCTGCACCGCGTAGCCGGCTGCCCGCGCAGTGAGGGCCATATAGGTAAGCGAAGGGTTTACACAATGGCTGCTGGTCATGCAACTGCCATCGGTGATAAACACATTGGGCACTTCATGCATTTGATTGAATGCATTGAGTACCGAAGTCTTCGGATCTTTCCCCATGCGGGCCGTACCCATTTCATGGTTCGCATTACCGGGAAACGACATCTGCCCTGAAACACGGATGTTTTTAAAGCCGGCCTTTTCCAGTATCTCCGCGCCCGTCAGCTTTATGTCTTCATGCATGGCCCGTTCGTTCGCTTTAAATTCGCAGTCGACCGCAATCATCGGCCTTCCCCATTGGTCTTTCCGGTTATGGTTAAGGGTAACGCGGTTGTCTGCATAAGGCAGGCATTCGCCAAACGCCCATAAGCTGATTCGCCAGGGACCGGGTTCCGTTTGCCGGCTCTTCAGTTCTTCTCCAATGCCGTCGCTGGCGGCCCCGGTACGATAGGCGCCTGCACCAAAATGATAGCCGCGCAGAAAATCTTTTACCGGTTCGGTGATGTTGCGAAAGCGGGGTATATAAGCGCTTGTTGGTCTTCGTCCGTAATAATAGCTGTCGAGCCAGCCGTCTACATCGGCCGCGATCGACAACCCCTTGTGGTGATCCATCAGGTTGCGGCCCACCTGGTCGCTGCCATTTCCCAGCCCGTTGGGAAAACGCGACGATACCGAATTCAGCAGGATGGCTGCTGTGGCTACGGTAGCGGCATTCAGGAAGATCAGCCGCGCGTAGAAGTGCTCCGTTTTTTTGGTTTGGGTATCGATCACTTCCACGCCCGCCGCCCGTTGCTTTTGTTCGTCGTACAACACCTGGTGCACCAGCGAATAGGGGCGGATGGTCAGGTTGCCCGTTGCCTGCGCCGCCGGTAGGGTGCTGGCATTGGTGCTGAAATAGGCGCCGAAAGGGCAGCCGCGGTGGCAGAGGTTCCGGGCCTGGCAGTTGGCGCGGCCCTTTACCGGTTTGGTCAGGTTGGCCGTGCGGCCCATGATCACCTGGCGGGTGCGGTAGGCTTTGCCGACCTGCGATTGAAAATGTTTTTCCACCGCATTCATTTCGAAGGCCGGCTGGAAACG
The DNA here is from genome assembly GCA_047605345.1 of Flavihumibacter sp. Classification (GTDB taxonomy): domain Bacteria; phylum Bacteroidota; class Bacteroidia; order Chitinophagales; family Chitinophagaceae; genus Flavihumibacter. Next base: position 3,269 of record JASGFZ010000167.1, on the reverse strand, counting down.
GCCATCGGGTAAATGCGGAACGCCATCCCGGTTTCCGCTGACGCCGATAAACGACTCCACATAGTCGTACCACGGGGCGAGGTCTTTATAACGGACAGGCCAGTCGACCCCATGCCCGTCGCGCAGGTTGGCCTCGAAATCGATGTCGCTCCAGCGGTAGCAGGCCCTTGCCCACAGCAGCGACCTGCCGCCCAGCACGTCGCCCCTTACCCAGTCGAAGCGTTTGATTTCCTGGTAAGGATTCCCGATGTCGTTGATATAAAAATGCTTGTTGTCTTCGGCCAGCGAGTAATGACGGGCGGCTATATGCTTTTCCTGCTTGTCTTTGCGCGTAAGGGTATTGCGGTGTTCGAATTGCCAGGGATGCTTCGTGGCGGTAGGATAGTCCGGATGTGTTACCGGCGCGCCGCGTTCCAGCAGCAGCACCCGGAGCCCTTTTTCGCATAGTTCCTTGGCGGCCCATCCGCCACTGATACCCGAGCCCACAACGATGGCGTCGTAGGTATGCTGCGGTACGGCTTTTGTATTCAGGTAGAGAGCGTCTCCCGGCATTTCGATGTTCTTTTGGCGGTAACTTACTGTAAAATCATGAAACATGCCTGTAGCGGCACCTGAAGTCATTGCCCGTTTTATAACATCGGCCGTGTGGCACGGTGATCTTACCGAAGCGTCGGCCCTGCTGCCCGAACTGGGTGAGTAAGAAAATCGCACCCGGGCAGTGGCTGCGATCCTGGGCGATGCCGATGCGGTGGCGCAGCTGGTGCGCGATGCACCATGCTATCATGCGTAAGAATGAGGAAATTAAACAGTGGCTGCCATCTGCGCCGCCAGGAAGTGGTCTTCCATGGGTGTGGCCGACCATTCGCCGGTGGGCTCAATAACGGGGCAGTTGTGGTTGCGGATCAGCGGGATCATTTTCCAGGCCTGTTCAATCAGGCCGCCGCTGTCGACCCGAACCGGTTTCACCCTGGGGTTTTCACGCGCAAGGGTATTGCCCTGCAGATCGAATAATGTGTGCTGAAAGAATTTCGCTTTAACCCCGCCATCTTTTCCGAAGACACAGTTACCTAACAAAACACCCATCACGGTTCCGTCGAGCAATGCCAGGATGTTGTTGTGTATGAAAGCGATGCTGGATGGGTCGTTCCCGTTGAGCAGCGTCATACGATTGTTTTTAGTTGTTAGTAAATGGTTCCGGCGGCAAATTCGGAAAAACCGCTTTACGGTATGTTACCTAATTGTTACCAAATCGGTTTTAAGCGGCTGGTAGGGAATTTTTGTGGAAAACTTTAGCCGTACATTTGAGCAATTGCCGAAATGAAAAAGATTTTTTTGCTTATTAGCCTGTTGCCGGGTTTTGCTTTCAGTCAACCTGCCGTTCAACGCCTGTCGCCCGTTAATTTTTCGCAGGTATCTGTTACCGATTCTTTCTGGAAGGGCCGGATGGATGCGGTGGCCACCAGCACCCTGCAGGCCTGTATGCTGTACACGGAGAACCGCACGGGGCGCATCCGCAACTTCGAGAAAGCCGCCGCGGGATCAGGTACACACGAGGGTATATACTACGACGATTCGGATGTGTACAAAGCCATTGAAGCGATGGCTTATTCACTGAAGCACCATCCCGATGCAACGGTGGAGCAGAAAGCCGATGAATGGATTGCCAAGATTGCCGCTGCGCAGCTGCCCGACGGTTACCTGAATACCTATTACCAGCTAAAGGGGCTGGATAAACGGTGGACCGATATGGAGAAGCACGAAGATTATTGTGCCGGTCACCTCATTGAAGCAGGCATTGCTTATTACCATACCACGGGCAAACGCAGGTTGCTGGAGGTGGCCATCCGCTTTGCCGATCACATGGACAGTATATTCCGGCAGCAGAACCGCCACTGGGTAAGCGGCCACCAGGAAATAGAGCTGGCGCTGATGCGGCTGTACCATGAAACCGGCAATGCGAAATACCTGGCACTGTCTACCTGGTTCCTGGAAGAGCGGGGCCGTGGTTATGGCAAGGGCGTGATATGGGACGAATGGAAAGACCCCGCTTATTGCCAGGATGCCGTTCCGGTAAAAGACCAGCGCGAGATCACCGGGCACGCCGTTCGGGCGATGTACATGTACACCGGCGCGGCCGATGTGGCTGCTGTTACCAACGACGGCGGTTATATCAATGCCATGCAGCGGATATGGGAAGATGTAGTGCACCGCAATATGTATATAACCGGCGGCATCGGTGCGCAGGGAAAGAATGAGGGTTTCGGTGAAGACTATGCGCTGCCGAATGAGTCGGCCTATTGCGAAACCTGCGCCTCGGTAGGCATGGTGTTCTGGAACCAGCGCATGAACATGCTGTCGGGCAACAGCAAGTACACCGATGTGCTGGAGAAAAGTTTATACAACGGTGCGCTGGATGGTTTGTCGTTGCAGGGCGACCGTTTCTTTTACGGTAACCCGCTGGCTTCTTCGGGCGGTTACGCACGCCGCGAATGGTTTGGTACGGCTTGTTGCCCGGCGAATATTGCCCGGCTGGTGAGCTCGCTCGGTAATTATATATACAGCGTTTCTGCCAATGCCCTGTGGGTGCAATTGTATATCGGCAGCAGCCTGCACACAAAGCTGCAGGGCGCCGACCTGCGTATTACACAGGCATCGGGCCTGCCGTGGAAAGGAAATGTTTCTTTACAGGTGGAAGCTGCGCCGAAGAAAAAATTCGAGCTGCGTTTTCGTTTGCCGGGCTGGCTGAAAGAAGCGGCGCCGGGTGATTTATACCAGTACCTGGATACGACGGCAGCGCAGGCGGTTATCCGTGTAAACGGCAGCGAAGCGAAATACAATACCGAGCAGGGTTATGCGGTGATCAGCCGCCAATGGAAGGCCGGTGATAAAATCGAAATTGATTTCCCATGCAGGTGAGGCTGGTGAAAAGCAACCGGCGCTTGCCGAAAACAAAGACCGGGTGGCTTTGCAATATGGGCCGATGGTTTATTGCGTGGAAGCGGCCGACAACAAGGGCAAAGCCTGGGATTTTATTGTGCCCCCGAATCCCACCGCGCAGGTGAATTACGAGCCGGCTTTGCTGGATGGGGTGAACAGCATTGTATTTGATGTGCTGGCTTTGGAGGGTTCACCCGACGGAAAGTCGCTGCAGGCCATTCCTTCCAAACGCAAAGCCATTCCTTATTTCAGCTGGAATAACCGCGGCGCCGATGAAATGCAGGTATGGCTTTGCGTTTGGAAGGAATGGCCTGCCGCGACTTTCCGTCGGG
>JASGFZ010000166.1:0-6886 GCA_047605345.1 Flavihumibacter sp. | reverse complement strand
GATGGCGTTCTCCACCTCGGCCGTACCGATGCGGTGTCCGCTCACGTTCAGCACATCGTCTACACGGCCTGTAATGCGGTAGTTGCCGTTCTCGTCGCGGTAACAGCCGTCGCCGGTGAAATACATGTTATCGTACGTGGCAAAATAATTGGTGCGGCAACGTTCATGGTCGCCATACGTAGTGCGTATGATCGCCGGCCAGGGAAATTTGATGCAAAGGTTGCCGCTTTCATCATTCCCGGTAATTTCTTCGCCTTTCTCGTCTACCAGCACCGGCTGCACCCCCGGCAGCGGCAGGGTGGCATAAGAGGGTTTACCGGGCGTAATACCCGCCATATTACTGATCATGATACCACCGGTTTCGGTTTGCCACCAGGTATCTACGATCGGGCAGCGTTTTTTACCGATATGCTCATCGTACCAGTGCCATGCTTCCTCATTGATCGGCTCACCCACCGTTCCGAGCACTTTCAGCGAATCGAGCTGGCGGCCCTGGAGCGGTTCCAGCCCGAAGCCCATCAGCGAACGGATGGCAGTTGGTGCGGTGTATAACACATTCACGCGGTATTTGTCTACGATTTCCCAGAACCGGCCGGCATCGGGCCAGGTGGGTACCCCTTCAAAGATCAGGGTAGTGGCGCCGGCGCCCAGCGGTCCGTACACGATATAGCTGTGGCCGGTGATCCAGCCGATATCGGCCGTACAGAAATGAATATCACCGGGCTTGTACTGGAATACGTTTACAAACGAGTAGGTGGTATATACCATATACCCGCCTACGGTGTGCACCACGCCCTTGGGCTTGCCGGTGGAGCCGGAAGTGTATAAAATGAACAATGGGTCTTCGGCGTCCATCTCTACCGCCGGGCAATCGGGATTACCCTGGGTTTCCACTTTCCGGATCTCATCTTCCCACCATACATCGCGGCCTTTGATCATCGAAACAGGGGTACGGGTGCGGGTCAGCACAATAACCTTTTTTACAAAACGGCATTGCACCAGCGCATCGTCGATCACCGACTTCAACGGAATTTCCTTGTTGCCGCGAAAGGCGCCGTCGCAGGTGATCACAAATTCGGCGTTGGCGTCGATCAGCCTGTCGGCAATACTCTGCGCGCTGAAGCCGCCGAAAATCACCGAATGAATAGCGCCGATCCGCGCACAGGCCAGCACGGCAATCGCCAGCTCGGGCACCATGCCCATATAAATACAAACCCGGTCGCCTTTTTGCACGTTGTTGTTTTTCAGCACATTGGCAAACTGAACCACTTTGTTATAGAGGTCCCGGTAGGTGAGCACGCGGTGATCGTCGTCGGGGTTGTTCGATTCCCATATAATGGCCGGCTTATTGCCCAGGGTACCCAGGTGACGATCGATACAGTTTTCGGAAATATTCAGCTTTCCTCCTTTAAACCACTCGATTTTCGGTTCCTTGAAATTCCACTCAAGCACCTTGTCCCATCGCTTGCGCCAGAAAAAATGGGAAGCGATATCGCCCCAAAACCCCTCCGGATCAATTACACTTTTCTGATAGGCTTGCTGGTACTCTTCTTTCGATCTGATTTGATAAGGATATGACATATGGCTGCACTTATAGTTTGCTAATTTAGTATGTTTAAGGATGAATCAAACCATCTCGACCCGGGGAATCTGGCGCGTTATCGGCGCCTCTTCAGCGGGAACGCTCATTGAGTGGTACGACTTTTATATTTTCGGAAGTCTCGCCACGGTCATTGCCAACCAGTTTTTTCCGAAAACAAACCCAACAGCTGCGTTGCTCAGCACGCTGGCCACTTTCGCCGCCGGCTTTATTGTTCGGCCTTTCGGCGCCCTGGTATTCGGCAGGCTGGGCGACCTGATGGGCCGCAAAAACACGTTCCTGCTAACGCTTATTCTTATGGGCGGCTCCACTTTCGCCATCGGCCTGGTGCCGGGGTACGAAAGCATCGGCTTCGCGGCCCCGCTGCTGGTATTGCTGCTGCGGCTCGTTCAGGGGCTCGCCCTCGGCGGCGAATACGGCGGTGCAGCTACTTATGTAGCCGAACATGCGCCGCCCGGCAAGCGTGGCTATTACACTTCGTGGATCCAGACCACCGCTACCCTGGGACTCTTTCTTTCGCTGGGTGTAATCCTGCTCACCCGCCACCTGCTCGACAGCGACCCGGCCACTTCCATTCAGAAATTCAACAACTGGGGCTGGCGCATCCCTTTTCTTGTTTCCATACTGCTGGTGATTGTGTCGATCTATATCCGCCTGAAAATGGAAGAGTCGCCCCTTTTCAAAAAACTCAAGGCATCGGGCAAAACCTCCAGCAACCCGCTGAAAGAAAGCTTCGGCCATAAAGCCAACCTCAAAATGGTATTGCTGGCCCTGTTCGGCGCCGCCATGGGCCAGGGTGTGGTATGGTACACGGGGCAGTTCTATGCACAATCGTTCATGGAAAATGTATGCAAGGTTGGCTTCGACCAGAGCCGCACCATACTGATCTGGGCCATTTTATTCGCCACGCCCTTCTTCATTGTTTTCGGGGCGCTCAGCGACCGCCTGGGTCGCAAGCGCATCATGCTGGCGGGTATGCTGCTGGCCGTTTGCCTTTATCGCCCCGTGTACAGGCAAATGCTGCAAACCGCCGAAGTGCCGGCACTGCCAGCGGTAACCCGTACCGCTGTCGACGGCGGCAGCCAGCGCATCGCCCTGGAAAACGGATTTCAGTACACGACGCAAACCGTTTCGGGCAACAGCATCGCCACCGATAAGCAGCTTGCTCCCGGCAGCTACTGGATCATGGTGGGGTTGGTGTTTATACAGGTGCTGCTTGTTACCATGGTGTACGGACCCATCGCCGCTTTCCTGGTGGAATTATTCCCGACGCGGATCAGGTACACCAGCATGTCGCTGCCTTATCATATAGGGAACGGCGTATTCGGCGGACTAACCCCCTTTATAGCCACCCTGCTCACCACCACCTATGCCGACAACAAGCTGATCGGTTTGTGGTATCCCATCGTAGTGGCGGCTTTCTGTTTCGTGATAGGACTGCTTTACCTCAGTAACCGCACCGACACCGATGTAACCGATTAAAAACAACTATATGCAACTGATAAAAAGATCGTGTGGTGTTGTATGGATGATCGCCGGGGTGGCGCTTATGGCGCTGCTGTTTCGCATCGCCGTGCAGGAAATGAGCAACAAACCACAAATCGATACCTGGATACAATGGATCGTGTTCCTGATCGTTTTTATCCCGATCCTCGCCGGGTTTATCATTTTCGGTTATTATGCCGTGACGGGTGAATATGACAATATATAGACTGTTAAATGAATTAACATTTACCGGTTTCTGGCCCCGATAAGGTAATTTTGCCGCACATGCGCCCACGTAAAGCTTCTTATGGCCCCAAACTTTTCTGCTATCGCTGGCTGATCAGCGCCATGGCAGTGGTTTTTATGCTGGCCCTGGGAAGCAGCCTGGTTTCACTCCCCTTTTCCAACAACCTGAACAGGTCGCGCATCCTCACTGCGCAGGAGGAAGAAGCCGGTGGTAACAACAATAATTTCAACGAAGAACACAAGTGCGGCAAAAGCCTGCACCACAATTTCCTGGAGTTCAGTGAATGGCTGGCTTTCAACAACCGTACGGCCATTGTTTTCGAGTTCCCCCAAAGTGTAAACATCCTTTCTTCCCTGCACACCAGCCGTATTATCCAGCCTCCCGAGTGTTGAGCCTTCTCTTCCGGTTTTTTATTGTTTACCCCAATTTAATTTTTTATGGCTCAACGTATAAACAGCCCAATGGGCAGTCTGTCTTCAGACCTGCCTGCTTCTCTCGTTGTTTTTTTGGTGGCCCTGCCACTTTGTTTAGGTATAGCACTTGGTTCAGGCGCACCGCTTTTTTCGGGATTGATTGCCGGCATTGCCGGAGGTATTGTAGTTGGTATGGTCAGCGGATCGCAGCTTAGCGTAAGCGGTCCCGCTGCCGGGCTCACCACCATTGTAGCGGCGGCTTTACTGAAGATCCCCACCTTCGAGGCTTTCCTGATGGCGGTGGTATTAGCCGGCGCCTTTCAGCTTGCTTTCGGCTTCCTGAAATTCGGAATTCTCGGCGATTATGTGCCGGGCACCGTTATCAAGGCCATGCTGGCGGCCATCGGCATTATCCTGATCCTGAAACAGCTGCCGCATTTCGTCGGTTATGATGCCGATTATGCAGGCGACGAAAACTTCCTGCAACCCGATGGCGCCAATACATTTTCAGGTGTATTTGAAGGTTTGAATCACATCGTTCCCCAGGCTGCTCTGATCGGCCTGGCCGCCCTGGCGATACAGATCATATGGGATAAGGTGTTGGTGAAGAAAGGAAAGATCTTCCAGCTCATTCCCGCCCCGCTGATGGTTGTACTGAGTGCCATACTGATCAACCAGTGGCTGATCAGCAGCGGAAACGCCGGCATGCCGCCCCATGCCCTGGTAAACATACCCGTGGCGCATTCGGTAAGTGAGTTCGGCTCCTTTTTCATGTTTCCAGATTTCAGCGCCATCACCAACTACCAGGTATGGTTAACCGCAGCGACCATCGCCATTGTTGCCAGCCTGGAAAGCTTGCTGAATATTGAAGCAGCCGATGAGCTTGATCCCTACCAACGGGTAACGCCCACCAACCGCGAGCTGAAAGCGCAGGGCGCCGGAAACCTCATAAGCGGGTTGCTGGGCGGCTTGCCCGTTACCTCGGTCATCGTGCGCACGTCGGCAAACGTCAATGCCGGCGCCAAAACCAAGATGTCGGCAATTTTCCACGGTATATTGCTGCTGCTCTGCGTGGCTTTTATTCCGAAGCTGCTTAACCTGATTCCCCTGCCCGCGCTGGCAGCGGTGCTGATCTATACCGGTTATAAGTTGGCAAAACCCGCTATCTTCAAAGAGCAATATAAAAAAGGGTGGGACCAGTTCATCCCCTTTGTAGTTACGATTGTCGCCATCCTGCTGACCGATTTACTGAAGGGAATTTTTATCGGCTGCCTGGTAGGCCTGTTTTTTGTATTGCGCAGTAATTTCCGTTCGGCGGTTTTTATTGTGAACGACCAGCATCAGTATCTTTTCCGCCTGCGGAAAGATGTATCGTTCCTTAACAAACCGATCATGAAAGCGAAACTGGAAGAAGTGCCCGAAAACGCCACGGTACTGATCGACACCACACGTGCCGATTTCCTGGACCGCGACGTAGCGGAAGTGATCGAAGACTTTATGAAACACGCGCACCTGAAAAACATCCGGGTGGAACTGAAACAAAGCCCTTTTAATCACCATGGCCTTGGCAATGTGCCGGCTTAAACAAATAAAATGAAATCATACGAAAAATTATTGCTCGAGAATAAAGCCTGGGCGGCCGAAAAGCTGCACGACGACCCGAAATTTTTTCAACGGATGGCTTCCGACCAAACGCCTGAATTTCTCTGGATCGGCTGCAGCGACAGCCGTGTACCGGCCGAAGACATTACCGGTGTTCAGCCGGGTGAGATCTTTGTTCACCGCAACATCGCCAATATGGTGGTGCATACCGACCTGAACCTGTTATCGGTGCTTGAGTATGCCGTTGCGCACCTCAAAGTAAAACACGTAATCGTTTGCGGCCATTACGGCTGCGGCGGTGTGAAAGCCGCCATGACACAGCACAACCTCGGGATCATTAACAAATGGTTGCGTAATATCAAAGATGTCTATCGCATCCATCGCCGGGAGATCAACGAAATCGCGGATATTGAGCGAAGAACGAACCGTCTTGTTGAGTTGAACGTGATGGAGCAGGTGATGAACCTTGCCAAAACCTCCATTATTCAATCCGCCTGGAAAAAGGAGCAGCGTCCGCACCTGCACGGCTGGGTGTATGGTCTCAAAGACGGTATTCTCAACCCTATTATGGATATGCCGCCGGGAACGCATATTGATGAGATTTATGAGTATGATGATCTCTGAGCGGTTTGAGGTTTGAAGTTTGAGGTTTGAGGGGCTGCGTGTTGGACGCTGGGCGTTGTTTCAACCGGGATAATGGTTACCCGTCGGGTGGCACCGACGGGTGACTATATGGGCGACTCATTTTGATTTTTGACTTTGCCAAGTCTTTCCAAACTATCATTATTTTCGCCTCATGTCAATCCATGTTTCCTCGCTTCAGAAAAACTACGGTGCGCAGAAGGCCGTGAACAATATTTCCTTTTCGGTACAGAAAGGTCAGATCGTTGGGTTCCTCGGACCGAATGGAGCCGGCAAATCCACTACCATGAAAATCCTGACGGGTTACCTGCAGGCCGATGGCGGCAAGGCCGAAGTATGCGGCCGGGATGTACGCATTGACCCGCTGTTCACCAAGGCGCGCATCGGCTACCTGCCCGAATCGAATCCCCTGTATTACGACATGTTCGTGCGTGAATACCTGCATTTCATGGCGTCGGTACATCGTGTAGCCAATGCCAATGCAAGAGTAAAAGAGGTCATCAGCCTGGTAGGGCTGCAGCCGGAAAGCGATAAGAAAGTCGGACAACTGTCGAAGGGCTATAAGCAACGGGTGGGTCTCGCGGCGGCGCTTATACACCAGCCGGAAGTGCTGATACTCGATGAGCCCACCACGGGGCTCGACCCCAACCAGATCGTGGAAATAAGGGAGGTGATCCGCCGCCTCGGCAAAGACAAAACCATTCTTTTTTCCACGCATATTCTCCAGGAAGTGGAAGCCATCTGCGACCGCGTCATCATCATTAATAAAGGGGAGGTGATTGCCGACAGCAGCCTGTCTGACCTGCAAAACCAGCACAGCGAACCGCTGATCAAGGTGCAGTTCAGGCAAACCATTGAGCCGGAATGGATCCGCCGCGCCATTCCTTCAATCACTTC
>JASGFZ010000165.1:0-6974 GCA_047605345.1 Flavihumibacter sp. | reverse complement strand
GTTCGCTGGAAACGATCAAGCTGCGGGCCATGCTGCATATCCAGAAATTTGTGGACGAAGGGGTGGAAGGCGGTGACAACCAGGCTTCACCCTGGAAGCCGGTAGGCAGTGGCGGTGCCGGCGGCGGTGAAAGCCCGTACCGGCAGATCAGCAGCCGGATGAACGATGGCTCTTTCGACGACGAAACGCCTTTTTAATGGCCCTGCCTTTTTTTTATGCCGCTGCTGTAAACGGCACCGACCCGGTGCTGGATGAAACCAATTCGCACCATGCCGTTGCGGTGCTGCGCATGCAGGCGGGTGAGCAGCTGCACCTGACCGATGGCCGCGGGCACCTGTACACGGCGCGTATTGTGGAAGCGCATAAAAAGCATTGCGCGCTGCAGATCACCAACAGCGTTTATACGGCACCGGTAGCTAACCCGGTCACCATTGCGGTGTCGCCGCTGAAGAATGCGTCGCGGCTGGAATGGTTCCTGGAGAAGGCAACCGAGATGGGCGTGCATTCGATCCGCCTCATCCAGTGCCGCAGAACCGAGAAACAGCAGGTGCGCACCGGGCGGCTGCAGCAGATACTGGTAAGCGCCATGCTGCAAAGCCAACGGTCATGGTTACCCGAACTGGAGGGGCCACTTCCTTTTGAACAGGTTTTATCTTCGGTTGCAGATCAACGTTATATTGCCCATTGCCTGGAAACAGACCGGGTTTCGCTGCGGGAAGCGGTGCAACGCGCGGGCAGCAAGCTATTGCTGGTGGGCCCTGAAGGCGATTTTACGCCCGATGAGATAGCATCTGCGCTGGCAGCGGGTTTCAGGGCCGTGACCCTGGGCGATGCCCGGCTGAGAACGGAGACCGCCGCGTTGGTGGGGGCGGGTTTGCTGTGTGTTTTCTAGTGTACCTTGCTCTCCCTGTAAAAGAAAAAATCAGCGGCAGGGAACACTTAGTTGAATACTGTATACGTTGTTTTGAACATTTCTTCTATTGCCTCCCTGGTTGTCGTTGTCTTCCGGTTATATAGGAAATAACCGCTGATGGCATTATAAGCAATATGCTCGAAGATGACTTCTACATCGCTTGAGCGCGGTCCTTTTTCATGTTCTTTACAGAAACGGTACGGCCTTGTACCAATACATCAGACCAATTTAATACTACTGCTTTTTTAGTAAGCGGAGCCCAATGAAGCCGTTCGCTTTTGGAGTGTCCGTTCTCTTTTTTTCATATCCTTACCAAAGGCAATAAATTTAGCAAATTACCCAAGATGACGCTAATGTGGCTTTTTTAACCAATAGTCAAGTACTTCACTATTGGTCTTGGAAACAAACGAAGCCATGAAGAAGCTTTAAACACGCCGGTTCTCCGGCAGCTTCGGCTCCCGCAACTCAACCGGGTTGCGTTTGGCATTTTTCCGCATCACCATATTCAGCAGCTCTACCGCAAAAGAGAACGCCATACCGAAATAGATATAATTCTTCAAATGCAGCTCGTGCGCGGCTTCGGCATTCCAGCCTTCGATCACCAGGCTCAAACCGATCATCACCAAAAAACTAAGGGCCAGCATTTTCAGCGTAGGATGCTGGTGAATAAAACCGGCAATCCTGGGGCTGAACAGGAACATGATGATCATGGCGATGATCACCGCGGCGATCATGATCTCCACCTGTTTGGCGTACCGCCCGCAGTGATGATACTGTCAAAGAGAACACCGCATCGATCACCACGATCTGCACCAGGGCCTGCGAAAGCCGAGGCCCTGCTGGTTGGCTGCCGCCGTTTCGTCTTCGCCCTCCAGCTTGTGGTGGATCTCTTTCACCGATTTGTAGATCAGGAAAAGCCGCCGCCCAGCATCACCAGGCTGGCCAGGTCAAATCCCTTGCCGGCAATGGAGAACACCGCCTTGCCTTTCTGCGCCATCAGCCAGCTCAATCCCAGCAGCATGAGGCTGCGCATGATGATACCCGAAATCATCCAGAAACGGCGGGCCTTCCGCTGGTCTGCGGCCTGCGGCAGCCGGTTCATGATAATGCTCACGAATATCACGTTGTCGATGCCCAGTACGATTTCCAGGATAACAAGAATAAGAAAACTGATGATGCTTTCGCTGGTAAAAAGGTGTTCCATTGCAGGTTTGAAAGATAAGTAGATTAGGATTAGCCCACCGGGGGTTGCAAGGCATTGCAAATATTGCGCACAATGCCGGGACCCTCGTAAATAAACCCGGTCCATACCTGCACCAGGCTGGCCCCCGCCTCGAATTTTTCCAGCGCATCGGCGCCGGTAAAAATGCCGCCGCTGGCGATAACGGGCGTTTTTCCGGCCGACCGGCTGTGGATATAGCGCAGCATTTCGGTTGACCGTTGCCGTAAGGGCGCACCGCTGAGCCCGCCGGCGCCGATGGCCTCCACCGTCGCCGCGGTTGTTTTCAGCCCGTCGCGGCTGATGGTGGTATTGGCGGCCACCAGCCCGCTGAGCCCGCATTCGCCTGCCAGATCAATCACATCATCCACCTGGGTTTGGGTGAGATCGGGCGCTATTTTCAGCAGCAGCGGTTTGGGGTGCGGCTGCTGCCGGTTGATGGTTTGCAGGTGGTCGAGTATCTTATGCAGGGCGTCTTTTTCCTGCAGGGCGCGCAGGCCGGGTGTATTGGGCGAGCTCACATTCACCACGAAATAATCGACCGTATCAAACAGCTGCCTGAAACAGATCTCGTAATCTTTCCAGGCATCTTCGTTGGGGGTCACTTTGTTCTTGCCGATATTGCCGCCCACGATCATGCGCGGCTGGCCCGGCGCCGGTTCGGGGCGTGAGCTGCGCCAGCGGCCGAGCCTTTCGCTCACTTTCCTGACGCCTTCGTTGTTGAAACCCATCCGGTTGACCAGCGCCCTGTCGGCCGGCAGGCGGAACAACCGGGGCTTTTCATTCCCCTCCTGCGGCAGCGGCGTAACGGTACCGATCTCCACCGACCCGAAACCGAGCATCTCCAGCTCGTTCAGCCAGTAAGCGTTTTTGTCGAAGCCCGCCGCCAAACCCACCGGGTTGCGGAAGGGCAGGCCGAAGACCGTTTTCGACAGATCACCGCTATGGCTGAACTGCCGGGCGAGCATCTTTTTTATACCCGGGATGGCAGCTGCCGTGTGCAGGCTGTTCATGGAAAAATAGTGAACCGGTTCGGTGGGAAACTGAAAAAGCAGGCGGCGTATGAGGGCGTACATTGCCTGCAATTTCGCAAAAAACTTTTCATCAGCCAGATCAAAATGGGTAAATTTGAACGATAAGGTTGCATAAGCAACTATTTGTTACCCCGGGGCTATACCTAGTAAAAAAAGTAGAAATGCAGGACGCGTTTATCGTTGCGGGTTACAGAACCGCTGTCGCAAAATCAAAAAGAGGCGGGTTCCGGTTCGTGCGGCCCGATGACCTCGCGGTAGACCTGATCAAGGGCCTGATGGCAACGGTGCCGCAGCTGGACCCCGCCCGTGTTGACGATCTTATTGTAGGGAATGCGGTGCCTGAAGCCGAGCAGGGCCTCCAGATCGGGCGGATGATCTCCGTTCGGGCTTTTGGTATTTCCACGCCCGGCATGACGGTGAACCGTTATTGCGCCAGCGGGCTTGAAACCATCGCCATCGCCACGGCCAAGATCCGGAGCGGCCAGGCCGATTGCATCGTGGCGGGCGGTACCGAAAGCATGACGATGCTGCCCACGGCCGGCTGGAAGCCGTCTCCGGCCTATAGCGTTGCCATTGAAAACCCCGATTATTACCTGGGCATGGGCCTCACCGCCGAAGCGGTGGCAAAAGAATTTGGCGTAAGCCGCGAAGAGCAGGATGCTTTTGCGCTCGACAGCCACCGGAAAGCCATCGCCGCCATCGAAAACGGTTATTTCAAAACCGGCATAATGCCGATCACCGTAAACCAGGTATTGCTTGATGCCAGGGGGAAAAAGCAGCAGAAAACCTATGTGGTAGATACCGACGAAGGTCCGCGCGCCGATACCAGCGCCGAGGCCCTCGCCAAACTCAAACCCGCTTTCGCCAACGGGGGAACCGTTACCGCGGGCAACGCTTCGCAAACGAGCGACGGCGCCGCCTTTGTGATCGTGATGGGCGAAAAAATGATGAAGGAGCTGGGCCTTACCCCCATCGGGCGTTTGGTTTCCTGCGCCAGCGCGGGCGTTCACCCGCGCATTATGGGCATCGGCCCGGTAGCGGCCATACCCAAAGCCCTGTCGCAGGCCGGGTTATCGCTGGCCGATGTAGACCTGGTAGAGCTGAACGAGGCGTTCGCCTCGCAGTCGCTGGCCGTGATCCGCGAAACGAAGCTGGATCCCGCCCGCGTCAATATCAATGGGGGAGCCATTGCACTGGGGCATCCGCTGGGTTGCACCGGTGCAAAACTGACCATACAACTACTGAACGACTTACGACGTCTGGATAAAAGATATGGAATGGTGACGGCCTGTGTGGGTGGTGGACAGGGAATTGCCGGCATCATTGAAAGACTGTAACCAGAAATTCGTACTGCGCTATGATGAGGGTGTACATAACTGATGACCATGAGATGTACCTGGAAGGACTCTCGCTGCTATTGCAGAAACAAACTGAACTGGAGGTAACCGGCACCTCCTCCAATGCTACCGATCTTCTTGGCCGGCTGCCGGCCATCTCCTCTGACGACATCCTGTTGCTGGATGTGAACCTGCCCGATATGGAAGAGGAAGAGCTGATCCGACAGATCAGGGCGGTCCGCCCGCGGCAGAAAGTCATCTACCTGACCCTTATCCGCGGAACGCGTTATGTGCACAAGCTGCTTAAATACGAGGTGCAGGGCTATGTGCTAAAAAACGCCAGCGTAAATGAATTGCTGACGGCTATTGAAATGGTGCATAACGGCGGACAATATTTCAGCAAGGAAATCGACATTTTAAGTGAAGGCGAGTTCAGGAACATGCTTACCATCGAAGACCGCAAGGTGGGCGAAATATTGTCGAAAAGAGAAGTGGAGGTATTGAAGCTGGTTTGCAAGGAGTACAGCAATGCAGAGATCGCCGAAAAGCTGTTTCTCAGCATCAGCACTGTTGAAACCCACCGGAAAAACCTGATCGGCAAGCTGGGCGTGCAGAATACGGTGGGGCTGGTGAAGTTTGCCGTCAGGAATAAGTTGATCGACTGATTGAGATATTTCTTCATTATACTGGTTGCCACGATAGGGTATTGCAGTGCTGCCAGGGCCGACCCTATCGATACCGTCTCCGTGACGAGGTTATATGAGCGTACCGTAGATTTTGCCGAGAACCATGCCGATTCCATCCTGATCAACGCTGCATTTATAGAGCAGGCGTCGCTGGAGGCTTCTTTTGAACAGGGCGCGGCCATGACCCTTCGCCTGAAAGGCCTGTATTACGATATAACGGGCGATTACAACCAGGCCCTGCGTTATTTTCTGGAATGCCTCGCGGTGGCGCGCGAAAAAAAGCTGCCCAATTTTCAAATCGCGGCGCTTACCGATCTTGCTATTCTGTATTCTCAGATCAAGGCCCCTGAAAAAGCGCTGTCGGTGTACAAGGAATGCCTGGCGCTCACTGAAAAATCGGGCAGTGTGACCGACCTGATCTCCTTTTATGGAAATATCGGCGCCCTCTACAATGAACTGAACCAGCCTGATACCGCCTTGCGTTATTTATCGATTGCCAAGTCGCTGGGCGACCGCTACGGAACCGACAGCCAGATCGAGCTCATCCACAACAACACCGGTAATGTGTACTATAAGAAGAAGGCTTATGACAAAGCCCTGGTGTATTTTTTCCTGAACCGGGCCATACACGTAAAAACCGACGATAAGGCCGACCTGTGGCTGGATTACCTGAATATCGGCGACAGCTACCTGCAGCTGAACAGCTATGATTCGGCGCGGAAATACATAAACCCGGCGCTTGAGCTCAGCCAGCAGCTGCGCAGCAAGAGCAAGGAAGCCGACAGCTATGCCATGCTGTCGCAGCTGGAAGAACGTTTGGGTAATTACAGGAAAGCATTTGAATACCAACAACTGTGGTACCAGCGCGACACCAGTCTTTTTAACCAGGAATCGAGCCGCACCATTGCCGAGCTGCAGGAAAGATTCCAGGTGGCAGAAAGAGACAGGCAAAACCAGGAGCTGATGGATGCCATCCAGCACCAGAAAACAAGAAATAAGTTTCTTACCTACCTGGCTATCGCGGCGGTGATGATCATTGTGCTGACGAGCATTTTCCTTATGGCTTACCGCGCTTCGAACCGGATGCTCAAAGAAACGAACCGGCTGATCCGGCGGCATAAGGAAAAGCTGGTTGAACTGAATGATGAAAAGAATGCCCTGATCGGTGTTATGTCGCACGACCTGGGCGCGCCTTTGTCGAGTATCCAGATGTGGGCACAGCTGCTGGAGGCCGACCCGCAGATGGACCGCACGGCAGGATTGCGGAATATCAGGGAATCTGCCAACCAGGGCGAAAACCTGATCAGGCATATCCTGGAAGTGGAGCGCATAACCATGGGGCAGCGGCAACTGGAGTTGGAGGAGATCGACGTGCGCTTGTTCCTGAAGGCCATTGTAACCGCTTTTCTGCCCGTTGCGGCGGCAAAACAAATTGAATTGCAATTCCATCTGCCTCACGACAGCCTCTTCCTGACCAGCGACCGGCACATGCTGCGGCAGATCATGGAAAACCTGCTGTCGAATGCCATTAAGTTTTCACCGCCGGGGCGGCC
Source organism: Flavihumibacter sp. (assembly GCA_047605345.1). GTDB lineage: Bacteria > Bacteroidota > Bacteroidia > Chitinophagales > Chitinophagaceae > Flavihumibacter. Next base: position 232 of record JASGFZ010000165.1, on the reverse strand, counting down.
TGTGCTGCTGGAAGTAAAAAAGAATACCGGTACACTCGACATCAGCGTGCAGGATTATGGTCCGGGTATTTCCATTGACGACCAGCAAAAACTGTTTAACCGCTATACCAAGGGCAGGGCCGTGCCTACTGCCGGCGAATCATCTACCGGGCTGGGCCTGTTCATCGTAAAACGTTTGGTCAAAGAGCTCAAGGGCGAAATCAGTGTTGTTTCGGCCGAAGGGGCGGGCGCC
>JASGFZ010000164.1:0-7010 GCA_047605345.1 Flavihumibacter sp. | reverse complement strand
ATCACCTGCGAACCATAAAACTCTACCGGTTGCAACACTACCGATAATTGCTGGTTGAACCCGGTTTGCAATTGCACCGTGGTGTCCTGGTAAAACTCTTTGCTGACGGTGAGTGAAGCCGTTTTGTATCTGGATCTCAGTTTCAGTTTGAAATAACCATTGTTGTTGGTAAGGGACGATTGCAACCGGTCTTTTTCGTATACGCTGGCGTCGGATAATTCTTCACCCGTCTGGTCGTCGCGCACATAACCGCTGACAAGATAGAAATTGTCGGTACCTGCGGGCTGGGTTGCCGTCATGCTGATCTGTATGGGCTTGCGGCGAATAATAATATAATTGCCGCTTTCACGGAACTCGAAGCCGGGTGCAAAGATCTGCGTCAGTGCCGATTGCACCGTGCGTCTGCCACCGGGATAATCAATGCTGCTGTCGCGCGGTACCAGGGCACTGTTGTAGCTGAAGAAAAAATTGCCTTCATTGCTGATCAGCTCCAGCGCCTGCTGTACCGAATAGCGGTCGGCCTTCACCGTTATATACCGACCGAGCCATTGCGCCGGGGCGTAAAAGGAGAAGAACAGGCAGGTGAGGGTTAACCAATATCTATTCCAGGACATAGGTATCGTCCATTTTGATTACCTTGATATCGAGGGTTTCTGCTACGATCCCCAGAACACTTTCCAGCGGCGCTGAGTTAAACGTAGCGCTGATGCGAAGGTCCCTGATGGCGGGGTTCCCGATACTGATCGACCGGCCATACGCTTTTTCCAATACTTCCACCAGTTTCCATAGCGGCGTATTATCGCATACAAATTGTTTGCTGCGATAATATTGATAGAGCTTGCCGTTTTCTTTTTCCAGGGTAAACTGCCGGGCACTGTCGTATGCGATGAGTTTGTCCCCGGCAGCAGGATGGCCGATAACGCGTCGCGTTCCACTTTTACTTTTCCACTGGCAACAATGACTTCGGTGGCGCCCGGTGTTTGCTTTACGTTGAAGGAGGTGCCGAGTACGGTGATCCTGAGCCGGCCCGCTTCCACCACAAAGGGCCGGCTGCTGTCGCGTACAATATTGAAAAAGGCTTCACCCCGTAATTGCACCCGCCGTTTGTTGCCGGTAAAGGAGCCGGGGTAGCTGATCTGCGATGACTTGTTCAGCGTGATGTCTGATCCGTCGGGGAGCTGCTTCGATAGTACGCTGTCGGCGCTGGCCAGTTGCAGGGTGGCGGGTGTTTGCCAAACCCGTAGGCCCAGCCATCCGGCAACAGCCGTACCGATCACCACGATCCATACAGCTGCCATGCGCCGCAAAGAGGGCATCTGTTTTTTTGCAGGCTGCGGCTCGATATGCTGCCGGAAGCGGTTCCAGGCAGCATCCACATCTACCGTACTGTTTGCTGCCAGTATTTTGCTTTCCTGCCAGATGCGCTGGCGGTCGGCAAATTGTTTTTCGTTAACGGGAGCGGATTGCCGCCACTGTTCAAGCGCCTGCAGCTCTTCGGCACTGGCTTCGCCTGTAAGCCCGCGTACGATCAGCGCCTCGTAGTCGAATGGTTCGTGGTTATTCATAGCGGCAGGTTGAACAGGATGAATAACAGGGGCAGGTAGTCGGCCAGTTTTTCGCGCAACAGACGGAGGGCTTTACCCATCTGGTTTTCGACGGTTTTAACGGAGATGGACAACCGCCCGGCGATTTCCTGGTAACGCAACTCTTCAAACCGGCTCATCTGGAACACCGTTCGGCATTGTTCGGGTAAAGCCGATAGTGCGTCGTCCAGTTTTTCCTGTAATTCGGTCAGTTGCACACGGCTGGCGGCCGATGGATAATCAACCGGGCGCAACTGGTTGTATTGCTGGTAGGCGGCTTTCACCTTTTCATGTTTGAGCTGGTTGAGGCAGCGATTGTGTACTGCGCGATATAAATAAGCAGTAGCCGACTGGCGGATGCCAAGCTGCTGGTGTTTTTCCCAGAGATTGACAAATACCTGCTGCACCATTTCTTCGGCCTGGGCCGGGTCTTTCAACATGGTAAGAGCATAAGCATGCAGGGGCTTGTAATAGGTTCTGAACAAGCCTTCAAAGTCAAGCAGCCCTTCGTCGGTGAGCAACCGTTTTTGCGCCACGGGAGATAATGCCATGCTGGTTCGGTAATGCCGGTCAAAAGTAATCGCTTCCGCCAAATCATCTTTCGGGTACGACAACCGTTCATCCTTTTACCCCTACGTGCTGGTAAAATTATTTTCCCAGGTTGGCAAGAATGGCTTTGAAAAACCCCGTTCCCTTTTTCCGGGCAAAGTCAATGTTGCGCCCTGGAATGGCTTCGGGATCACCGGCATAATGTTCCAATGCGCGGTCGATGCTTTCTTCGCGTAAGAGGTGAAACAACGGAAATGGCGCCCGGTTCGTATAGTTGGCGGGATCATCAGGCGGTGCGCCTTCAAAAGCATATTGCGGATGAAAGCTGGCCAGCTGGTAAACGCCTTCATAGCCTTCGTTGACCAACGCGGTTTCGAGATCATGGAGGGTGTCGAGGTATGCCTCAAAATCATCAAGTGCATGCGGCACGATCACCAGGGTAGTGGCCGTTGCTTCGTTTTCATCCAGCCAGGCGGCTTCGGCCAGCAACAGCGTTTGCGGGTCTTCGTCTTTTTCCGCCACCCGGTAGCGGATCAGGTCACGGTCATACACATGCGCTGCAAACGGGCAAAACCCGCAGCCGATAACAATGTCGCGCACCCATTGCCGGGTAAGATGGATATAAGGCATGTGCGGCGAAATTGCTGTAAAATGCGTTAAGTTCCAACTGCACATTAACCGCAAAACAGCGATGAAACCAGGCCGGCCGGCCGGCAGCAGAAATACCCATGAGCACCTTGCCAACGAGCGCAATTTTCTCGCCTGGTTCAGAACCGCTATTGCCATTATGGCTTTCGGTTTTGTGGTGGTTAAATTCCCCCTGTTCGTAAAACACTTATCGGCTGTTTTTACCGGCATCAAACCGGTTGTTCCCGCAAGGGGCTATTCCGGAAAAGATCGGTGTATCGCTGGTGGCGATGGGTGCGCTCATGGTATTACTCTCTTTTTTACAATACAGGAAAACCGAAAAACCGATCACCAGCAATTGTTATAGCAGTTCTTCCTCGCTGGTGCTGTTGCTGGTTGGCGCCGTATTCACGGGTGGTATATGCCTTGTTTTATACCTGGTTGATATTATATGATTGATATACAGGTAAAAATAAAATGTTATTATTTTTATTTAAGTAATTTTGTCAATATAATGACTATATTTTAAGTAATTTTGTCAATGTAAGGACTATATTTTAAGTGATTTTGTTAATATAGTGACTATATTTTAAGTAATTTTGTCATTATACTGACTATATTTTTAATTTATTAATTAAAAAAGAACCCGGAATGATCCTGATTAAAAGAGCATTGGAGAGGCTGATCAACCGGCAGTTGGGTAAAAACAAAGTGATCCTGATCATGGGAACCCGGCGGGTAGGTAAATCGGTACTTGCCGATACCATCAAAAACAAACAGAAAGCGCGGGTATTATCATTAAATGCTGAAGATTTTGATGTGCAGGAATTGCTCAGCAACCGTTCGGCAGCACATTACAAAAGGATTATCGGAAAGGCGCGCCTGCTGATCATCGACGAAGCGCAGGTGATGGCCAATATAGGCCAGGTATTAAAGCTTATGATCGATAGTATTCCGAACCTGACGATCATCGCAACCGGGTCTTCTTCTTTTGATCTGTCAAACCGAACCGGCGATCCGTTAACCGGAAGGTCAATCAACTATCTTCTTTATCCGTTATCGCAGGCGGAAATAGGTATGCATGAAAACGCGCTTGAAAAGAGCCAAAACCTGGAAGAGCGGCTGATCTTCGGCAGCTACCCCGAGCTGTTCCAGTTGACGGATATCGGCGAGAAATCAGCCTGCCTGTTGCAACTGGTACAGTCTTATTTGCTGAAAGACATCCTGGCCTATGAAGGGATCCGGCAATCCGATAAGATTATAAAACTGCTGCGGCTTATCGCGTTTCAGTGCGGGGCCGAAGTTTCTTATAATGAACTGGCTTCACAATTGGGGATCAGCAAAAATACGGTAGAGCATTACCTCGACCTGTTATCGAAGGTTTTTGTGGTGTACAGGGTGGGCGCCTACAATACGAATCTCAGGAAGGAAGTGTCGAAATCGTCCAAATGGTTTTTCTACGACAACGGCATCAGGAATGCGATCATAAATGATTTCAGGTTGTTACCGCTTAGGAATGACACGGGGTTGCTGTGGGAGAGTTACCTGATGTCGGAACGAATTAAAAAGAACCACTACGATGGAAAAAACGTACAGCCTTATTTCTGGCGGAATTATAACCAGCAGGAGGTTGACCTGGTGGAAGTGGAGAACGGGCAGATAAGCGCCTACGAATTTAAATATTCGCCAAGCCGGAAATGCAAAAAACCATCGGCGTTTGATACCGCTTATCCCGATGTGCCGTTTAGTGTCATTACTAAAGAGAATTACCTGGACTGGATACAATAATCACCGCTTTGCGCGCTTTATGTTATCGGCTTCCACCGATTTTACGCCGTCGATCTTCAATTCTTCCAGCCGCCGTGAGCCGCTGTCGCCGTTAATCACACCCGTTAGCTTCAGCACCTGGTCGATGCTGCAGCCCATCGCTTTCAGGGCCGTGGCAATTTTGCCGGCCTGCGATTTGTTGTCAACCACGGCGATGAATTTCATAACCTGAAATTAACTAATACTGTTTTACCGGGGAGCGATGATCAGTCCCGCGCCCACATCTGTTGCGGGCAGCTGGAGCCGTTTCGCCTGTTGGGTGAGCTTCATCCAGAGTGCCGCGGCCGTAACAGCGTTATCCTGTTCTGCCAGCAGAGCAGCGATGCCGGCCACAATAGGTGTTGCCATCGAGGTACCCGATTCGCGCCTGTAGCCCTTGTTTTTCCAGGTGCTCCAGATGTCGACACCCGGCGCGGAGACGTCTATTTGTCCGCCGTCGGGATTAAGCCCGCCGCAGGAAAAGTCAGCCACTTTCAGCTGCTGGTCCAATGCCGCCACCGCCATGATCGACGGGCAATTGGCGGGATGACCTACCGGTGATATATAACCGCTGGCGCGCTCGCTTTCATTGCCGGCGGCGGCAATGATCAGGCAATTGTTTTTCAGCGCTTCGGCGGCCACGGCTTCATATACCTGCGAATAGGTTTCGCCGATCGCCGCTTCGGCGCCGAGCGACATCGAGATGATGCGGCATTTGTTTTCCATCGCCCATTCAATGCCTGCGAGAATGGACGAGTCGGTGCCGGACCCCTGGTTGTCGAGCACCTTGCCCACAAACAGGTTCGTTTGCGGCGCCACGCCGTAGCGGAATTTCCGGGTGGCGTGCTTATCCCCGGCAATGAGCCCGCCGCAATGCGTGCCATGCCCGTTGAGATCGGTTACCTGCTGCCCGCGCACAAAGCTTTTCTTTCTTTTGATCCGCATTTTCAGATCGGGATGCGCCGTATCGATGCCCGTATCGAGAACCGCCACATTGATCCCTTTACCGCTGTATTTCGATTGCAATACTTCAATGGCCTGCATCGCCCAGCTGGCGGTCGTATTGTCTTTAAAATCGGTTGTTTGTTTTTTCTTTCCGGCGAATGCGTACACATAGCGTTCGGGCTCCTGCAGCAGGAAATTCCTGGCCGTGCTGCTTGATGCCAGAAGGTGTTTCATGGGCTCGTTGGCGGTTTCATTAATTACGGCAATTTTCATTTTGTCGAACAGGATGCCATCGGCCTGTTGCAGGGCGGTATGCAGGAAGTCGCCCGATTTGGCCTTGTTGAAGTCAAGCGAACTGGCGAAGCGGAGCGAAGCCTTTTTCGCCTGGTTGATCAGCACATTTGTTTTGGCGGTGGTATTCAGCAATACCAGTTTGCGGCCGGTGAATTTCGGCCGGGTGCGATCGTCGCGCAGGCTGGACGCGGGCATATGGGCGGCAGGGGCGGGCATAAGCGGGTTTTGACAGAAAAGCCACAAGAATCTTGCCGCAACTGTTGTCAGGCGCCCGTTTCGTCAGAAAGCCGGATGTATTTTTTCTTGATCGTTTCGATTTCCTCCTCGGTCAGGTCTTCGATATCGATCAGCTTATTATCGGCCTTTTCAGTGGCGGCGATCAGTTCATTCAGCTTCAGCTGGATGGCCATGGTGTCTTTGTTCTGCGACTGCTGGATCAGGAACACCATCAGGAAAGTGATGATGGTGGTGCCGGTATTGATGACCAGTTGCCAGGTTTCGGAAAAGCCGGCCACGGGACCCAGCACCGCCCAGATAATCACCAGCAGGGCGGCACTTATAAAGGCGGCAGGGCTGCCGCTGGCCCTGGTTATTTTGGCGGCGATGGTATCGAACAGTTTGTACAGCTGGCCCGGTTTTTTGGCGTGGAGTGACATGGTGTTTTAGGCTGGTGATAAAAAATACATGCCAGCACCGCGCGGCCGCTATTTTATCTTTTCCTCCACCTTCCAGCAATCCAGGGTATTGTCGTACTTCATACGCCAGCTTTTGGCGGGAATACGGGTACGGCGTGCCGTGGTATAAGCGTCTATGTGTACCAGCAATTCGCCGGGGCCCAATGGCTCCGCTTCTGCCATGCTGCCGGAACCGTCGTCGAATGACGCGTTAACGCTGCCCCGTACCTGGCTGTTGGGGATGGTGGCTATACATCCCGGGTATACATGCGAGTCGTGAAAACGGATGGTGTTCATATCTTCGGCAAATGCAAAAGCCATTCCCGGCAATCAGAACTTACGATTTTTTCTCCTGCATGATGGCTACCGGCGAACAGATAAGCAGCAGGTTGAATTCGATACCGTTGAAGTCGCCCCCCACTGCAAACCAGCCATTGGGCAGGTGTACCATAAAAATGCCCGTTACCAGGATGATGATGGGGAAAGAGCAGGCCCATGGTAACCACTTTCCTGTAACAATACGTACCGCAGC
>JASGFZ010000163.1:0-7109 GCA_047605345.1 Flavihumibacter sp. | reverse complement strand
CAGCGAAGGCGATAAACCGACAGCGTGCGGAAATCATACCGGTTCCGTACACGGATGGCATTGGCCAGCGGCATGGCTTCAAAATGTATTTGCTGGTACACTTTCTTCAGTTCATACGCCTGCGGGTGGGGCCGGCGATCGGCCTGGAAAAGACCATCGGCGCAAAAACTGGTATCGCTGGTAGCGCCCACACTGCCCATATCGCTGCCATAGGCCCAGTAGCTACGCCCCTTCCCGTCTTTTTTCAGAAAAGCCTGGTCGGAAAAATCCCAGATAAAACCGCCCTGTAATTGTTCATAACGGTTGATCAGTTCCCAGTCGTCGGCCAGGTTGCCGCCGCTGTTGCCCATCATGTGCGCGTATTCGCATTGTATGAAAGGGCGCGGACGCCAGTCTTTCACATAGTCCAGCATTACAGGCGTTGCCTTGTACATGGGGCAGATGATATCGGTGTACGGGTTATCGCGCGCTTCATCGTACTGCACCGGTCTTGTATGGTCGCGCGTCTTGATCCATTCGTACGTAGCGATAAAATTCCGGCCGAAGCGGCTTTCGTTGCCGAGCGACCAGGTGATGATCGATGTGAAGTTCTTATCCCTTTCCACCATGCGCCGCGTACGGTCGAGATAAGCGTCTTTCCAGTCGGCATGATCAGACAGGGTTTTCAACGGGTGGAAATCCATACCGTCGCATTCGATATTGGCTTCATCCACCACATAGATACCATAACGATCGCAGAGTTCATACCATTCTTCGCGGTTGGGATAGTGGCTGTTCCGTACGGCATTGATGTTGAACTGCTTCATGGTAGCGATGTCCCTGACCATGCTTTCCACCGTAATCACTTTGCCGGTGATCATATCATGCTCGTGGCGGTTCACGCCCCGCAGCTTGATGGCTTTTCCGTTCACGAGGAAGAGGCCGTTGCGGATCTCCACCTGCCGGAAACCGATACGATGGCAGATCACTTCCTGCACTTTTCCCCTGGCATCGCGTTGCACGAGCTGCAGCAGGTACAGTTGCGGATTTTCGGCGCTCCAGGGCAGTATGCCGGGGATGGCCTGCCGCAGTGCCATTTTACCGTTTTTGGGTACGGTGATGGTTTTACCGAAAAGGGGCTGCTGCGGATGTTGTTCATCGATCAATTTCACTTCCAGGGAGGGCGACGCCGCAGGTGCTCCCTCCCATTCCACTTCGAGCGACAGGTCACCGTCGCGGTACTGCTGCTGCAAGCCGGCTTTCACGAAAAAATCGCGGATGCGAAAAGCCGGCCGGCGGATAAGGGTCACCGATCTTTCGATGCCGCTCAGCTTCCACATGTCCTGGCCTTCGAGATAGGTACCGTCGCTGAAGCGGAACACCTGCACGGCCACGCGGTTCTTACCGCGCCGCAGCCAGCGGCTCACGTCGAATTCAGCCGGTGTTTTGCTGTCTTTGCTGAAGCCTATGTATTGCCCGTTTACCCAGCAATAGAAAAACGAATTGACGGCGCCGAAGCGCAAAAACACCGGCTCGCCCGCCCAGCCCACCGGCAGCTCAAATCACGCAGGTAAGAACCGACCGGGTTGAAATCGGCCGGCACCCGGGCGGTCGGGCGGGATAGGGTATTCGACATCGGTAAAAATATAGCGGTCGTATCCTTCTGTTTGCCAGTTGGCCGGCACTTTGATCTTTTTCCAGCCGGCGGTAGAAAAGCCGGACTTATAAAAATCCATGGGCCTGTCTGCCGGTTTCTCCACCCAGTGAAAATCCCATTCACCATCAAGCGATAATACCCGCGACGATGCCGCGCCCGAAGCGGCCGCAGCCTGGTTGGGGTAAGGTACAAACCAGGCATGCGGCGCTACGGTATGGAAAGATGGTAACGCAGGGTTTTCCCAGTCGGGTACCGTTTGCGCGAACACAAAGGAACCGCACAACAGTCCGGCGATGCCGGCCAGTGCCTTACCAGTTAGGCGCCTGCTGCACATTCGGATTTTTGTTGATCTCTGATAAAGGAACCGGGTATATATCATGTTTGCCATCTATGAAGTTACCGGCAAATTCATGCTGGTGTGCCGTAAGCACCGACTTGATTTTTTCCGGTGCATTCTTGCTGTTTGCCCAGCGGTAAAGATCGGGCCAGCGGATGCAATATTCCATCGACAGCTCGCAAGGGCGTTCGTGGTGACGGATCTGCTGGCGCAGCTCGTCCTGGCTCATGGCGCCTAGTGCCGCGGCTTTCGACCGGGCACGCACCTGGTTGACCAGCGTAAGGGCGTCGGCCGTCATGCCTCTTTCATTCAACGCCTCGGCCTGCATAAGCAATACATCGGCATAGCGCATAAGATTGATGTTGATGCCCGAGTAAGAGCCATTGTCGGCCAGGTCGGTGGGGGTGGAATATTTTTTAAAGTAGATGTCATGGTTCAGGTCGTTGCGTATGGAAGCATACGATTTTACCACACCCGGTTCATCCACTACAGGCGCTACCGACTGCGGATCGTCGAAAAACATCGTACCATATACACGGTCGCTGTAACCGCCGTCGGTGCGTTTGTCTTTTTTCAACTCGGTAGCCAGCCATTCGGAGGGATAGAAAAGCTCCCATCCGTTCAGTGCATAAGCGCCTACTTCCCAGGCCATCGGCGTGCGTTCGTCATTGCCGTTGGTACGGTCGGCCGAAAACTGGATCTCGAACAACGACTCGGGACCGTTCTCAGAGAGGCCGTTGAAATTGTTTTCGTATTGATCGAGCAGGTGGTATTTGCCGCTGCCGATCACACTTGCAAAAGCGGTGTTGGCCGCTTCGAATTTTTCCTGGAACAGCAGGGCTTTGCCCAGGTAGCCGAACGCGGTGTATTTGGTGGCCCTGCCAAGGGTTTGGTCGTCTCTTTCTCCGGGCAGGTGGGCAGCGGCTTCTGTAAGGTCGGCTTCGATCAGCTGCCACACTTCTTCCGGTTTGGCGGAAGCGGCGTAAAATTCGGCGTTGTTTTTCGCGGTTGCGGTTACCAAAGGAATATTAGTGAAATAGCTTTGCAGCAACAGGTAAAAATGCGCCCGTAAAAATTTGGCTTCGGCCACCAGTTCGGCTTTTTCTTCATCGGTCAACCCCGTTTGGGCATTGGAAGAAACATTGGGTATGTTTTCGATGCATTGATTGGCGCGGTTGATGCCGGCATAACACATATGCCAGAAATTGGTGAAGCCGCTTTCATCGGTGGTGTACGAGAACGACTGCAGGCTCTTGCCATATCCTTCGGCCTTGTTGTTCATCATTTCATCGGTCTTGTATTCGGAGGCAACATAGGTTTCTTCAAACCAGGTCCATTTATCGCCGGTAGCCGATTGCAGGGCGGCATAAGTGGCCGTGATGGCCTGCAAAGCCTGTTCGCGCGTTTTCCAGAAGGAAGCGCCCGACAACTCTTTTTTATTTTCTTTTTCGAGGAAATCTTTGGAGCATCCGCTGCCTGCCAGCAGGCTAAGCCCCAGTATGGTTCCGTATATTATTTGTTTGGTCATGGCCAAAAATTAAATCGTTATGAGCGTTAAAATTCAATGTTCAATCCTGCAAATACACTGCGCGATAAGGATACAATCCTCTGTCAACACCTCTTGCAAACGAAGAGTAGTTCACCACGCCGGGATCATAGCCGGTGTATTTCGTTATGGTGAACAGGTTGGAGGCGCCTACATAAGCACGCAATGTATTAAAGCCTTTCACTTTGAAGCGGTAACCCAGCTGCAGGCTCTTCAACCGGAGGTAAGATGCTTTCTCCAGGAACAGGTCGGAAGGGCGCGCCATGTTTCCATTGGCATCCACTACGGTAGCGCGTGGTATATTGCTGTTGGGATTTTCGGCCGACCAGGCATTCAGCAGGTCGGTCGATTTATTAAAGATGGTGTTCTGGTACATCAGGCGTTTGGCGCCGTTGTACATGTAATTACCCAGCGTTCCCTGGAAGAAAATATTCAGGTCGAAATTGCGGTAGTTGAAATTGCTGGTCAGCCCGTATTCCATCCGGGGTAAACCGCTGCCCATAAAAGTTCTGTCGGCATCGTTCAATTCACCGTCGCCGTTTATATCCACATAGCGTATATCACCCAATTGGGCATTCGGCTGCAGTGTTTTAACGTCGTCCAGTTCTTTCTGGGTTTTGATCACACCGGCCGTTTGGTACAGGTAGAAGCGACCGATCTCTCCACCTACTTCGGTGCGGGTAGTGGGATAGTTGTTATAGTCCATGTACCCGTCGGTAAAGGCTTCATCGGCGAACCCGAGCTTGAGTATCTTGTTGCGGCTCGCAGATACATTCGCTGTGATATCGAAGCGAAGCGCGCCGGTGTTCTTGCGATAGGTCAGCACGGCATCAATGCCCTGGTTCTGCATTTCGCCTCCGTTCAGGAAAGGATCGGCCAATAACCCGGAGCTGGGTGGCAGCGGCACTTTCACCAGCATATCGGTGGTGCGGGTACGGAAATAATCGAGCACCAGCAGGAACCGTTCGTTCAATATCGACAGGTCGAGGCCTGCGTTGAAGGTCGCCGATTGTTCCCACCTGATTTCAGGCGAGGAGGTGCTGACAACAATGGCGCCTACGGCAACGGCCTGCCGCAGGCCCGCGCCAAAAGGATAGTTCAGGGTGGGGTCGCCTGTCAGGATCGTGGGCGGCAGGTACTGATAGTCGGGAATGCTCTGGTTGCCGAGTATGCCATAGCTGGCGCGCAGCTTCAGGTCGCTGATCAGGTCGGTATTATTCTTGATGAAGTTTTCTTCACTCAAACGCCAGGCGCCGGAAACAGAATAAAAAGTACCGTGCTTGTTGACATCCTAGAAGCGGGAGGATCCGTCGTTCCTTACACTCGCACCCAGCAGGTATTTGCCGTCGTAAGAATAATTCACTCTTGCGAAAAACGAACGCAGCGAGCTTTCCAGGATGGTGCCGCCTGAAGACCGGTCGCCGATACCCGAGCTGAGTGCAAAAAGATCGTTCGATGGCAGGTTATTATTGCTGCCCGACAAGCTGCGGTACACTTCCTGCTCCTGCGAATAACCGGCCGTTGCATTCACGCTGTGTACGTCTTTGAATACCTTGTTGAAGGTGAACACCGCGTTCAGCACATCGCGAAAACGGCGGTCGCGCGCTTCAAACAATTGTGCATGCGGGTTCTGCACTTTGCTACCCATATAATAGGTGGGGATATGCGTATAAGAATAGCCGTCGATGGAGTTAAACCCATATTGCACCCGGAGACTCAGCGGCGTTGCGATCTGGTATTCACCAAAAATATTACCAATGAAATTGGTTGGTTCATCGCGACTGGTGACCAGGGTCTGGTAACCGACGGGGTTGACGGCATCGGTCATCTGTGCGCTGGTACTGGCGCCGAAACCGCCATCATTTTCGGGGTCATAGAGCCGGTGGTGCGGTACGCGGTTGATCATTTCATAGATCAGCGGATAGCCGGCGTTCTGGTCGTTGCTGGTGCTTTCGTTCGAGCCCTGCAACAGGCGGCGCCGGCTCTTTGAAAAAGTAAAGGATTCACCAAACTTGAATTTGCCTTTGGTGAGGTCTGAGTTGACCTGCAGGTTATAACGTTCGAAATTGGTTTTGATGGCGATGCCTTCCTGTGCATAACGGCCGAACGATACATTCATCCGCATGTCTTTGGAACCGCCCGATACCGAAACATCCAGTTTATTCTCGGGAGCCGACCTGAAAAAAGCCGATTGCCAGTCGGTGTCGGGATAACGCTGGGTTTGTCCGTCGGCATCCACATAGGTATCGGAAGTCACAAAATCCAGCGGCGTAGTACCATCGTTCACCGCTACCTGTTTCATAATGCTGTTGTACTGCACTCGGTTGGCCAGCGGCAGTTTTTTGGCCAGGCTGCTTACGCCGTAATAGCTGTTGATGCCGATCAGTATTTTGCCGGCGCGGCCGCGTTTGGTGGTTACCATGATCACACCGTTGGAGGCGCGCGATCCGTAGATGGTGGCGGCCGATGCATCTTTCAGCACATCGATCGCCTGGATATCGGCGGGGTTGATGGCGTTGATATCACCGGGAATACCGTCGATCACATACAGCGGCTGGTTGTTGGTGATGGTTGATAAACCCCGCACCAGCACCACGGGGGGTGCACCGGGATCGCCCGAGCCGGGCGCCGCGTTAACACCGGCTACCTGGCCCTGAAGCAGGGTGGCCACATTGGCGCCGGTCAGCTTTTCCATGTTTTTCGTATTGGCCGAGGCCACCGCGCCGATCACGTCTTTTTTGCGTTGAGTGCCATAACCCACTACCACCACCTGATCCATCTGGCGGCTGCTGGGCGCCAGCACGAGGCTCAGCTGACCACGGCCGCGCAGGGGTTCTACCAACGGATCGTATCCTACCAGCGATACTTCCAGTATGGCATCGCCGGCGAGGTTGCGCAATATAAAATTCCCCTGGTCGTCGGTCGTTACGCCATAACTGCTGTTTCGCACGCGAACCGATGCGCCAACCAGCGGATCGCCATTGGCGGCGCGAACGGCGCCGGTCACCTGCTGCTGCTGTTCGGCTTTTCCGGCGGGGCTGCCAGCCGGCTTCACCAGCACGATGTCTTTATCAATCCTGAACTCCAGGTTGGTTTGCTGGCCCACCAGTTGCAGCAGGTCGGCCAGGGTTCTTTCTTTTTTTTCGATGTTCACGCGGCGCGAACGATCGAGGTCGTCGTTGTTGTAAGAGAATTTCACCCCTGTCTTATCGCTAATCCGGTCAAAGACAGTCAGGAGGTCGGCGTCGTTGAAGCCAAGGTTGAGTTTCTGTGTGCGGTGGTTATTGTCGGGCTGGTGTTCCTGGGCGTGTACACGCAGGTTCTGCAGCAGGCAGAAAGCCAGCACCGGCAACAGCATAAACCGGCGCCAGCCGGCGGGCATTGTCATTTTCATCATAGTGGCAGCATTAAGCGTTTTGGGTTATTTATTAAGGATCATTATTTGCTGGTGGTCAAGGTTGATGCGGATATTGTTTACATAAGCGATGGCTTTCAATACATCGGGCAGCGAGCGGTTCACAAATTCGCCGTGGAAGTGGATCGGCTTGACAGGCCGTGCCCGCAGGTCCACTTTCATACCATACCAGTAC
>JASGFZ010000162.1:0-7112 GCA_047605345.1 Flavihumibacter sp. | reverse complement strand
ACCGTCGGGCTCCATCACCATGCTGCTGATCGCGCTGATGTTCACCAGCACCCCCAGCAGCACCAGGAGCCGGAATATGTTTGTGGGAGCGGTTATGTATAAACGAAGCGGCAACGCTATAAATATCGCCTAATACCGCAAACTGGCCAAGCCGCTATTGCCATTCGGCCTCGGGGTAAATGGCAATACGGTGCGTTCTTAATTTATAGGGGATGGCGCCCTTCTTTTCGCCGTTGTTGAAATCAAGGCTTTTCGAAGCGCGAAGCGGCATGTGGCAGCTGATGCAATTTCCGTTTTCGCTGATCATCTGCTTACTGTGGGCAGACTGCTGGTGGCACGACATACAGGTGTTCAGAAAACTGGTTGCTGCATTGCCGGCTGTTGCGTGCGAGCTGTGGCAGCTGATACAGGTCAGCTGACTTTGCTGGTAACACTTGCTTTGCTGCAGTAATTGCATTTGCATCCCGTGCATGTCCGGGTTAACGAACGAGCCGGGGTAATACATATAATAGTTCCTGAGCGCATCTCCGGGTACAAAGGCGAAAATGGATTTTAAAACAGCCGGGTTTCCCGAATGGCAGGAACCGCAAAGATCCGACTGCTGGGTTCTGTTAAGCAGGGATATCGACGTTATGAATGCCGCTTTTTTCTCATTGGGGTTTTGCAGGTGGAAATCTGCATGTTGCTTTGCCGGGCCATGGCAGCGTTCGCAGTCTATGCCGTAAACAATCGTGTTGGCGTCGAATTTTTCCATGACTTCCATCGGCCCGGTTTGTTCGTTGAAATGCCGCACGAAAGAAGAATGGCACTCAAAGCAACGGCTGATCACCGGGCGGGTGAAATAGGGCTGGTCTACGGGAAAGCCCGGACTGTTCGTCCACAAATGCAGGCCGCTTAAATACGTAAGCGGCAGCTGAAACAATTGATTGTTTTTCCAGTAACCGAAGGTTTGTGCTTTTTCTCCCGATCCAAACGCTACGTCCATTTTTTCAGATGAAACCGCGTTTCCGTTGTCATACAGCGATTGAACAAACACCCCGTTTTTTTCTTCCGCTTTTACCGACTGTCCGTTGTGAAAGGCAATGGCCGTATTTGTATTACCGAGGGCTTTCTGCAAGCTGCCGGCCGATACCGGCGACGATGCGTTGAAATGGCTGGAATGAATATAACTATCGTTTACCTGCTGGTGGCATTGGATACAGGTTTGCTGACCGGCATAAAGGGCGCCGCGCGGGTCATTACCTGAAGCCGGCTGCATGCATTTTACAAAGCAACACACGATAGCTGTGAGGGCAAAGAGTACGATAACTGTTTTTCGGTGTTGCATTTTATTGCATGATTAAACGCAGGTGATGAAGATACATACACTTATAAAAAAAGAATGGCCGGAATTCCGGCCATTCTCTGACAAAACAAAAAAGATAATTAATAACCATCATTCTGCTTCAGGTTGCCCAGGCTGCGGTCAATCTGACTTTGCGGAATGGGGAAGTACTCGTCTTTCGACTCAACCGTGATATTGCCATATGCCGGCAGGTAGGCTGCTTCGAAAGCGGAATAGCTTTCTTTAACCTCCTTGAGAATACCCCAGCGTACGAGGTCATAATACCGTTGTCCTTCCAGCGCCAGTTCCAGCCTTCTTTCAAATTGAACGGCTTTAAGCGCATAGGCCGCATCGGGGAAGGAAGGATACTGACCAACCTGGTATTTGGCTGCGTCGTTTCCATAGGCCGTCTTTTTGGGAGTCAGCGTGGAAGCGCGTTCACGTACTTTGTTAACCAGGCTGAGGGCCGACGCGAGGTCGCCCGCGTCGATATAACACTCGGCAGCCATCAGGTACACATCGGCCAGGCGGATAATATTTACATCCAGACCGGTGATATACTCCGAACCGGCCACGGTCTGGCCGCTGAAGGCAGACTTGTTAATGGTATGCTTTTGCGCCAGGAAAGGTCCGCCGAAGGCAGGATCACGAATCCAGCCGTCTCCGGGCATCACCCCCCAGTCTCTGAACATAACGCCCCTTCTGGCCACGGTATAATCGAGGCGCGGGTCAAAACGGATCGTTGTATCCAGCACATAGCCGTCTTTGTTGCCAGGGCTTTTCAGATCAGAAATATAGGGGCTGGTGCGGTATGAATTGTCCAGCATAGGAAGCCCGTTTGCATCCACTTTATAAGCATTTACCAGGTCGATGGTGGGTTGGTAAAATCCGCAACAGGTAACCGGTGCGCTGCCATAATAGCCGGCGAGCATATCGCCCACATTGGCGTTGTCTGATACGGAACCGCTCACTGCATGTTGCACCGAAAAAATGGTTTCAGCGCCACTCTCCGTTTCTGTCTGGAAGTTGTTTTGAAAGGGTATGCTAACCAGA
Source organism: Flavihumibacter sp. (assembly GCA_047605345.1). Classification (GTDB taxonomy): domain Bacteria; phylum Bacteroidota; class Bacteroidia; order Chitinophagales; family Chitinophagaceae; genus Flavihumibacter. The sequence continues at coordinate 4,735 of JASGFZ010000162.1, read as the reverse complement.
TCCGGGTATGCATTTATAACCGTCTTGAACTGGTCAAGCGCTTCAGTGTATTTTTTCTGGTACAACAGCACTTTGCCGAGATAAGCCTGGGCAATTATTTTGTTTACCCGGCCTTTCTCGCTCTTGTATTTTGCCTCGGGTAAATTGCTTACGGCAAATTGAAGATCGTCCAGAATATTTGAATATACATCGGTATTATTCGGCGTGGTAGTTGCATCGGCGGTGGCAACCGTTTCATCAAGGTAAGGCACATTGACAAAAGCCCTTCTTAAAAGAAAATAGAAATGTGCGCGCAGCATACGTGCCTCCCCCCGGATCTGGGTGGCCCGGGCGTCGTCGAATTTATCCCCCGAGCCCGACTGGAGCGTTTCCAACGCCCTGAGCACGCTGTTACAGCTGAGAACACCTTCGTAAGACCTGTTCCACAGTGTTTCCAGCTGGTCGTTGGTACTGATCGGCGACATGGTTTCGATATCATACATGGTGGTGATATCGGTTGCAATACTGCCTTTGTGGGCATTATCAGCTGCCACTTCGCCAAACAGCCACTGGCTGGGTGCCGAGGCATAGTTGCCCCAGGTGCCGTTTCTGTTGCCGTTTAACATGCCGTATGCACCGATAAGTAATTGCTCCACGCCGCTGGTGGTATTTAGCTGATCGGCGGTTAATTGCCCCTGTGGAGATGGCTCAAGAAAACCCTGTTTGCAGGCCGATAAACCAAAGGCTGCGGCCAGCAGGAAGACTATAAATGATTTTATCTTGTTCATGACTTTAGCTTTTAAAGTGAGAATACCTTGTATTACAATTTTTAGAAAGTGATGGAAATGCCGCCAAGGTATTGCCGGATACGGGATAAATACCACTGTCTACTCCGGGCGCCGAGAAGGTGCTGCTAAGCTGGCTCACTTCCGGATCCAGGCCTGTGTATTTTGTAATGGTGAATAAATTGGTTGCACTCACATAAGCCCTCACGTTTTTAATGTTTTTACCCAGCACCTTCTCTCCGAAATTATACCCGATCTGCAGGTTTTTCATCCGGAAGAAGCTGCCTTTCTGAACATAGTAGGAACTTGAGTTCATTTCGTAGCCGGTTCTTTTTGCATATGGAGAAGGTATGTTGCTGGAAGTATTGGTCGGGCTCCACGCATCCAGCAGCCTGGTGGAAACAGCGCCGCCGAAAAGACCGAAGTCGGTAAACTGGCGGGTTACTTCATACAGGTCATTGCCATAAGAGCCGTTGAAGAACATCAGGAGGTCAAATTTCTTATAAGTGGCATTCACACTGAAAGAATAAATAAACTTGGGGTGCGGGTTGCCGATAATAGTGCGGTCATACGTGTCCACTACACCATCGGGTTTTCCGTCGGGGCCGGAAACATCCGCATATTTGGGGCCGCCCACCCGGGCACCCGAATAGCCTGCGGCCGCTTCGGCTGCATTTTGGTAGATACCGGTCATTTTGTAGCCATAAAACGCGCCGAATACCTCACCCGGCTTCAGGATCGAAACCTCCAGGTTCCTGTAATAAAGGTAGGGCTGTTGTGGTACGGAAGGCGCCAGGAGGGTGATTTCGTTGATGTTCCTGGAAAAGTTCACGCCAAAGTCGAACGTGAAGTTTTGGGGGTTGGGTTTGTTGTAGTGATAGTTCACGGAAATTTCCACCCCTTTGTTATTCATGGTACCGATATTCTCAAATGGTGCGGTGCCCTGACCTACTGCAGCAGCCGGCTTTGGAACAGGATAGAGCATGTCTACCGTATTACGGTTGTACCACTCGATGCTGCCGTCAATGCTGTTATTGAAAAGCGTGAAATCAAGGCCTATGTTCAGCGAGCGCAATTCCTCCCATTTGATGCTCGGATTGGCATAATTGCTCTGCCATACACCAGATACCACCGCTCCGTTTATCGGATAATAGGAGGCGTTTTGTGAAGAAACGAAGCGGCGAAGATAGTTGAACGCCGGGATACGCTGGTTACCCGTTACACCATACCCGGCCCGCAGCTTTAAATCGTCGATCCAGCCATGGCTGGCCATAAACTCCTCACCGGAAATGCGCCAGGCGCCGCTGATGGACGGAAATACACCGTATTTATTCTCCGGACCGAAGTTTGAAGAGCCGTCACGGCGAACGGTTGCGCTCAACAGGTACTTGCTGTCAAATCCATAGTCGATGCGGCCGAACTGCGAGTACAGAGACGAAATGCTACCGATGCTGGTGTTGTTGACATTGGATGCGCCTGCGTCAAGATAATAGTAATCGAGGTTTCCTAAAATAAAGTAGTCGTTCCTGGAACCGCCAATTTGACGCCAGCGTGTTTTGATGGCTTCAGTGCCTACCAGCACACCAATATTATGCTTGCCGAAACTGGTTTTATAATTCAGCGTATTTGTCCAGGTCCAGTCGGTGTTAACGCCCCAGGTTTCGCTCAGCGAGTTACTGGTTACACTGCCTTCTGCGGTTTCAGGGTTAGGGTAACCCATACTGATGGAGTTGTAGTTTTCATTTCGGAGGCCGAAGCTGGTTTTAGCTACCAGGCCCTTAATGATATCAACTTCTGTATATATATTACCCAAAATCGTATTGCTGATATTATTGTTGTCTTTTGCACGGTACAGTATCGCCAGGGGGTTTTGTGCGTTACCGAGTTTGTCGCCTCTTGTACCTGCAAAATTGCCCATGATATCGTAGGCCGGAATGATCGTCTGTATCCGGTAGGCAAATCCAACAGCAGAGCCTTCACCCTGGTAATCGCCGGCGGTATTGGGGTTCACGCCAAAGCCGGTTGATTTGGTCCGCGCATACGAGAAATTTTCACCGATGCGTACCTTGTTGTTCAGGAGACTGAAGTTGGTATTGGTTCTGACGGTATACCGCTCAAAACCGGTGTATCTTACCGTGCCCTTCTGGTTGAGATAGCTTCCTGAAACCGCGTAGTTGGCCGATTGCCCGCCGCCGCTCATGCTCAATGAATAGTTCTGCATGGGCGCATTGGTGGTAATTTCCTTAAACCAGTTGGTACCTGCCTGGTTGGCTTTCGTGATCTGGTAAAAGGTGCTTGCATCTCTGCTGTAATTGTATTTCGCCGGATCGGCATCAGCAGCCGTAACATTATGGCCGGTTGCTCCACCTGCCAGCAGGTATTCCGGCAAAACAGGTGTGGTGCCGGTACCATAAGTGGTGCCGGTTGTAGTCAAGCGGCCGGGCAGCAGGCTGGTGTCATTCAGGTTGTTGAAAGAGGTGTACAGGTAATCGGCAAATTGTGTGGGGTTCATCATTTTGGGGAATACGTCGCGGCGGGGTACCTGCGTGCCCACATAGGTTTCAAAGGTGATCCGCGGGGGCGCCCCGGTTTTACCTTTCCGGGTGGTGATGATAACCACCCCGTTGTTGGCGCGGGCGCCGTAAATGGAAGCAGAAGATGCGTCTTTCAGCACCTGCATGCTTTCAATATCGTTCTGGTTGAGGAAGCTGAGTTTGCCCTCAAAGGGAACACCGTCAATGATGAACAGCGGGTCGTTGTTGTTGATGGTGCTGAATCCCCTGATCCTGATCTGCGGTGTGGAACCCGGTGCACCGTCATTGATAATGTGAACACCGGTGGCCTTTCCCTGCAGCGCCTCAACAGGACTGGCAACAGGCTGGGCTTTCATCTGCGAAACATCCACTACCGACACGGCGCCGGTAAGGTCTTTCTTGCGCTGGGTGGTATAACCCGTTACCACCACCTCGTCTAATCCTGTTTTCTTTTCCACCAGCGAAACATCCACTGTGTTCAGGCCGTTCAGCGGAACCTCCAGGGTTTCGTAGCCGACCGAACTGATCACCAGTAAAGCATTGGGATTGGAAACGGAGAGGGTAAAAGAGCCATCCATGCCGGAAACAACCGCTCTGGCGCTTCCTTTTTCCATAATACTTGCGCCAGGCACCGCCTGTTTGGTTTGCGCATTTGTCACTTTTCCGGAAACACTTTTTGTTTCCTGTGCCTGAACAACGGCAAAAGCAAGAAGTAATGCAAATAATAGCCCACTTCGTACATAACGTAGCGTCATAGTAGCTTTGGTTTGAAAATGATTGTAATGGTTGCGTGTGCGAAAAAAAGCCCTAAGGCAGTCTGAATCAGTCAATCAGGGATTGTAAAAAATAAAATGATAAAATGAAGGGGAAACCCAAAAGACCTGAGGCGGTGTTAATAGCATAGCAAGCTGTTTGGTTAGGTAATTCGTTGATGCTAAAGCAATTTAATAAATTTAAAAAGATTTAACAAAATTTATGAAACCTTAGTCCGGGAACCGGATGAAAAGGCCCGCTTCACACTCCTCTATGGGCCAGTGCCGTAAAAAATAACCTTCTCCCGATACATTCCGGCCGGTTTTCACATCAAATTTATACCGGTGCAGCGGACATACGATATTACCCAGCGCATCCATCCAGCCGTCGGAAAGGCAGGCGCCGGCATGCGGACATGTATCTGCAAAAGCAAAAAGCTGCTCACCCACCCTGGCCACGCTTATCCAGCGGTTGCCCGCGCGCACCCGTACCACCTGCCGCTGGTCAAAACCCAGCTCGGCCACGCTTTCTGCAATTTTAACCGTCATCTTATTCAGGATCAATGGCCTGGCCGAAGAACGCCGTTTTATACGGATAGCGCTCCCGGTACTGGCGGCGCACTTTGTTGAGAATGGTTGCCCGCAACCCCTCGAGGTTTCTCCACTACAAAGCCGACACAAAAAC
>JASGFZ010000161.1:0-7135 GCA_047605345.1 Flavihumibacter sp. | reverse complement strand
CATCGGCCGGGTGCCGAGTGAGACAGCCTGCAACGCCGGGTTTTTTAACAGTTCCTCTTTCAGGATGAACTGTTTGTCTTTGTACCGGGGATCGTTTATAATATGATAAGGCACTGTAAGCGTAATAATCCCGTTTTTATCGAAACCGAGGTTTTTGTTCAGCGCGTATTTTATCTGCTGGTGGATGATGATGCTTCCGATGATAAATACCTGCGCAACCAGGAACTGGAAAACAATTAAGCCTTTCCTGACCGGAAGCCTGCTCCGGCCGGTAACATTGTCGGTATTGCCTTTGAGCACATTCACCGTATTCACCCGACCGGCCAGCCAGGCCGGATATAAACCCGAAATGATCGCCACCAGTATTATAAGGCTGAGGAGGAAGGCAGCCATGGCCGGGAAATTCATATAAGCAAGTAATCCTTCGGGCAGGAAGCCGGAGAACAGTCGTACGGCAAAGGCTGCCAGGACAAAAGAAAGCAAGGCTGCCAGGGAAGTTACTACTGCTGTTTCGCCGATAAAACGAAAGGTCAGTTCGCGGGAGGAACTACCCAGCGTTTTCCGGATACCGATTTCCCGCGCCCGTTGGGGAAGCTGCGCTGTGGTCAGGTTAATATAATTGATACAAGCCAGCAGCAACAGGAAGGCGCCTACGGTCATCAGGCCCTTTAATACTTTTTTACTCGCTGTGCGTGTTTGGGAGCTGAACTGTTCTTCAAAATGTTTTCGGGAAAGGGGGATCACTTCATACCTGGACCGGTAGTTGTATTTTTCGAAATTTTCACTATTGAATTTATTTTCCAATGCGTTTAAATGGTCTATTGTTTTTTGGGTATTGGCTGAAGAAGCTGTTTTGATGAAAACAAGATCGTTTGAATTTTTGCTGCCCCAATTGTTGTCTGCCAGGTCTTCTTCTTTATCGAGGGCGATAAATTCATTGTTATTGGCGGAGAAACTATTGGGAAAATCCAGTTGCGCCACAATGCCTGAAATGCGGCGCTGTACCGTATCATCATATACGATGGTTTTCCCGATCAGGTCCTGCGGTGAAGCATTGGGAAAATACACCCTTGCCCGCGTATCAGTAAGCACTACCTTATCTGGTGCGTCCAAAGCTGAGACGGCATTTCCGGCCAGCCAGCGGTAGGGAAGGAGTCTGAAATAATCGGCAGTCGTCCCCATGAGCTGGATGTCGTCGCCGTTTTCAAACCGGCGTGCCGGTGTTCCGTCGGTTTCGTTGACAGCCGCGCGGTGCTGGTATTTGTAAAACATGGGTATCACCAGATCAGCGCCCGACACATCGTTTTTAAGCGCATTGAAGACTGGTTTAGACACACCTGCAAAACCGGATTCTTCGTTGTCGTTACCGACCTTGCTCTTTGAAATAACCTGGTAAATATTTTCTATACCCGGTACCTGCTTATCGAAGCTGTACTCAAAGCTGACCATCCTGAATACGATCCAGGCTACGCAAATGCTGACGCTGAGGCCAATGATGTTCAGGAAGGTGAATAACCGGTTGCGCCAGAGCTGGCGGGAAACAGTGGTGAGGAAGTTTTTTAGCATGAGGGGTAAAGTCAAAAGTTAAAAATCAAAAGTCAAAAAGGGCCGTTGCTGGTTTGGGCTTTGCATAACAAATGCATGGTTATTCCGTTCGCAGGCTTTTGGTGGGGTTAACCAGGGCAGCTTTTATGGCCTGAAAGCTGACCGTTATAACGGCAATGCCTATCGCAATACAGCCGGCGGCAACGAAAAGCCAGCCGCTCATGGTTGTTTTATATACAAAGTTCTCCAGCCAGGTATGCATGCCGCTCCAGGCCAAAGGTGTGGCGATGATGATCCCGATGCCTACCAGCAATATAAATTCGCGGCCGAGCAGCACAATGATATCTGCCACATTTGCACCCAGCACCTTTCTGACACCAATCTCCCGGGTGCGCAGCTGCGCCGAATAGGTGGCAAGCGCCAGCAATCCGAGGCAGGAAATGAAAATGGCAATACCGGCGAATATATTGAAGAGCAGCCGCGTGCGGTTGTCGCTTTTATACAGGTCGTCAAATTTTTCATCCACAAAACTGTAACTGAACGGGCTGCTGGAACGGTAGTTGCCGTACATGTTTTCTACGGTACGGATCGCCTGTTTGGCGCCTTCGGTGGTTGTTTTCACATACAGTATATTTTTCCATCGCTGTGTCCAGAAAAGGAAGGGCGCAATTTTCTCTTTCAACGACTTGAAATGAAAATCTTTCACCACGCCGATAATGGTGCCCGGTACATCATGAAAGCTGATCTGTTTTCCTACATAGGGAGGCTGCATCCCCATTTGTTTGGCCATGGTTTCATCGATGATGAATGAGCTGGTGTCGGCCGGCATACCGGAAAAATTGCTGCCTTCCACAAAGCTGAAATTCATCAGCGGAATAAAATCTTTGTCAACATTGGCCGCGGTTACGATCATATCCTCTTCTTTCGATTTGCCCGGCCAGTCTATATCGCCGCTGGCAATGCCGTAATTCGATATATGTACACGCTCGATATGGAAGTGGAGAGAATGGCAGGCTCTTTTCCCAGCTCTGCCTTGATGGCATCGATGTGTTGCAACGCATCATCGTCGAGCCGAACCATAAATACATGTTCCTTGTTAAAACCGAGGTTTATCCGGCTGATATAATCCATCTGCTTACCGATGACCAGGGTGCACACGATCAGTACGACGGAAACGGAAAACTGGAATACCACCAGCACCTTGCGGAGCAGGATATTGCCCCGGCCCTGGTTGAGCTTGCCTTTTAATGCGTTGATAGGGTTAAAGGAAGAAAGGTGCAGTGCAGGATAGATAGCGGCCAGCGCCATCGTGCCGAAAATGGCGCAGCCGATCAGCATCCATACTGAACCGTCGGCCAGTGAAAAGGCGAGGGTTTTACCGGAGATATTATTATAGGCCGGTATCAATAATGCGGTGAAGCCGATCGCCAGCAGCAGCGCAATGGCAAAAATGATGATGGTTTCGGCCACGAATTGTACAAACAGTTGTGTGCGGTTGGCGCCGATGATCTTACGCACGCTTACCTCCCGGGCCCTCGAAACAGCACGGGCGGTAGAAAGGTTTACGTAATTCACGGCAGCAATAGCCAGCAGCAGGAAGGCAATGATGGTGAACACCTGTACGATGCGTAACCCCGACTTGTTGCCATCGGCGCTTATCAGGTGTTTGTCGGCCAGCGGCTGCAGCATAAAATCGGTTTTGCTGTCGCCGTTGCGCGCTTCTTTATAGGTGTTGGATAAAACCTTGCCGATTGCCGTGACATCTGATGAGGGGTGCAGCTTCAGGTAGGTGTCGAATGAATAGTTGCCCATGTCTTCATCGATGGTTTTCCAGTCGCCATTACCGCCCTCGCTGGTGAACAGCTGTGCGTACAGGCACATGGGAAACAATGCTTCAAACTGCAGCGAAGAATTTTTAGGGAAATCGGCCAGCAGGCCCGAAACAACGAATACAGCAGTGTCCTGTAACAGGGTTTTGCCTACCACATCGTCGGTACCGAAAATCTTTTTAGCGGTGGATGCGGTCAGCAGCACGCTGTTGCTGCCGGGAAAGGGGTTGCGCGTATTGCCTTTCAGCAGCGGGAAACTGAAAACGGAAAAGAAGCCGCTGTCAACATAGCCGCTGTGGATATTGTAAAAAAGCTGGTTGCTGTTTTGCCGGTGCAGGGTGATGCCGTAGTTGTCTTTGATGCGTGTAACGGCTTCTGCCTGTGGCAGCGACTTTGCATACCCGTAAAGCGGGCCCGGTATGCCGGTCCATACCTCTTCATGGCCATTCACCATGAAATGCGCACTGAGGTTGTAGATCCTGTCATAAGCGGCATGGAATTTATCGAAACTCTTTTCGTCTTTTATCCATAGCAGCAGGAGAATGGCGGTGGTTAAGCCAACAGAAAGGCCGAGGATATTAATGCCGGTATAGAACCTGTTTTTCCATAAGCTGCGCCACGCGGTTTTCAGGTAATTTTGTAGCATTCTATCAGGTTGAGTGGTATTTGTACAATCCTGCCCCAAGCCTGTGCCATTATACAGCTGGTTGTAAATCAAATGATTGAGAAGATACCCGGTGATGATGTGTTCGAAATCGGACAGTGCTTGTACGGAATCGTACACAGCTTTTGCCGGGCATTACCTAATGACGAATGTCGGAGATAAATGCTTCCATATTTTCGCGGGTAATGATTTGGGTGCCCGCTGCAGGGTAGTTATTGGTAAAGGTTTGCGGAATGCGGGCCCGCGCATTTTTCCATTTGAATTCAAAGGCTGTCAGGCTGTTTTCGTTCTCTTCCACCAGGTCTATTTCCTGTTGCTGGGTGGTTCGCCAGAAATAAAGCTTCGTATCAAGGCCGTTGTTGCGCAGGTATTTTAACCTTTCAACGATGATATAGTTTTCCCATAGGGCCCCTACATCACTTCGGCTGCCCAGTGATTTGAAGTTATTGATGACGGCGTTCCTGATGCCGCAATCATAGAAATAGACTTTTTTCCCTTTGCGGATCTCGTTGCGAACGTTGCGGCTAAAAGCCGGTAACTGGAATATAAAAAAGGCATCTTCCAGAAGGCCGATGTATTTTTCCACGGTTTTGGGATCGCTTCCCACTATCTGGGCAATTTCATTGTACCTGATTTCATTACCCACCTGCAATGCCAGCGCCTGCAGCAACTTCTCCAGCAATGGCGCTTTTTTGATCTGGTCCAGCATGAGCAGGTCTTTGTAGAGATAGCTGCCGGCCAGCAGCTTCAATCGCTCTTTCTCTTCGCCGGCATGCGTTACTATTTCGGGATAATAGCCATAGATCATTCTGTGTTCGATCAAACGTTTTTCCTGTAACAGGCCGTGGTGGTCGGCCATTTCCTGGAAGCTCAACGGAAAGACCCTGAATTCATACTTACGTCCGGTTAACGGCTCATTTACCCGTCCGGACAATTCGAATGCCGACGAACCAGTTGCAATAACCTGTACTTGCTGAAGCTGGTCGGTAATCAGCTTCAGGGTCAACCCGATATTTTCTATTCGTTGTGCTTCATCAATAACCAGTATGTCGTTTGTTCCAATAATGGCTTTCAGTTTTGTAGCGGTTGTATTCGAAAGAATTTCACGAACATCGGCATCGTCGCCGTTTAAGACCAGGTGGCCTTTCGACGGTTGGGCGGCCAGGATGGCTTCACCCAGGGTCGATTTACCCGTTTGCCTGGCGCCGAAAAGCAAAACGGCCTTGCCTTTGAAGAGGCGGCTCTCAATAGCCCCCTGCAAGGTTCGAATTATAATATTTTTGGATTTCGTGATTATCCTGTGGTGGTAAAACTTTTTAACATTCCCCTAAGCAGCACATTAACAAAACCTTGCGCCTGCCGGCCCCGCTTCCGCCTATTTTTAATGCCACAAGCCGGCTACACATGAACAACCAATCCAAGGGCTTATTCAGCGCCATCCGATCACTGATCCTTCCCGCCACCGCCATTGCCGCGCCACCCGTTGAGGCCGATAACAACGCGATCCTGGCCGAGCTGGTCGACTGTTTTGACCGGTCCTGTAAAAAGGAATCTGTCGGCAGCAGCCTCCTGTTCAACATGCATTTTTTGGTGGTATTGCATCCCGCGGTGTACGCCGACCGGCTGGCGTCTTTTCCCGTGGTGGCCAAAGAAGCGGTGAAAGCCTTTTATAAAAAGCTGCAGTCGTATAAACAGCATTATGAAGAGGTGAGCCCGGTATCGATGCAGTGGAGCTTCCGCTTCGGCGAAGGCGATGTTTTCAATGGAGAGAAGCTGCATCCCGGCAATGTGCATGTTATCGGCATGCTGACCGGCGGTAAGGAAAATATGCCGCAGCCGGGTAATACCACCAAAGTGACCATGAAAAGCCGCCGTACCAATCTGTATGAAAAAATGGATATCAACCTCGATCTGTTGCAGCAGGTCAATTTTATCGATACGGGCAGTTTCACCGTTCGCTACAGCCCCGATCTGCGCTTACCTGTTACCGGTAGTAACGGGAAAGCCGTGCGGTCGCTCGACAGCGGCGTGGCTACGATTAAATACTACCTGGCCGACAAGAATATCGATGGCAGCTATACCATGCGCGACCGCGAAATGGTAATCGCCCGGAAAGGCCCGGCCAACCAGGGTTACAGCAATTACCTGCTGATCGATTCGTCGTTTGTGTCTGACCCCCATGCCCGCATCCGGCTCAATGAAAGCTCAGGCAGGTTCGAGATCGCTTCTTTCAGCCGTTTCGAAACACGGGTAAACGAAGAGCTGGTGCCACGCAGCGAGGCGGGGCAGCCGAAATGGTTTGACCTGCCGAATGAATGCCAGGTATTGCTGAATGCCAGTGTTACGCTTCATTTTTCCACCATCAACTGATACATGGATATACTCCTGATAATTTCCTTTTTTGCCTGGGTGATGTTTCTTTTGTTCCGTCACTTCAAAAACCTGCCGCGGTAATGGCCTTGTTGTTATTATACGGAAATACGCATACAGGCATGCGGCGCCAGGAGAATGAAGATGCCTTCATTGCTCAGCAGCTCTGGCTGCCCCATCTGCACCTCTTAGCCGCCATCGATGGGGTGGGTGGCTATGCGGGCGGGGCCTTTGCAGCCAGGCTTGCCAAAGACGCCATTGCGCAATACATGAAGGAACCCAAGGGCGATATCCTGACCATGCTCAAAGAAGCCGTGGTATTTGCCAATAATAATATTGCTGCCGAACGGGGGCGGCAGCCGGGTTTTTCCGATATGTGCTGCGTACTCACCGCGGCGGTGGCCGATACCCGCAGCCAGTCGCTTTCGTATGTGCATGTGGGTGACTCGCGGCTGTACCGCTTTTCGGCCGATAAGCTGCAGAAGATCACCAAAGACCATTCGCTGGTGGGTATGCAGGAAGATGCCGGCGAAATATCCGAGCAGGAAGCCATGCAGCACCCGCAACGGAATATGATCTTGCGCGAAATAGGCTCTTCCCTGCACCGCGTGGACGATCCGGGATTCCTGGATGCGGGTGTGATACCTTTTTTGCCGGGCGACCAGGTGTTGCTTTGCAGCGACGGGCTGACAGATATGCTCGGCGCCTACCAGCTACAGGCGGTTTT
>JASGFZ010000160.1:0-7138 GCA_047605345.1 Flavihumibacter sp. | reverse complement strand
GTTGGCGAATTTCTGCCATTCGTCGCCCGGCATTTTATAGATCATGCTGCCCCTGAGCCACGACGAGGTAGTGCACGGCAAAAGCCCCATGATCTATAAAATGCCGGGCGACGAATGGCAGAAATTCGCCAACCTGCGGCTGCTGTACAGCTACATGTTCACGCATCCCGGCGGCAAGCTGCTGTTTATGGGCAATGAATTCGGATCTACGCAGGAGTGGAATTACAAATCGGAACTGCCCTGGGAACTGCTGCAGTACGAGCCACACAAGGGATTACAAACCTGCGTGCGCGATCTCTGCTTCCTGTTGCGCGAACAGCCGGCCATGTATGAAGAGCAATTTAATACAAAGGGCTTCGAATGGATCGACCTGAACCATCGCGCCGAATCGGTGATGGTATATCGCCGCAAGGGGAAAGACCCGGCCGATGATCTGTTGGTTATTTTGAATATGACGCCCGAAGTGCGGCGCGACTGGAAAATCAATGTGTACGGCAAGGAAGGCTGGCAGGAGATATTCAACAGCAACGATACGGCGTACTGGGGTACGGGCGATGTATTCAATCCCGATATCCCCGTTACCGAACTTGATAAAAACAGCGCCCTGTTTGAAATAAATGTGCATCTGCCGCCGTTAGGAGCCCTTGTATTGCGCTAATAAAATTCCGTGCTATGAAACACCTGCTCCTCACCCTGCTCTGGGTAGGGTATTTTCTTGTTTCCAACGCCCAAACCGACAGCCTGCTGTATTACCTGCGCCAGGGCGAAGAGGCGGCCGGACGCGGACAAACCCTTGTTGCTTATAACAACTACCGCAATGCCGTTGCCAAAGACGGCCGGAACCTCGCCGCACTCAGGGGCATGGCCGTCGCCGCCAACGATCTCCGCTATTATGCCATCGCCCGCGAAACCTATAAAAGGATCTTACAGGAAAGCTACAATGATACCGCCGCCATCCGCAACCTGATGGTATTGCATTTCAATACCCGGCAATGGCCCGAAGCGGTTGATATGGCCAAACGCGCCAAAGCCCTGGGCCTGGGCGATCACCAGCAATGGATCATCGCCAAATCGTATTTCGAAATGGGAGAATATCGCAGCACCGTTGAATACCTCGACAAAGCTTTCAAAGAAGACAGCTCGCTGGCGGAAATGCATTATGTGATGGCCCGTTGCCAGCTCGAGATGAACAATTATGTAAAATCTGCCGCCAGCTATGAGCGCGCCCTGCAGCGGGATCCGTCGAAAACGCAGTGGATGTTTGAAGCGGGGATGACGTATCTGGCCGTGCCCGATGCCGCCAGTTCGGTAAAATGGCTGGAAGCGGCGCTGGCAAAAGGTTATCCGCTGAGCAGCGAAATGATGGATAATATGGTAACGGCCTATACGTCGGCCGGCATGTACGAGAAAGCCGTGGGCATGGTGAAAGAATTACTCAGGGAGAGTCCGCAGGATGTTGACCGGCAGTTCCTGCTGGGTGAATGCCAGCTGCATGCCAAGCAATATGCAGACGCGATAAAAACCTATAACGGCATTTTGCAGAACGATCCTAAAAATGCGCGCAGCCTGTATATGTCGGGCGTGGCGACCATCCAGTCGGGCGACAAGGAAAAGGGCGAAGCGCTTTGCGAAAAAGCCATTACAATGGACAGCCGGCTGGCCCGTATGCGCCAGAAATATTTCAACCCGGTCGATTAGCTTACATTTTTTCGGGCACGTCGATACCCAGCAATGCCATGCCGGATCGGATGACGTTTGCCGTCATAACGGCAATGCGCAGCCGAAGCTCTTTTTTCTCTTCCGATTCGGCATTGTTGATACGATGAGCGGAAAAAAAAGAATTAAACGTTCTGGCAAGGTTATAAATATAATTCGCGAGTATCGAAGGGTTTAACTCTTCCGCCGACTGGGCGATCACTGCCGGGTATTGTTCAACGGTTAACAGCAGTTCCTTTTCCAGCGGTAATAAAGCGAGCTGGTATGCAGGAGTCGTTGCAGACAGTGACGCTATAGCCTGGCTTGAATCTTCTGCCAGCCCGGCCGATACCGCGTATTTTTTCAGCACAGATTGTATTCTGGCGAAAGTATATTGGATAAACGGTCCGGTGAATCCGTGAAAATCAATCGACTCCTCCGGGTTGAAGATCATTTTCTTTTTAGGGTCAACTTTTAGCAGGTAGAATTTTAATGCGCTCAAAGCAAGCACATTAAACAGTTTCTGTAATTCTTCATTCGAAAACCCTTCCGTCTTACCCAACTCGGCGGTATGCTGTTCGGCGATCTTCACCATATCGGCCACCAGGTCGTCGGCGTCTACCACCGTGCCTTCGCGGCTCTTCATCTTACCGGTAGGCAATTCAACCATGCCATAAGAAAGATGGTAAATGCCATCAGCCTTCGGCAGCCCCAGTTTTTCGGCGATCAGCTTTAGCACTTTGAAATGGTAGTTCTGTTCGTCGCCCACCACGTAGATGCTCTGGTCTATTTTATATTGGTTGTATTTTTCCTGCGCCAGGCCAATGTCTTGCGTAATGTACACCGACGTACCGTCTTTCCGCTGCACCAGTTTCTGGTCCAGGCCGTCGGCCGCCAGATCGATCCACACACTGCCGTCTTCCTGCTGAAAAAACACGCCTTTGGCAAGGCCGTCCTGCACGGTTTTTTTACCCAGCAGGTAGGTATCGCTTTCGTAATACACCACATCAAAATCGCTGCCGATGGTTTTGTACGTGGCGTCGAAACCTTCATACACCCATCCGTTCATTTTTTTCCAGAGATCGATCACTTCGGGTTTGCCCGCCTCCCAGTCCACCAGCATCTGCTGCGCCTCTTTCATAATGGGCGCTTCTTTTTCGGCATCTTCCTTTGTTTTGCCGGCGGCCACCAGCTGCTCCGTTTCCGCCTTCAGGGCATCGTTGAATTTGACATAATAATCCCCCACGAAATGGTCGCCTTTGGTATGAGTAGATTGCGGAGTGGCGCCGTTACCAAAACGTTGCCAGGCGATCATGCTCTTGCAGATATGGATGCCACGGTCGTTCACGATGCAGGATTTGATCACTTCGGCGCCGTCAGCTTTTAGAATAGCGGCGATGCTCCAGCCCAGGAAATTATTGCGGAGGTGACCCAGGTGCAGCGGTTTATTGGTGTTGGGAGAGGAGTATTCCACCATCACCTTCTGGCCGCTGGCGGGCTGCAGGCCAAAGCTTTTATCGGCAAATCCCTGGTTCAGGAAGCCCGTCCAGTAATAGTCGGCCACACTCAGATTGAGGAAGCCCTTGATCATATTGAAGCGCGTAATCAGGCCGCCGCTATTGGCCACCAGGTAATCGCCCAGGATGTTGCCGATGGCGTCGGGATTGGCTTTCAGGGCTTTCACGAGTGAAAACAATACGATGGTGTAGTCGCCTTCAAACTCGGGTTTGGTTTGGCTGACCTGGAAGCAGGTGCCGGCGGGGGCGTTAGGGTAACAGGCGGCGATGGCTTCGGCTGCAATTTTTTCTAAACGGGCGGTAATTGACATATTTAACAGGAGTGGGCCGCAAAAGTAATAAGAAGCCCGGTTATCTTTGCGGCGATGTTGAAAGGCGTTTCGAATTGGATCACGGCCGTGATCGATTTTTTTTACCCGCCGTTCAGGCGGTTTATACCCATTCAGACCTTCCGCTACCTGGCCTGCGGCGGGGGAAATACCCTGTTCGATATTTTTATTTTCTATATCAGCTACCATTACCTGTTCGACCAGCAGGTACTGCATACCGGTCTTTTCCTGGGCAGCCATGAGCTGGCTTTCGAGCCCTATACGCTGGCTGTGATGACGGCTTTCTGCATCAGCTTTCCCACCGGTTTTTTCCTGATGCGGTCGGTGGTATTCCACGATTCCGACCTGCGGGGGCGGGTGCAGTTGTTCCGTTATGTGCTGCAGGTGCTCATCTGCCTGCTGCTGAACTTCGTGTTCATCAAGATCTTTGTGAAGCAGTTCCATATCTACCCGACCATTGCCAAAGTGCTCACCACAGTATTGGTGGTATTCTTCAGCTACCTGTCGCAGCGCCACTTCACTTTCCGCAAATCCGCCCGCTGATTTTTTTCGCCTGCTCTTCCACCCGCTCTTCCACCCGCTCTTCCACCCGCTCTTCCACCCGCTCTTCCACCCGTCGGGTGCCACCCGACGGGTAGTCCCGTCTGCATTGCCCGTCGGGAATACCCGACGGGTGGGAAGACATTGCTTTCCAGCGAGTTAGATCCTGTGGCAGCAATTCCGTCAGTTTTACCCGTCGGGTGGCACCCGACGGGTGCAAGGCTGTCACCCGGCCGGAAAGCCAACCTGACAACCTGCCATTTTTTCAGACGGTAACCCGGTTGGCATATTGATTGACAAGTAAGAACGTATCTGATTCATTAAAAAAGGAAAATCAATCATATGGGAAAAATTATAGGAATTGACCTGGGAACTACCAACAGCTGTGTGTCTGTAATGGAGGGTAACGAACCCGTAGTTATAGCCAACGACGAGGGCCGCCGTACCACCCCCTCGGTGGTAGCTTTCCTGAAAAACGGTGAACGCAAAGTAGGTGATCCTGCCAAACGCCAGGCCATCACCAACCCGCAAAACACCATCGCTTCGGTAAAAAGATTTATGGGCCGCCGCTTCGATGAGGTGACTGAAGAAATCAGCCACTGGTCCTACAAAGTGGTCAAAGGCGATAACAATACCGTGCGCATCGATATCGACGGAAGACTCTATACCCCGCAGGAAATCTCTGCCATGGTATTGCAGAAAATGAAAAAAACGGCCGAAGATTACCTGGGCCAGGAAGTAACCGAAGCAGTGATCACCGTTCCGGCTTATTTCAACGACGCCCAGCGCCAGGCTACCAAAGAGGCCGGTGAAATCGCCGGACTGACCGTACGCCGGATCGTAAACGAACCGACTGCAGCCGCCCTGGCTTACGGCCTCGATAAAAAAGGCAAGGACCAGAAAATCGCCGTATTCGACCTCGGTGGCGGTACTTTCGATATATCCGTTCTCGAACTCGGCGACGGTGTGTTTGAAGTAAAATCAACCAATGGCGACACCCACCTGGGTGGCGATGATTTCGATAAAGTGATCATGGACTGGCTGGCCGACGAATTCAAAAAAGACGAAAACGTAGACCTCCGCAAAGACCCCATGGCCCTGCAGCGCCTGAAAGAAGCTGCCGAAAAAGCGAAGATCGAACTGTCGACCTCCAGCGAAACAGAAATCAACCTGCCGTACGTAACCGCAGTAGACGGCGTGCCCAAGCACCTCGTGAAAAAGCTGACCCGCGCCAAATTCGAGCAACTGGCCGACAAACTGTTCGAACGTTGCCTGAAGCCCTGTGAGCAGGCCCTGAAAGACGCCGGTATGAGCGTAAGCCAGATCGATGAAGTGATCCTCGTAGGTGGTTCCACCCGCATCCCCAAAGTGCAGGAAATTGTAGAGAAATTCTTCGGCAGAAAACCGCACAAAGGGGTGAACCCCGACGAAGTGGTGGCCATCGGCGCCGCTATCCAGGGTGCGGTGTTAACCGGTGAAGTGAAGGATGTACTGCTGCTGGACGTAACCCCGCTGAGCCTGGGTATCGAAACCATGGGTGGCGTAATGACCAGGCTCATCGAATCGAACACCACCATTCCGACCAAAAAATCGGAGACCTTCTCCACCGCCAGCGACAACCAGCCCGGTGTGCAGATCCACGTATTGCAGGGCGAACGCCCCATGGCTTCGCAGAACAAGAGCCTGGGCATGTTCAACCTGAACGATATCCCGCCGGCTCCCCGCGGTGTGCCGCAGATCGAAGTGACTTTCGATATCGATGCCAACGGTATCCTGAACGTAACAGCCAAAGACAAAGGCACCGGTAAGGAGCAGAAGATCCGCATCGAAGCCGGTTCGGGGCTTACCAAAGACGAGATCGAAAAAATGAAAGCCGAGGCGAAAGCCAACGAGTCTGCCGATAAGGAAGCCCGCGAAAAAGTAGAGAAGATCAACCAGGCCGACAGCCTGATCTTCCAAACCGAAAAGCAGCTGAAAGACTATGGCGATAAGATTCCCGGCGATAAAAAAGGCGCTATCGAATCGGCCCTTACCAGGCTGAAAGAGGCACACAAGAGCCAGGACATCGCGGCCATCGATACCGCGGTGAACGAGATGAACGGCGCCTGGACAGCCGCTTCTGAAGATATCTACAAAGCCCAGCAGGCGGGCGCCCAACCCGGCGCCGACCAGGCGGGTGCGCAGGCCAATGCCGGCGGCTCTTCTTCGGATGAGAATGTGACAGATGCGGAGTTTGAGGAAGTAAAGTAAAAGACGCGTGTGTTTCGCACGGAGAACACGGAGGAACAGAGAATCGTGGTGGTTTTAAAATGCATCCGTAACAACGCTCTTCGCCATTCCAGGCGAAAGCTCGCGGCTCAACAACACTCCGTTCCTCTGCGGCCTTTGTGAGAAACCGTTCACAGATATTCATTTGCCCCTGGCACCCAAAAACGCCGGGGGCTTTTTTTATGAGAGGGTTTTTAGAATCAGGCAATTACATTAGTTTTGCTGACAAATAAGAACAAAATCCATGGAGACACAGAAAAAAAATACCGGTATCTGGTGGTTGGGCTTCTTTGTTTCAACTGCTGCTCTGCTGGCCGCCATCTATCTGCACTGGGAATATTTGACCATGATCATTCCTTTTGTTTGTACCAGCTTTGTAAAGGCGATGGATATCATCTGATCTCCAGTTAAGAAATATGGAAAGCTGTCTCGTTTCACGGGACGGCTTTTTTATTTTTGACCATATGAAAATAGTAGTACTCGACGGCTATACGCTGAATCCCGGCGACCTCAGCTGGTCGCCCTTACAGGAACTCGGCCCCCTCACCGTGTATGACCGCACGCCCGCCCGGGAGGTAGTGAACAGAATCGGTAACGCCGAAGTGGTGTTCACCAACAAGGTGGTATTGAATAAGGAAACACTGTCGCAATTACCGGCGCTTAAATACATAGGCGTGCACGCCACCGGCTTTAATATTGTTGACACCGTGGCGGCGAAAGAGCAGGGCATCGTGGTGACCAATGTGCCTGGTTACAGCGCCGATTCGGTGTCAACAATATTAAAGCCGG
>JASGFZ010000159.1:0-7147 GCA_047605345.1 Flavihumibacter sp. | reverse complement strand
GTTCCTACATTTGAATCCTTATTGACCAATCATGAGTACAATAAAGAACTACCTGAGCCTGGTGAAGTTTTCACATACCATCTTCGCCATGCCTTTTGCGATGATCGGTTTTTTCCTGGCTGTATTGCATCCGGCCATGCAATGGCAGCCGGATACCGGCATTCCTGCCGGCTGGCAGCAGTGGCTGCTGAAGCTGGTGCTGGTGATCGCCTGTATGGTAACCGCCCGCAGCGCCGCCATGGGCTTCAACCGGTACCTCGACCGGCATTTTGATGCGCTGAATCCCCGAACAGCCATCCGCGAAATTCCTGCGGGAATCATCAGCGCCGACAATGCGCTCTGGTTCGTGATTGTCAATTGCATCCTCTTTGTGGTATTTGCCGGATTGCTGAACAGGCTCTGCCTGCTGTTGTCGCCCGTGGCGCTTTTCGTGGTGCTGGGTTATAGTTATACGAAAAGGTTCACCGCGCTTTGTCATATTATACTGGGCATCGGGCTGTCGCTTGCACCCATCGGCGCTTATATAGCCGTAACGAACCGGTTTGACCTGTTACCGTTGCTGTTTTCCTTTGCAGTTGTATGCTGGGTGAGTGGATTTGATATCATCTATGCCATGCAGGACGAGGAATTCGACCGCCGCCAGCAGTTGCATTCCATCCCCGCGGCCCTGGGGAAAAGCCGCGCCCTCCGCGTATCGGAATTCCTTCACCTGCTCAGCGCCAGCTTCGTGGTGGTAGCCGGTATTTTGGGTGTATTCGGGCTCTGGTACTGGATCGGCGTGCTGGTTTTTGCAGGTATGCTGCTTTACCAGCATTCGATCGTAAAACCCAACGACCTGAGCCGCGTGAACATCGCGTTTATGACCGCCAACGGCATTGCCAGCGTGGTGTTTGCCGTGTTTGTGATTATAGACCTCTTCCGCCAACCCTTATCTGTTTGAGCCATGGCGAGAATAATGGCGATCGACTACGGCAAAAAGCGTACAGGCATTGCCGTTACCGACCCCCTTCAGATCATTGCCACCGGTCTTACTACGGTCGACACAAAAGATATTTTCCCTTTCCTGGAAAAATATTTTGCCGCCGAAGCGGTTGAGCTTGTTTTGCTGGGTGAACCTGAAAACTGGGATGGCTCTGCTACGCATGCCACCCCGCTGGTGGCCGCCTTTAAAAAGGCTTTTATAAAAAAATTTCCGTCCATTCCGGTGCAGGGGGTAGACGAACGCTATACCTCGAAAATGGCCCGGCAAAGCATGGTTGAATCGGGCATGAAAAAGAAACAGCGGCAAATCAAAGCCAATGTTGATATCATCGCCGCCACGATTTTATTGCAGGCCTATTTGCACGACAGGTAAACAGGGTTTCCAAAATGCCTATCTTTGCCGGTCAAAATCAGGCTTTTATGATTTTACCTATAGTGGCTTACGGCCATCCGGTATTGCGCCAGGTAGCAGCAGATATCGACCCGTATTACCCCGGCCTGCAGCAACTGGTGGCTGATATGTGGGAGACCATGTACAACAGCAATGGCGTGGGGCTGGCGGCGCCCCAGATCAACCGGCCGGTTCGCCTTTTCGTGGTAGACAGCCAGCAGATACTCGAAGGGCTGGATCCGGATGAGAAGAAAGAATACCCGAACGACAAAGGTTATAAGGGCGTATTTATCAATGCCCGTATTGTGGCGCTCAACGGCAGCGACTGGCCCTATAATGAAGGCTGCTTAAGTATTCCTAAAATCAGGGAAGATGTAATGCGTCCCGAAGAAGTCGTTATTGAATATGTAGACGAAAACTTTCAGCCGCACTCTGCCAGCTTTAACGGTATCACCGCCCGTGTTATACAGCACGAATACGATCACATCGACGGAAAATTATTTATCGATTATATCAAGCCCCTGAAAAGAAAATTACTGAAGGGCAAGCTCGATGATATCTCCAAAGGAAAAGTGAGGGTGGATTATCGCATGGCTTTTGTTAAATAGGGCGGTATGCTCCGGCAGATTCTCCCGGCTTTTAACAGCCTGCTGTTTTTTGTGCTGCTTACGGCAGCGTTGCAGGTGGCTGCCCAGGATACGGCCTTTCATTCCGGCCTGCCCGCCGATACCGTTGTTTTTGTAGACCAGAAAGCCATTACCCTGAAAGAGGTGGTGGTCAGGAGCAATATGGATGTACCGGCTTTTATCAGGCGCATGCAGCTCGACACCAGCTTTTACCGCGCTTTCAAAAACCTGCATGCCTTAAGCTATACCGCACTCAATGATGTTACCATGCTGGGTAAAAACGGCGAACCTGTTGCCGGCCTGCACAGCCGCACCCGCCAGACCTTTGCCAATGGCTGCCGCAGCATGACCACCAGCGAAGAAAAAACCGAAGGCGATATCCGCGACAGCAGGGGCAACTGGAATTACTATACCGCTGAAATGTATGCCGCACTTTTTTTCACCGAAGGAACGGTTTGCGGTGAAGACAATTCTGTTCTTGCGGAAGAGCTCAGCACCAAAGGAAAACGCGGACTGGAAAAACACAAGGAGCAGCTCAAAATGCTGTTCTTCAATCCTGGCAAAAAAATTCCCGGCATCCCTTTTATCGGCAACAAGATCAATATCTACGAACCGCCGCAAAGCGATCTCTACGATTTTGAGATCGATATGACCACCTACCAGGGGAAAAACGTATATGTGTTCCGGATACAACCCCGGCCTGATATTACCCGTGCACAGCGAAACGACCTTGTCATCAACGCGGTAGTCACTTATTTTGACCAGCAGGATATGCGCATCGTAGCCCGCACCTACGATCTCAGCTACGATGCGGGGGTGTACGATTTCAATGTGCAGATGGAAGTGGAAATGTTCCGGGTAGGAGAGCTGCTGCTGCCCAAAGTCATCCGCTATACCGGTAACTGGAAAGTGGCCTTTAAGAAAAGAGAGAAAGGGATCTTTACCGCCACGGTTTTTGATGTAAATCCCTAATCGTTTTTCCGGCTGCCGGCAGCGTAATTTCTCCACTTTTCGATGACCGCCGCCATATCGGGCGCTATTTCGGAACTGAAAAAAACATCCAGGCCGGTGCCCGGGTGTTTAAAGCCGATATTGACGGCATGTAAAGCCTGCCGCGGGCAAATGGCAAAGCAGTTGTCTACAAACTGTTTGTATTTGCTGTACACGGTGCCCTTTACTATTTTATCGCCCCCGTAAAAATCATCGTTGAACAGGGGATGACCGATATGCTGCATATGCACCCGGATCTGGTGCGTGCGGCCGGTTTCCAGGCGGCATTCCACCAGGGTAACATAATTCATGCGTTCCAGCACTTTGTAGTGGGTGATGGCGTCTTTACCGTAATCGCCTTCGGGATAGGCATCAAACAATTTCCGGAACCGCCGGTGGCGGCCCACGTGGGCGATGATAGTGCCCTCATCGGCCTCCAGGTCGCCCCATACCAGGGCGATATACCGCCGGTACACCGTATGGTTGAAAAACTGCCTTGCCAGGTCTGTCACTGCCTGGTCGGTTTTGGCGATAACGATCAGTCCGCTGGTGTTTTTATCGATCCGGTGCACCATCCCGTACCGCGGCAGGGTCTCTTCATTGATGGAGCTGTCCTTATGCTGCAGGTACCAGGCAACACCATTCAGCAGGGTGCCCCCCGGGTTACCGCTGCCGGGATGCACCACCAGTCCTGCCGGCTTATTGATGACCATTACCTGGTCGTCTTCATACTGGATATGAAGCGGCAGCTGCTCCGGCACCACCTGTTCGCCGGTTCGCTCGCGGTGCGAATAGATGATGATCTCATCTGCCGGCCTGATATTATAGTTCGATTTCGTGGTTTTGCCGTTTACCAGGATGCGGCCTGCCTCAATCGCTTTTTGCACCTTGTTGCGGGTGGCATACTCCACCCGCCCCACCAGGAACTTGTCGATGCGCATCAGCTCCTGGCCGGGATCGATCCTGAATACGTGTTGTTCGTACAGCTCCTCGCTGGTATCGGGAAGCTGCTCATCCAGCTCATTTTCGTCGTGTAAACTATCGGCCACCTTATTTGTAGAAAGTTGAAAGGCAAATTTATAACGAAAGAGCCCACTAACTTTGCGCCATGCAAACTGTTTTACTGACCGACCTCGGCCGCCAGCCTTATAAAGAGACCTGGGTATTGCAGGAATCACTGCTCCAGGACAACCTGCGGCGGAAAGCCGCCGGCGAGCCCACCGTGAACCGGCTGCTGCTGGTGGAACACCCACCTGTATATACCCTGGGTAAAAGCGGTAAAATGGAGCATGTGCTGATCAGTGAGGCCGACCGGCAGGAGCGGGGCATTGAATTTTTTCACACCAACCGCGGCGGCGATATTACCTTTCACGGCCCGGGACAGCTGGTGGGTTATCCCATCCTCGACCTGGAACTGTTCGGAACCGATTTGGGAAAATACCTGCGGCGTATTGAAGAAGCGGTGATCCGGACCATTGGCGCATTCGGGCTGCAGGGCGACCGCTCGCCGGGTGAAACCGGTGTATGGCTGGAACCGTTCACGAAAGGCCGGGAGCGGAAGATCTGTGCGATCGGCATACGCTGCAGCCGGTGGATAACCATGCACGGATTCGCGCTCAATGTAAATACCAATCTCGACTATTTTAACCATATCATTCCCTGTGGTATCCAGCAAAAAGCGGTTACCTCTATTTCAAAAGAAATTGGTCAATCAATTGATTTTAATACTGTTAAAGAAATATTCGTTGATAAATTCAGCGATATTTTTGACGTAGAGATAGCAACAGCAAACGGTATGCCCGCCTAGAAATCTTTGCCTATAAAAAAGCGGTTTTTCTCTATAAGCTTATCATCGTCAAGGAGTTCATATAAAAACCAGCCGGCGTGCTGGAAATTTGCTTTGTCCAGCAGCAATACCTGGTCGCGTATATTCCTTACCTCGAAGAGGAAGGTTTTATCCTCTTCGTAAAACCGCACTTTATACGACCGCCGCGGGGCTTCGGGCAGCTCAATATGGAGAAGCCCTGATTTATCGGTAAAAATATACTTCGATAAAACGAATACTTCTTTGGGAATAAAGGGGCGGATGATGATGGTGTCGTTTACCACCGATAACAGGGTGTCTTTGGTGTACAAATTTATGGAGTCCCTGAAAGCGCGCATTTTCGATTCCGGCAGGTTGCCTTTGACGGTATCAGCTCTTTTGATAATGTAGTTTTTTTCTGCTATAATATCCCGTTTTACAGGTTTCTCTATTTGTTTATCGGTTATTTTATTATCTGAAAATTTTGGCTCTTCCCGTTTGTCGGGCGGGCTTGGAATGATTTTTACGACGACCGGCTTTTCAGCCGGCGGCGCTGCGGTATAACGAAGGGCTCTTTGTGCCTTTCCGAAAATGTAGTGCCCCCCTTCCAGCAGGATGTACAACCGGTAATATTGCAGGGTATCGGGTGATTTGAGGTCCGCATATGCATTTTTTGACAGGGTAGGATCGGGCAGGGTCACAATTGATTTGAAAAAGCGGGTGCTGTCGGCTGAGCGCTGAATGCTCAGCTGGCGGATTTTGTTACCGAATGGATTGGTCCAGCTGATCGTTACCCTGTTTTCGGGCTTGCGAATGGCCGTAAACTGTGGAAGCGCGTCTTGCGCCCGGGTACCTGCCGCGACCAGGCAGAGCAGTAAAAAAATGACAACGGTATTGAATACGCCGGCTCTTTTCCTCATTGGGTACAAATATAATTCAATACCCGAGGCTGTCAACCGGCAGCGAACGGTTTCCCGGCAGCCCCCCGCTGTGGACCAGGAGCAGCCTCGATTCGGGCGGAAAATAATTTTCCATGATCATTTCGCGGATGCCGTAAAAAAGCTTGGCTGTGTACACAAAGTCGAGCGGGATCTGCTGCTCCCGGTACAACTGGTTCATAAAGGCCAGAAGCGCCGGTGTATAGCGGGCATATCCGCCAAAATGAAACCGGAAGGAGAGCTCAAATTGAGCAGCTTTTCCCGGCACCCATTCATTGATTTGCGCCGATAAGCTATCCTCACCTTTCAAAATGCTGATCCCGATCAGTTTTTGCCGCGGGTTAACGGCCGATAAAATACCGGCGAGGCTGGTGCCGGTGCCCACTGCCAGGGCGATATGGGTGTAGTCGCCCGGCGACGGCAGGGGGTCGAGCAGGGCGGCGGCGCCGTGCACACCGGGTAGTCCCTGCCCGCCTTCGGGTATAATAAACGTATTATCCGGCAATGCCGGGCAACGGGCAGGTTCCTGCTGAAAGAGCTGGTAGTCGCTTCGGGAAGCAAAAATAAGCTCCATACCCAGCCGGCGCAGATCGGCGGTGCTGGCCACCGGCAGGTCTTCGCCCCTGATAATGCCGAATGCTTTTATACCGAAGTGGCGGGCCGCGGCGGCCATCGCCAGGAGGTGGTTCGACCATAGTCCGCCAAAGCTGGCAATCGCCGCCGCCTTTTTTTCCCTGGCCAGCTGAAGCCAGGGCAGCAGCTTGAACCATTTATTGCCCGAAATCAGCGGATCCAGTAAATCAAGCCGCAGGCAATCGACCCGCAGCTCCTGGTTTGCCGTGAACCGAACCGGCTCAATACGCACTAAATCGCTCCGTACTGGTAATTTCATCCTTGAAATTTATATATTAGCGCCCGAAATCAAAAGAGCATGCAACCAACACTTGTAATACTTGCTGCCGGCATGGCCTCGCGCTACGGCAGTCTTAAGCAAATCCAGTCTTTCGGTCCCAGTGGGGAAACGATTATGGAATATTCTATATACGATGCCATTCGTGCCGGTTTCGGTAAGGTGGTATTCATTATCCGGAAAGATTTTGAAGCCGATTTCCGCGAAAAATTCGGCTCCAAACTGGAAGGAAAGATACAGGTGGAATATGTATTCCAGGACCTGAATGCGCATCTTAAAAATGGGCCGGTGCCGGCAGAACGCACCAAACCCTGGGGAACCGCCCATGCGGTGCTTTGCGCAAAAGACGTGGTAAAGGAAAACTTTGCCGTGATCAATGCCGATGATTTTTATGGTCGCGATGCCTTTCAGCGGGCCGCCGATTTTTGCAGAACCAATTGCAATGAAAAAACGTACAGCATCATCGGCATTGATCACGGCAAAGTTTTCCTTTACCACGTCTTTTGC